>JAUMZB010000038.1 GCA_030528345.1 Eikenella sp.
CCGCCGACAGCCGGCTGGCCGACGCCATCGCCGCCGAAGCCGCCAACGGCTTCTATCATCTCGACCAAGAGGCCTACCTCGACTTCGGCCACATTGCCGACAATGCGGTGGTGGATCTGCGCTACAACGGCAAACAAACCCTGCACCTGCTGCAGGAAGAGCTGCTCAGCGACCACAGCGCCCTCGACATCTGGGTGCGCGCCGACACCCGCCACGACACCCGCGGCGATGGCGTGGTGCTCCAGCGCCACTGGCAGAAAACCGCCCTCACCGACAGCCGCGGCAGCGGCTGGGAACAGGAAAACTACACCGCCTACGAATACCGGGGCAACAAACTGTGGCTGGACGACGACATCGTGATCACCTGGATCTGATGCCCGCCAAGCTGCGCCGCACACGGCCAAGCGGCAGTATGTCCACCCATACTGCCGCTTGATTTGGCGCAACACCGCCCCACCGTTGCCGTTCAGGCAGCCCCGGAAAACACTCAGGCCTGCCCCTCGGGCAGGCCGTCCAAAGCCGCGCAGGCGGAACCGGCCGGCAACATCAACAACAGCGCATGCCCAACGCCCAAGCCAATACCCCGCGCACACCTAAAACCACGAGGCGATCTGTGCATCGGTGGCGCCGAAAGACTGCCCCGCCTGATGAATGAGGACGGCGCCGCTGCCGTCAGCCGCCGGCATGACAACCGCAGCGGCGGCAAACGGGTTTCATCACACCGGCACAACGGAAAAAGCGGCGCACGCACCGCTTAACAACAAGGGCGGGGACTTTCCGGCGATACGGCGCGCCGCCAAAAGTTTTCAGGTAGCCTCTATACCGTCCGCCGGCCAAGCGCCCTCTTCTTGCCACAACACAGGCTGGCATTCGATGTCCTGCAAATGCGACACGCCGATGCCCACCAAGCGGTAGTGCCGCTCGGGCGGCAGCTTGGCCGACAAGGCCGCGGCGGCGGCGGCCAATTCCGCCGCCCGCGCAAAGGGCGCGGAATAAGTGGCGGAACGGGTGAGCACCTGAAAATCGGCGGTTTTCAGCTTGAGGGTGAGGCGGCGGGCGGCATAGCGTTTGCGCACCAGCTGCCGCCACACTTCCTCGGCAATGCCCGGCAGCATCGGCAACAGGCCGGCCAGCGGCACATCCTGCGCCAGGGTGTGTTCCACCGACACCTGCTTGTATTCGCGCTCGGGGCGCACCGGCCGCTCGTCGATACCGCGCGCCAAATCGTACAGCCGGTGGCCGTAGCGGCCGAAATGCAGCACCAAGTGTTCGCGCGGCCATTGCGCCATGTCGGCGATGGTGCGGATGCCCAAGTCGGCCATTTTGGCAGCGGTGACTTTGCCCACGCCGGGAATTTTGGCCGGCGGCAGCGGGTGCAGGAAACGCAGCACCTGCTCGGGCGACACCACGGTTTGCCCGTTCGGCTTGCGCCAGTCGGACGCGATTTTGGCAATCAGCTTGTTCGGTGCCACGCCCGCCGAGGCGGTGAGCCCGGTTTCCGCCCGAATCTCGGCGCGGATGGCTTGGGCGATGTCGCGGGCGTAGCGGTGGCCGCTCAAGGGGCTGCTGACATCCAGATAGGCTTCGTCCAGCGACAGGGGTTCGATAACATCGGTGTGGCGGCGGAAAATGCCGTGAATCTGCGCCGACACCGCCCGATAACGCGCAAAATCGGGCGGCAGGCACACCAGCTGCGGACAGCGCCGCCGCGCCGCGGCCAGAGCCATGGCGGAGCGGATGCCGAATTTGCGCGCCTCGTAATTGGCCGCGCACACCACCGAGCGCACACCCTCCCACGCCACCACCACCGGCCGGCTGCGCAGTTCGGGACGGCGCAGCAGTTCGACGGAAGCAAAAAAAGCATCCATATCGATGTGGATGATTTTGCGCGGCGGGGCAGACATGGCGGACGGCAATCGGGGAAACGGAGCCGCCATTGTAATCAATCCGGCGCGCCGGCGGAGATCTTTGCAAAACCCCCAGATGCGGATGCAGTTCAAGGCGTAGCAGCACAGTGAGCGTGAACGCCGGGAATCCCCGTGGGAAAGACATATCACATAGATAGGCAAGCGAGCGGGCAGTACCCCCAGGGCATAAACGCACAACGCAGAAATGCGCCGCAGATGGGGGTTTTGCAAAGGTTTCCGGCGGCATAAAAGGCTACCTGAAACGGCTGCAACGCCGTTTCAGGTAGCCTTTGCGGTTCAGGGATTCGCTTCGGCAATCTGCGGCTTAAGCGGCGATTTCTTCCAAACGCAGGCAGGCCACCAGACGCCCCTGCCATTCGCGCAGCGCCGGCTCTTCCTCTGCGCAGCGCGGCTTGGCGTGCGGACAGCGCTGGTGCAGGGCGCAGCCGCCGGGCGGATTGAGCGGGCTGGGCAGCTCGCCCTCCAGCTTGAGGTCGGTTTTGTGGCCGTTCACGCTGGGCGCGGCTGCCAACAACGCCTGGGTATAGGGGTGCTGCGGGCTGCTGAACACCGCCTCTTTGCTGCCGTGTTCCACCGCTTTGCCCAAATACATCACCATTACTTCGTCGGCCACATGCTGTACCACGGAAAGATTGTGCGAAATAAACACATAAGCGGTGTGAAACTCATCCTGCAAATCCATAAACAGGTTCAGCACCTGCGCCTGAATCGACACGTCCAGCGCCGAAGTGGGCTCGTCGGCCACCACGATTTTCGGATTCAGCATCATGGCGCGCGCCAAGGCGATGCGCTGGCGCTGGCCGCCGGAAAACATATGCGGATAACGCTGGGCGTGCTCGGGGCGCAGGCCGACCTTCTTCATCATTTCCACCGCTTTCTCGTGCTTTTCTGTGCGCGAGAGCTTGGTGTGGATGGTGAGCGGCTCGGTGAGCTGGTATTCGATGGTTTGGCGCGGGTTCAGGCTGCCGTAGGGGTTTTGGAACACCATCTGGATTTCGGTGCGCAAATCTTTCAGCGCGCGGCGGCTCAGTTTGGCGGTGCCCCCGCCGTTGATCAGCAGTTCGCCGCTGCTGGGGCTTTCGATCAGGGTGAGCTGGCGGGCCAGGGTGGACTTGCCGCAGCCGGACTCGCCCACCACGGCCAGCGTTTTGCCGGCCTGCAGCCGGAAGGAAATGCCGTTGAGGGCTTTGACGAATTTTTTCGGTTTGCCCAAGCCCTGCGACACCGGATAGTGGCGCGCCAGCGACTTGGCTTCTAGTACGACGGGTTGGCTCATGCGGCGTTTCCTTTGGGCGGGTGGCGGTGGATGCAGCGTACCACGCCGTATTCATGGGTTTGCAGGGCGGGCGGGGTGTGGCAGCGCGCTTCGGTATAGGGACAGCGCGGCGACAGCAGGCAGCCGGACGGCCGGTCGTATTGGCTGGGCACCACGCCGGGCAGGCTGTGCAGGCGGCTGTGACCGACCGACAATTCGGGAATCGCCGCCAGCAGGGCCTCGGTATAGGGATGGGTGGGTTCGCGGAAAATATGCGGCACCTGATTGGTTTCCACCACCTGCCCCGCATACATCACCGCCACATCGCGGGCGTTTTCGGCCACCAAACCCAAATCGTGGGTAATCAGGATCATGGCCATCTGCTTTTCGCGCTGCAGCTTGGCCAACAGCGCCATAATCTGCGCCTGCACCGTCACGTCCAGCGCGGTGGTCGGCTCGTCGGCAATCAGAAGCTGCGGCTCGCAGGCAATCGCCATCGCAATCATGACCCGCTGGCTCATGCCGCCGGAGAGCTGGTGCGGATAGGCTTTCAGGCGGCTCTTGGCATCGGGGATTTCCACCAAATCCAGCAATTCCAACACCCGTGCGCGCGCGGCGGCGCCTTTCAAGCCCAAATGCGTTTTCAGCACCTCGCCGATTTGGGTTTCCACCGTGAAGCTGGGGTTGAGGCTGGTCATGGCGTCTTGGAAAATCATCGAAATGTCTTTGCCGATGATTTGCCGTTTGGCCTTGGCCGAGAGGGTTTGCAGGTTTTGGCCGTTGAATTCGAGGCGCTCGGCGGTGATGGCGGCGGAGGCGGGCAGCAGACCCATCAGCGCCATCATGGTGACGGATTTGCCGGAACCGGATTCGCCCACCACGGCCAGCACCTGGCCTTTGGCTACCTGAAACGATACGCCGTCCACCGCACGGAAGGCGCGCTCGCCGCGGCCGAAGGTAACGGCCAGATTGTCGATATGCAGTAAGGGACTGTTCATCTTAGGACACCTGTTTCAGTTTCGGGTCGAGGGCGTCGCGCAGGCCGTCGCCGGTGAGGTTGATGGCGAGTGCCGAAAGGAAAATGGCCGAGCCGGGGAAAATCGCCAGCCACACATTGCTCTGAATGTATTGGCGCGCGGTGCCGAGCATGGCGCCCCATTCGGCATCCGGCGGCTGCACGCCGAAACCGAGGAAGCCGATGGCGCCGGCTTCCAAAATGGCGGCGGAGAAAATCATCGAGGCCTGCACAATCAGCGGCGCCATGCAGTTGGGCAGCACGGTGATGAACAAGAGACGTGGGGTGCCGGCGCCCATCACGCGGGCGGAAGTGACGTAATCGCGCTGCAACTCCACCATGGCGGTGGCGCGGGTGAGGCGGATAAACGGCGGCAGGCACACCAGGGCGATGGTGATGATGGTATTGGTCATCGAGGGGCCGAGAATGGCGGCGATGATGATGGCCAGGAGCAGGCTGGGATAAGACATCAGAATGTCGTTCACCAGCATCACGCCCTTGCCCCACACGCGCGGCCAAAAGGCGGCGGAAAGGCCGAGGGTAACGCCGGCGATGAGGGCGAGAATGGTGGCGCACAGGGCGATAAACAGCGAATAGCGTGCGCCGTAGAGCAGGCGCGAGAGGGTGTCGCGGCCGGCGTCGTCGGTGCCGAACAGGAAGGCGGCGTCGCCGCCGCTCAGAAACGAAGGCGGCAGCTGCTCTTTACCGTTAAACAGTTCGTAGGGATTGTGCGGGGCCAGCAGCGGCGCGAAAACGGCCAGCAGCACCATGGCGGTGAGAATCAGCAAGCCCAATACTGCGCCCTTATTGGCCAGGAAAGTGCGGTAAAACAGCTGCCACTGGGTGGGCGGCTTGGGCGCAACAGTGGGGGCGGTTGCGGTGTGTGTACTCATCAAAATGTGTTCCTAAGCAATTTTTATCGGAGGGCGGCCTGAAACGGACAGAGGTTTTCAGGTAGCCTGTTTCCCGTTTTAAGCGTGACGGATGCGCGGATTGATCAGGCCGTAGAGGATGTCCACCAAAAGGCTGACCAGCATCAGGGCGGTGGCCACCAGAAGGATGCCGTTCTGCACAATCGGATAGTCGCGGTTGTGGAAGCCTTCCAAGAGCCAGGTGCCGACGCCCGGCCAGCTGAAGATGGTTTCGGTGAGAATCGCGCCGGCCAGCAGGGTGGCCATTTGCAGGCCGACCACGGTCACCACCGTAATCAGGGCGTTGCGCATCACGTGCACCAGCACCACGCGGGCGGGCGACAAACCCTTGGCGCGGGCGGTGCGCACATAGTCTTCGCCCAGCACTTCCAGGAAAGCGGAGCGGGTCATGCGCGCGATCATGGCCAAGGGAATGGTGGACAAGGCAATCGCCGGCAGGATGAAGTGTTTCACCACGTCGATGAAGGCGCCGGGCTGGCCGCTGGCCAGCGAGCCGAGCAGCCAGGAACCGTACAGGGGCTTCACATCGAGAAACTGGAACACCGAAATCACGCCCGACACCGGCAGCCAGCCCAAATAGTGGGCAAACAGGCCGGTGAGGATGGGGCCGAGCAGGTAGATCGGCATCGAATAGCCGGCCAGCGCCCCGCTCATCAGGGTGTAGTCCAGCCAGGTGCCGCGGCGCAGGGCGGCGGTGATGCCGAGGCTCACGCCGAGCACGCTGGCAATCACGATGGCGCACAGAGCCAGCTCGAGGGTGGGCACGAAATGGGAGAAGAAGTCGTCCAGTACCGGCGAGCGGTCGCGGAAGGAGTGGCCGAAATTGCCGCTGAAGATGTCTTTCAAGTAATTGAGATACTGCACCGGCAGCGGCTGGTCGAGGCCGAGCCGCTTCATGGCGGCGGCGTGCAGTTCGGGATCGACGGCTTTTTCGCCCATCATCACTTCCACCACGTCGCCCGGCACCATGCGGATGAGGGAAAAGGTGGACAGGGTGAGGCCGATATAGACCGGTATCAGGATCAGGATGCGGCGCAAGATAAAGGAAAACATTGGCTGTGCTCTGTGTGGTTGGGCCGGCTTCTTATGTTCTGCTCACCGCCGCATCAGGCGGAGGGAGGCGGCCGGGAAAGGGGGTTTGCCCGCCCGGCCGCGGCCGGGCGGGGCAGGCTTTCAGGTAGCCTGAGGCTACCTGAAAGCCTGAAATCGAAACATCGGGAAACGGCAGGCGGTTTCATCCGCCGGCAGAAGCCGCAGCAGCAAAGGCGGTTCGGCACCATCTGGCAGCCGATTTGCGGCTGTCGGTTTCGTCCGACAGGCTGGCGGTTCCCCGGACAAGAAGCTGCCGACAGGCTTTCAGGTAGCCTGTCGGCAGCGGGAGGGGCTTACTGCTCCACTTTCACGCCGTCGAAGCGGATGTTGCCGAAGGGGCTGATTTCAAAGCCTTGTACATTCGGCGTGGTGAATACCGTTACCACGGAGTGCGCCATGGTGGTCCAAGGCAGCTCTTGCTTGAAGATTACTTGCGCTTGGCGGTATTTCTCTTCGCGCACCGCTTTGTCGGTATTGGTGCGGCCTTCGGTAACCAGTTTGTCGAACTCGGCATTGCACCATTGGGCATAGTTGTTGCCGCCCACTGCCTTACAGCTCAGCAGGGTGCCCAACCAGTTGTCGGGGTCGCCGTTGTCGCCGGTCCAACCCACCAGGAAGGAATCGGCCTCGCCTTGTTTCAGGCGTTTCAGGTATTCGCCCCACTCGTAGCTGGTGATCTTGGCGTGGATGCCCACTTTGGCCCAGTCGGCTTGGATCATTTCGGCCATCAGCTTGGCGTTCGGGTTGTAGGGGCGCTGTACCGGCATCGCCCACAAGGCGATTTCGGTGCCCTCTTTCACGCCGGCTTCGGCCAAGAGCTGTTTGGCTTTCTCAGGATCGTAGGGCGCGTTTTGCAGGGTGTCGTTATAGCTCCATTGGGTGGGCGGCATCGGGTTGGCGGCGGCGGTGCCGGCACCTTGGTACACGGCGTTGATGATGGCATCGCGGTTGACGGCCATATCCAAGGCCTGACGCACGCGCAGATCACCCAGTACCGGATGCTTGGTGTTGTAACCGAGATAACCTACGTTGAAGCCCGGTTTGTCGATAATGGTGACTTTGCCGCCTTGACGGGCCGCTTCGATTTCGGCGGTTTTCGGATAGGCGGAAACATGGCATTCGCCGGCGGCTACTTTCTGGGCGCGGACGGCGGAATCTTTGGTGATGGCGAAAACCAGATTGTCGATGTGGACAATATCGGCATTCCAATATTCGGCATTGCGCGCGTAACGGATTTGGGCGTCTTTGTTGTAAGACACGAATTTGAACGGGCCGGTGCCGACCGGTTTGTTGTTAAAGTCGGCCGCGTTGCCGGATTTCGCCAACTGGTCGGCATATTCGGCCGAACTGATGTAGGCAAACGGCATGGCGATGTTTTGCAGGAAGGGCGCGTCCACTTCTTTCAACGTGATTTTTACGGTGTGGTCGTCCACTTTCTCCACCGCCGCGATGTTGTCGGGCAGACCCATGTCGGTGGCGTAGGGGAATTCGGCCGGATAGGCTTTGTTGAACTCGAAGTTCGGATCGGTCAGGCGCTTAAAGGTGAACACCACGTCGTCGGCATTGAACTCGCGGCTGGGGGTGAAGTATTCGGTGGTGTGGAATTTCACGCCTTGGCGCAGGAAGAAGGTGTAGGTTTTGCCGTCTTCGGCAATTTCCCATTTTTCGGCCAAACCGGGCACAACGTCGGTGCCGCCGCGGGTGAACTCAACCAAACCGTTATAGATCGGGTAGGCGCTGGCATCAAAGGAGGTGCCGTCGGTCCACTGGGCCGGATCGAAACCGCTGGGGCTGCCTTCGGAGCAGTAAACCAGGGTGGTGTTGCCGCCGGCCTGAGCCGGCGCGCTGCCGTCTTTGGGCGCTTCGGCCGCTTTTTCGCCGCCGCAGGCCGCCAAGCCCAGCAGCACGGTGGCCGCCAGGGCAGATAATTGGAACATCTTGGTTTGCATGGTGTACATCCTCTATATGAAATACGGATTGGTCTGATGAACTGCCCCGGAACAAACGGCCGCCGCATACGCTCGGCCGCGCCCCAACTGCAATGCCGGGCAAAAGCCGACGTAATATATCCGCAACTTAAGTGTAAGTAAAGTGTAAATATAGAGTCGGTTTGTGTTGCTGCGGCGCAGCACACCAACCGACTCGGCAGAATTTCCGGCTACCTGAAAGCCGTCCCGCAACCTGCCCGCAGCCTTCTTATGCCGCGCTTGTGCGGGGCAGGCAAGACCGCAACGGAAATCGCAAACCGGTTTGCAGGCATCAGCGGGGCGCGTCCTGCGGCTCGGCTTTGCTGATGGTAAAGCCGGTGAAGCCGTAGATCAGGGTCAGCGCCAAACTCAGCGTACAGAAGAAGGCATAGGGAATGTAGTCCACCACCGCCACGCCGAGAATGCCGGCCAGGAACACACCGTACACGCCCCAGGGCACCAGTGCGTTGATGACGGTACCGGAGTCTTCGATGGTGCGCGCCAGGTTGCGCGGGTGCAGGCTCAGGCGTTCGTACACCGGCTTGAAGGTATTGCCGGTGAGCAAGAGGCTGAGGTATTGCTCGCCGATCAGCACATTGATGCCGAAGGCGGTGGAGGCGGCGGCGAAGGTGGCGCGGCCGGTGCCGGTGAGCAGGTGGCGGATGCCGGCCAGCAGCGCCGGCAGCACGCCCAGGCCGTTGAGCAGGCCGCCCAGGCTCAAGGCGAGAATCACCATGGTTTGGGTGAAGAACATGCTTTGCATGCCGCCGCGCGACAGCAGCTTGCCCACGCTGCCCAAATCCAGGTTTTCCGCCGGTTTGTAGCCGCCGAAGAAATAGCCGCCGATTTGGTCGATGCCGGGGCTGCTGTGGATATAGGTAATCACCAGCGCGGTGAGGATGGTGGCGATGATGGTGTAGACCGCATTCACTTTTTTCAGCGCCAGCCCCACCAGCACCGCGAAAGGCAGCAAGGCATACCAGTGCACCAGGCCGCTGGCGAGCAGGTTTTGCTGCATGGCGGCCACATCGGCCAGATTGTCCTGCCCGGTGCTGCCGGTGAGCGTCCACAAAATCACCGCGGTCAGTATCCAAGCCGGCACGGTGGTGTACATCATATTGCGGATGTGGTCGAACAAATCGATGCCCACAATCGAAGCGGCGATGCCGGTGGTGTCGGACAGGGGCGACATTTTGTCGCCGAACAGCGCACCGGATACCACCGCGCCGGCCACAATCGCCGGATTGGCGTCGAAGGCTTCGGCCATGCCGATAAAGGCCACGCCGGCAGTAGCGCAGGTGGTGAAACCGCTGCCCAAGGCCACGCCGATCACCGAGCACAAAATAAAGGCCGACAGGTAAAACATTTGCGGCGAAATCAGATCAAAGCCGTAATACATCAGCGTCGGAATCGCGCCCGACATCATCAGCGCCGCCACCAAGAGGCCGATAAAGAAAAACAGGTAAATGGCGCCGATGCCCGACACCACGCCTTCGGCCATCTTGGCCTGCATGTCGTTGAAAGCCTGGCCTTTGAATTTGCCGTAGGCCAAGAGGCCGCACATCACCAGGGTGATGGAAATATGCGGCACCCAGCCGAAGCCGATCATGGTCACCGCCATCACGGCGATCACCAACACGGCGATGGGCACCGCCTCTTTGGGCGCAATGCGGATTAAGGGGGTATTCATGGTTTCTCCTCTTGTTGCTTGGTTTTTTAAGGGCAAACCGGTTTTCAGGTAGCCCGGATCAGGCTACCTGAAAACATGCGGCTTAGTATTGCGTATTCACGCGGTTGCGGATGGTACCGAAGATATTGCGGCCTTCGGCGTCCAACATCTCGATTTCCACCACGTCGCCGTGATCCATAAACGGGGTTTGCGGCGCGCCGGTTTCGATGGTTTCGTACATGCGCACCTCGGCCAGGCAGCAATAGCCCACACCGCCGTTGGCCACGGAAGAGCCGTGCAAATCACCCTGTTTGTTCGACACCGTGCCGGAGCCGATCAGGCTGCCGGCGGCCATGTCGCGGGTTTTGCACACATGCGCCAGCAGCTGGCCGAAATTGAAGGTCATGTCTTGGCCGGCATTGGGGTAGCCAAACAATTCATTGTTCAGCTTCACCCGCAGCGGCAGATGCACTTTGCTGTCTTGCCAGGCGGCACCCAATTCGTCGGGCGTCACCGCCACCGGGCTGAAGGCGCTGGCCGGTTTGCTTTGGAAAAAGCCGAAGCCTTTGGCCAATTCGGCCGGAATCAGGCCGCGCAGCGACACATCGTTGACCAGCATCACGAGGCGGATGGCCTTGGCCGCTTCTTCCTGCGTGACGCCCTGCTTCAAATCGCCGCTCACCACCACCACTTCGGCTTCAAAATCAATGCCCCATTCGGGCTTGGCCAACACTTCGTCGCGCGGGCCGATAAAGCTGTCGGAGCCGCCCTGATACATCAGCGGGTCGTCGTAAAACGAGGCCGGCACTTCCGAATTGCGCGCCTTGCGCACCAATTCCACGTGATTGAGATAGGCCGAGCCGTCCGCCCATTGATAGGCGCGCGGCAGCGGCGAATGGCATTGTTCGGGGTCGAAGGGTGCGCCTTTTTCAGGGTGGGCGTTCAAATCGTCATACACCGCTTTGAGTTCGGCTGCGGCACTGTCCCAGTTATCCAGCGCGGCTTGCAGGGTGGGAATTTCAGGCAACACATAGCGGCTCAAATCGCGGCTCACTACGGCCAAACGGCCGTCGCGGCCGCCTTGTTTCAGTGTGGCTAGTTTCATGAGTTCATCCTTGTTCTGGTAACGGGCGTTCAGGTAGCCCGACAGGCTGCCTGAAGCCGGATCATGCCGCTTATACCTCGGGCGGCTCGGTGCCGTCGTGTATCCAGCGGGCGTGTTGCGGTGCGCGCTTGGTTTCAGCCCACTCGTTGAGCATGTCCCATTTCACATGATCCAGGGCGCGGTTCATTTTCGGGGTGCTCACTTCGCAGGCCAGCTCGATGCGGTGGCCGCTGGGATCGAAGAAGTAAATGGAATGGAACAGGGTGTGGTTGACCGGCCCCAATACGTCCACGCCGCCGGCAATCAGCTTGTCTTTGGTTTTCAGCAGGGTGTCCATGCTGTCCACTTTCAACGCCAGATGCTGCGTCCACAACGGGGTGTTTTCGTCACGCCCCATTTCGGGCTTGGTGGGCAGCTCGAAGAAGGCAAGAATATTGCCGCCGCCGGCATTTAAGAAAATGTGCATATAGGGATCGGGCTCGCCGGTGGAGGGCACTTTGTCTTCGGCAATCGCCAGCACAAAATCCATATCCAAATGCTTTTGATACCACTCTACGGTTTCTTTGGCATCTTTGCAGCGGTAGGCCACATGATGCACGCCTTGGGTCAAAGCCATGATGTTTTCTCCTCAAACAGGCTTGCAGGCAGCCTGCACAACGGCGGCAGGCTACCTGAAAACGTTTATTCCACTGCCAATGCGCCGCGACGGATTTGGTCGCGCTCCAGCGATTCGAACAAGGCTTTGAAATTGCCTTCGCCAAAGCCTTCGCGGTAGTCGCCTTTGCGTTGGATAAACTCGAAAAACACCGGGCCGAGCAGGGTTTCGGAGAAGATTTGCAGCAAGAGGCGCGGCTGGCCGCCTTCGGTGGTGCCGTCAAGCAAAATACCGCGGCTTTGCAGCTCGGCCACCGGTTCGCCGTGTCCGGGCAGGCGCTCTTCCAGCATTTCGTAGTAAGCGGCGTTGGGCGCGGTCATCAGCGGAATGCCGGCGGCGCGCAGTTTGTCGATGGTGTCGGGCAGATTGTCGCTCAACAGGGCGATGTGCTGGATGCCTTCGCCGCCGAACTGCATCAGGTATTCCTCAATCTGGCCGCCGCCCTGCTTGGCTTCCTCGTTGAGCGGAATGCGGATCAGGCCGTCGGGCGCGGTCATGGCGCGGCTGGTGAGACCGGTGTATTCGCCCTTGATGTCGAAATAGCGGATTTCCCGGAAATTGAACAGCTTTTCGTAGAAACCGGCCCAGAAGTCCATGCGGCCGCGATAGACATTGTGGGTGAGGTGGTCGACGATTTTCAGGCCGTGGCCTACCGGATGGCGCTCGACACCGGGCAGGAATTCGAAATCGATGTCGTAAATCGAACGCCCTTCTTCAAAACGGTCGATCAAATACAGCGGCGCGCCGCCGATGCCTTTGATGGCGGGCAGGCGCAATTCCATCACCGAAGTGGGGATGTCGATGGGTTGGGCGCCCAGTTCCAGCGCACGCTTGTAGGCCGCTTGGGCGTCGCGCACGCGAAAGGCCATGCCGCAGGCGCAAGGGCCGTGCTCGGCGGCAAAATAATCGGCTTGGCTTTTGGGCTCGCGGTTCACAATAAAATTGATGTCGCCTTGGCGGTAGAGCAACACGTCTTTGGAACGGTGGCGCGCCACCAGGGTGAAGCCCATTTTTTCAAACAAGGGCTCGAGCACACCGGCTTCGGGGGCGGCGAACTCCACAAATTCAAAACCGCACAAGCCCATGGGGTTGTCAAACAAATCGGCCATCGTCTACTTCTCCTGTAAATGGTTGATCACATCGGCAGCCATCTTAAAAGTCGGTATATTTATCAGGCAAACAGTTTTTTTTGATTAATTTATTGAAAAAATCGATTAAACAAAGACGGCATCAACCGCCCTAGGGCGCTTGGCATCCACAAGAACGCGAACACAGGTGCCCGCTTCAAAAAAACCGCTCTTTCTTAACGGCAGGAGCGGCGGCTACCTGAAAACAAGATGTCTGGCGGTTAAAGCAACCATTCAATCGGCAATAAAGCGCAAAACCATACGGCAAAACGTTTGAAGACGCCGGCTTTGGGCTCGGTCTCGAATGTGCGGGTTTCGCCGTTTTCCTGAGTTTGCCAATATAAGCCCTGTTCGGGCGTGTTGTGCACACTATAGGTGTGGGCCGCATGGTGCTGTTGCAGGCCGTCCGCCAGCCGGCCCGCCAAAGTAGGGCTGTCGATCAGCAGACCCATTTCGGTATTGAGCGCAGCCGAGCGCGGATCCATATTGAAAGAGCCCACAAACAGCGTGCGCCGGTCTACGGCAAAGGTTTTGGCATGCAGGCTGGCGCCGCTGCTGCCGGTGATGCCGCCGTGATTTTCGGTGGTCACCGTCACATCGGGCTTGAGTTCAAACAATTCGACGCCGGCATCCAGCAGCGGCTCGCGGTATTTGGCATAACCGGCGTGCACCGGTGCCACATCGGTGGCCGAGAGCGAATTGGTCAGCACTTGCACGCTTTTGCCGCTGCGGGCGATGCCCCCGAGCCAATCCGCCCCCTGCCGGGTGGGCACAAAATAGGGCGAAACAATCAACAACTCCTGCTCCGCCGCCGCCATCAGCGGGCTGATGTGCGCCACCACGGTATTGCCCGGCAAAGCCTTGCCCAAGCCCTTGGCCGGATCGTCGCTCACCAGCGTGGCCGGCACCCATTCCAGCGGCAGGCTGCCGGCCTCAAGCTGCCGGGCAAACGCCGATTGCGCCAAGGCTTTCAGGTAGCCTTGGGTGTCGGCATCTTGGGAAGGGGCGGCATCCATGGCCGCCGGCGCGGCGCTGATGATGTTTTCCGCCGGATAACTCGATTCGCTGGCCCAGTAGCGGTCGAAATCCTGCGCCACCGCCTGCGCAATCGGGCCGGCTGCGGCCACATCGAGATCGGCAAACATCACGCCGTTGCCGGCGCCGAAATATTCATCGCCGACATTGCGCCCGCCCACAATGGTGACCACGCCATCGGCGCTGAACGATTTGTTGTGCATGCGCCGGTTGAGACGGAAGAAATCGCTCAAATAACCCAGCGGGCGAAAGCCGCGTTGCATAAACGGGTTGAACAGCCTCACTTCGATATTGGGGTGCGCGTTGGCGGCCGCCAGCAGACCGTCCATGCCGCCGGTGTTGTTGTCATCAAGCAGCAGGCGTACGCGCACACCGCGCTCGGCAGCTTGGTACAGGCTTTGCAGCAGCAGACGGCCGGAAATATCGTCGTGCCAGATGTAGTACTGCACATCGAGACTGTATTGCGCACTTTGTGCCAGCGCCAGCCGCGCCAGAAACGCATCGCGGCCGTCGCGCAGCGCATAAATGCCGGAAAGGCCGGGATGCGCCTCGATTTGCGGCAGCAGACGGCGGGCCAAGCGCCCTTCGGGATTGGCCGGCAGGCTTTGCGAGTTGCTGCGCTGGCGGTTATCGGGCAGAGATTGGTGGGTCAGCAACGCCGTGATCACCAGTACCATCGCCGCCAACAGTAAAAGCAGCAGAATTTTTTTCAACATGGCGCCCCCATCAACAATCACGCAACAGACTCAATTACCGTCTTTCCATCATCAGCAAAATACCCTCGTGCCAGACCGGCATCAGCCGACGAGGGCGGCACGCCATTTCGGATTTTATTCAAATCCAGGCTAGCTGAAACCATTCTGCTTTCAATTTGCCCCTCAACCTTTCCACTCCACAGCAATGTCTTGGCAGATTTTGGTCACGGCTGATTCGACCATCCCATCCTGGTCAATTGAGGCCGATATGACGGCGGCAGTGCCTTTTCACTCACCCCAGAGCTGCTCGATGGCATAGAAATCGCGGGCTGTCGGCAACATTATGTGCACCACCAAGTCGCCGGCATCCACCAGCGCCCATTCGCCGCCCTCTTCCCCCTCCGAACCCAAGAGTTCAAAGCCTTTCGCCTTCAGCTCCGCTGCCACATGATTGGCCAAGGCCCTAACTTGGCGGGTACTGTCGCCACCCGCTACAATCATGCGGGCAAACAAAGAGGTTTTAGCCGAAGTATCAATGATGACGATGTCTTTCGCTTTGACATCTTCCAAAGCGGCCAGCGCAGTATCCACCATGTCCTGCAAATATTTTTTTTCCTGTGTGTTCATGGGTTGTCCTTTTAAGTATCGGGTAATCTGACGGCTTGGATTTTATCTTGAGGCGGCGGCATCTCCAAGCGCTTGCCTCATGCTTTCCAGCAGAAACGGCCACGGTTTTCTCGGCTTTTTTAAGCCCTGTCGGTTTCAATACTGCCTGTTTATTTTTCTGCATAAAGAAAGCCCCCGAATGATCGGGGGCTTTGGATGGGGGTTTGGCGGTGACCTACTTTCACACGGGCATCCGTACTATCATCGGCGCTGGTTCGTTTCACGGTCCTGTTCGGGATGGGAAGGCGTGGGACCAAACCGCTATGGCCGCCAAACATAAACTGTCAAATCGGTAAGCCGTTATGAAGCGCTGCTTCACTTATTTATTGTTTAATCAACACGGGTGATGATGTTTCATCAAGTCTTATGTAAGCTTTATCTTGCTGTTCTTCTGTTTTCCGATACCTGTGCCGGCACCGGAACCGAAGTTCTTCAAATGATAGAGTCAAGCCTCACGAGCAATTAGTATCGGTTAGC
>JAUMZB010000105.1 GCA_030528345.1 Eikenella sp.
GCCGCCTTTACCTGCATCGCCGTGTTTTACGACAAATCCATGCAGAAACTGCGTGCGGCCGTACTCAAAGAAGTGCGCCGAAAACGCCGCTGCAAAGACTACGCCCAAGCCGCCGCTTTTTTAAAAACCGCGCGGCGGCAGTATTTTCAGGTAGCCTTTTGGTCGGTGCCGGCCTTGATTCTGATTGGTGCAGTGATTGTGATGATTATGGCCGCGCAGGCGGGGCTGACGCTGTACCGCGAAATATTGGGCTGACGGTTTTTATGACGGCTCCCGTGTTGTTTGATACTTTTTCGAAGGTGGAATCATGCAGAAAGAAAAACTCAATTTCGACACCGCCATCGCCTACCGTACCCTTGAATTGGCAGGCAAACCCAAAGAGAAAGTGAACATCTTCATCGGCAAACCCGAAGAACTGCACGAAGAAGAATGGATTTGCCCCTACCGCATCGTCGGCGCGGGCGAAGACATGAATTTTCAAATTCATGGTTTGGACGGCATACAGGTATTGCAATTGGTGTGGATGGTTATCGATGCGGCTTTGGAAGGGGCGGGCTTGAACCTGTGCTGGCCGGGCGGGGAACCGTTTGCAGGGTTTTGTCGGGAGCCGGGGTGGATGAAGGCCGTCTGAAAAACAGGCCGCTGCCGGCCGGCGGCCTTCGGTCGGTCTGCGATGAAAGCAATGGCAAGAAAGGAAAAGGAACAAAAAATGAGCTGGGTTTATCTGATTACCGCCGGTTTATTGGAAATTGGCTGGCCGCTGGGTTTGAAACTGGCGCAGCAGGAAGGCTGCCGCTGGCAGGGCATCGTGATGGCGGTGGCGTTTATGGCCGCCAGCGGCTTCTGCCTGTTTCTGGCGCAAAAAACCATTCCGATGGGCACGGCCTACGCGGTGTGGACGGGCATCGGTGCGGCGGGCGCATTTTTGGTGGGCATCATGTTTTTCAAAGATGCCGCCACATTCGGCCGCTGGCTGGGTGCGTTTTTGATTATTTCCGGCGTGGTGGTGATGAAGCTCGCCAGTCCGGAATAAGTGGCGGCCGCCCGCTTTGATGAACACCATATCGGCTATAATGTCTCTGTTCCACCATCATGGATAAAAGGATTGAATCATGCGTATCAATATGAATACTTGGATGGCCTTGCCCGTGGCCGCTTTGCTGCTCGGCGGCTGCATCTCGGCGGATAATTTGTCTTTGGACGGCGTTGCCATCGGCGGTTATCAGCCGGATCCGAACGGCCGCTACGGCAGCTTCAGTTGCGACAACGGCTACCGGGTTTCCATCAAATACCGCAGCCCTACCCGCATCAGCCTGAGTTTCAATAACGGCAAAGACACATTTATCGACTATCTCGACGGCCGCTCTGATACGGCAGGCGGCCGCTACGCCAATAGTCTGGGCAATTTGCGCTGGGAGGAGCAAAACGGTGCGGGCGTACTCACCTATCCTGCAAGCGACTGGCGTACCAGCCGCCGCGTGCTGACGGCCAACTGCACATCCCGCAGCTA
>JAUMZB010000039.1 GCA_030528345.1 Eikenella sp.
GTGCATATACTTTGGCGGAGGCTTTGGAAAGGTTGCGGCATTGGTGATTTCAGGCTGTATGAAAAACTGCCTCGGCAATAGCCGAAGCCCTAACCCTGACCTTCGGCAAACACTACATCATAGACCCCGCACAGATTATCCTGCTGATGCAGACCAACAAAAACTACCGCACGGCTGGCACAGACAAACTGCGCGTAAGCGCGGTAATGGAAGATGTGGAAACGCGGATTCATACGGTAAAAGCGGTGTTGAAGAAATTGGCAGAAAAATAAACGGATTTATAGTAAGAAAAGGTCGTCTGAAAAAAGATGTTCAGACGGCCTCCAACCAACCGTAGGGTAGGGATGCCCGCCTTGCATAGAATAAAGACCACAGGCTACCTGAAACCTTTCTGCCAAGCAGAAATCGGTGTTCAGGTAGCCTGTCCGTATTTTGGGCGTTTAAATCACGCCTTCCTCGCGCCAGCGGCTGATGTCTTCGTCTGTGTAGCCGAGGCCGCGCAATACGGCATCGGTGCTGCTGCCCAAAGCCGGCGGCGGGCTGTCGTAGCGCACGGGGGTGGCGGAAAGTTTGATGGGGTTGCCGAGCATGCGAACCGGGCTGCCTTGCTCGGCGAAGTCCACCACCATTTGACGGTGCTGCACCTGCGGCAGTTGTAGGGCTTCGGCGATGTTGTTGATGGCGCCGCAGGGCACTTGCACGGCTTCCAGCGCAGCGAGCCATTCGTCGCGGCTACGCTGCAAAAAGGCGTGCGCCAGCTCGGGCACGAGCTCGTCGCGGTGGCGCACACGCTGCGGATTGGTGGCGTAGCGTTGGTCTTCGTGCCAGCGGCCGCCGAGCACGCCGCAGACGGCGGCAAATTGTTTGTCGTTGCCGCAGGCCAAAATCAGGTGTTGGCCGCCGGCGGTTTCGAATACTTGATAGGGCACGATATTGGGGTGGGCGTTGCCCAGGCGCGGCGGCACGTCGCCGGAAGCGAGATGGTTCATGCCCACGTTGGCGAGCATGGCAACGGCGGAATCGAGCAGCGACACATCCACATGCTGGCCTTCGCCGGTGTGCGCCCGCGCCAACAGGGCGGCTTGGATGCCGATGGTGAGCTGCAGGCCGGCAAACAAATCCACCACCGCCACGCCCACTTTGTGCGGCAGGCCGTCGGTGGGGCCGGTGATGCTCATCAGCCCGCTCAAGCCCTGAATGATGTAGTCGTAGCCGGGTTTGGCGGCGTCGGGGCCGGTTTGGCCGAAGCCGGTGAGCGAGGCGTAGATCAGGCGCGGATTGAGGGCTTTGAGCGAGGCGTAATCGAGGCCGTATTTTTTCAGGCCGCCGACTTTGTAGTTTTCCACCAGCACATCGGCTTCGGCCGCCAGGCGGCGCACGATGGCTTGGCCTTCGGGCGTGGCCAAGTTCAGCGTGATCGACTGTTTGTTGCGGTTGACGGTGCCGAAATAGGCGGCGGTGCCGTCGGCAAAGGCGGGCGGCGACCATTGGCGGGTTTCGTCGCCCGCGCCGGGGCGCTCCACTTTAATCACTTCGGCACCCAAGTCGGCCAGCGCCTGGGTGCAGGAAGGGCCCGCCAATACGCGGGAGAGGTCCAATACTTTAATGCCTTGCAATGCTTGCTTTGCCATTATCCATTCCTTTGTTGTTTGCAGAAGTGTTGCGGTGATCCGGCCGGTTTCAGGTAGCCTGAAACCTTTGCAAAACCCCCGTCTGCGGCGCCTTGCTGCATTGCGTGTTGATGCCCGGCGATCACGCGCGCTGCCAAGCCTTGAACGGCATCCACATTGGGCGGCTTGGCAAAGGTCTCAAACTACGTATTTTCTTTGCCGGCCTGTTGCAGGCAGCGCTGTTTGGCCGGGCTGGAAGCCATGTCCAGCGGGCTGCGCCCGTTGCATTCGCGGGCGGCAGGGTCGGCGCCGGCGGCCAGCAAGATTTTCAGCGTAGACAATTTGCCGTGGCTGGCGGCCCAGTGCAGGGCGGTATAGCCGTGGCGGTCGGCCGCATTCACGTCGGCTCCGGCGGCCAGCAGGCAGCGCACCACGGCATCTTCGCCCCAGCTGGCGGCGCCGGACAAGGCGGTTTCGCCGCTGGAGTCGCGCCAGTTGACGTCGGCTCCGGCAGCCAGCAGACGGCGCACGCGGCCGATGTTCCCGCTCCAAGCAGCGGCGTGCAGGGCGGATTCGGCACCGCCTTGTTCGGCGCTGAAGCCGTCGCTGTGCCAATTGTCGTCGGGTGGCATGAATGGGTTCAGTCTCGGCCGGTGTGACGGCAGTATTTGCGCTGAACATTCCCGGCTGTTGCCCGGTTGGCGGAATGCACACCAAAAATACTGCTGTATTTGATGAATCAAGGGCAATGCGAAACAGGCTACCTGAACGCCTGTGTGCTTTCAGGCAGCCTGTGTTGCGGTTTAGCCGAAGGCGGCAATGCCGGTTTGCGCACGGCCCAGAATCAGGGCGTGTACGTCGTGGGTGCCTTCGTAGGTGTTGACGGCTTCCAGGTTCATCACATGGCGGATGACATGGTATTCGTCGGCGATGCCGTTGCCGCCGTGCATGTCGCGCGCTACGCGGGCGATGTCCAAAGCCTTGCCGCAGTTGTTTCGTTTGATCAGGGAGATCATTTCGGGGGCGGCTTTGTCTTCGTCCATCAAACGACCCACTTGCAGGGCGGCTTGCAGACCCAGGGCGATTTCGGTCTGCATATTGGCCAGTTTCAGCTGCACGATTTGGGTGGCGGCCAGGGGGCGGTTGAACTGTTTGCGGTCCAGGGTATATTGGCGCGCGGCCTGCCAGCAGAATTCGGCAGCACCCATGGCGCCCCAGGCAATGCCGTAGCGGGCTTTGTTCAGGCAGCCGAAGGGGCCTTTGAGGCCGCGGATGTCGGGGAAGGCGTTTTCTTCGGGCACGAATACCTCGTCCATCACGATTTCGCCGGTGATGGAGGCACGCAGCGAGAATTTGCCTTCAATCTTGGGCGCAGACAGGCCTTTCATGCCTTTTTCCAGAATAAAGCCGCGGATTTCGCCGGCATCGTCTTTCGCCCACACCACGAATACATCGGCAATCGGGCTGTTGGTGATCCACATTTTGCTGCCGCTCAGAGAGTAGCCGCCGTCCACTTTTTTGGCGCGGGTTTGCATGGAGGCGGGGTCGGAGCCGGCATTCGGTTCGGTCAGGCCGAAGCAGCCGATCAGCTCGCCGGTGGCCAGTTTGGGCAGGAATTTTTCTTTCTGTTCTTCGGTGCCGTAGGCCCAGATCGGGTGCATCACCAGGCTGGACTGCACGCTCATGGCGCTGCGGTAGCCGGAATCCACGCGCTCCACCGCACGGGCGATCAGGCCGTAGGCCACGCTGCTCATGCCGGCACAGCCGTAGCCGTCGATGGTGACGCCCAAGAGACCCAGTTCGCCCATTTGGCGCATGATGTTGCGGTCGAAGTTTTCTTCGCGGTTGGCCATCAGAATGCCGGGCATCAGTTGTTCTTGACAGAAGGCTTCGGCCGATTCGGCCACCATGCGTTCTTCTTCGGTGAGTTGGCTGCTCAGCAGCAGGGGGTCTTCCCAAGTAAACGGTGCACGGGTTTGTGCCATGATGATTCTCCTTGAAATCAAATGGAAACAGAAAAATATTCCGCCAGTCGAAATATTGTTTTACAATACGGAACGAAATATAAGCAAAAACGAAAGGGCTGTAAAGTGATAAATACCATTTCCGCCGAAATCCAGCGCGCCGAAATCGAGAACGACCGCCAATTCGTGACCGCGCTGGCTCGCGGTCTAGGCATTTTAAGCGTTTTCGAGAACAGCAACATCGCGCTGACCCATCAAATGATCTGCGAGCGCACCAAGCTGCCCAAGGCCACGGTGTCGCGCCTGATCTACACCCTGCTGTGTACCGAGTTTCTGGCACAAGACCCGGACGGCGGCTACCGCTTGGGCATGGCCGCCATCCGCATCAGCGCCACCGCTTGGGCGCAATACGACTTGATCCGTCATGCCCAGCCGTTGATGGCCGCCTTTGCCGCCGAACACCATGTGTCGGTGAACATTGCCAAAGAGGAGGGCGGCGAAATGCTGTATTTGGCCTGCTGCCGCAGCCCGGCGCGTTTGGCGGTGCAGCTGATGGTGGGCAGCAAGGTGCCGGTGGCCCAAACGGCCATCGGCCGTGCGTATTATGCCGTAGCCGACGATTTCCAGCGAGCGCATTTGTGCCGCCACCTGCCGCCGCTGCCTGAAATGGAAACGGCGCAGCAGTTGGAAATGCTGGCCGGTTATGAGGCGTTTTACCGCGAGCACGGTTACACGCTTTCCGCCGGTGAGTTTTCCCCCGATATTTTGGCCGTGGCGGTGGGCGTGTACAACCGGGCGGAACAGCGGTACACCCACGCTTTGAATGCCAGTGTGCCGGCCAGCCGTTGGCAGGAAGCGGATTTCGTGCGCGAGATTGTGCCGGGACTGCAAAAGCTGGCTCAGGAAATCAGCGCGGCGTAATTGGATGCCGAACATTGGCCGGGCAAGCGTCTGATGGGGAAAAGGCTGCCTGAAAGCGTTTCAGGCAGCCTTTTGTTCTCCTTTATTGTCCTATGTGGCGCATGCTGGTGCCGCCGGTATTATTTCTTCATTTCTTCTTGGTAGAAATGCCCAGCAGGCGGTAAATCGGGCAGAAATTGATCAGCGCGGTGGCGACAAAGATGATGCCGATCCAGCCCCATATGCCGATCACGCCGGTGAGGTTCAGGACAATCAGGGCGATGCCGACAATCAGGCGCAAGAGGCGGTCGGCTTGTCCGAGATTACTGTTCATGAAGGTTCTCCTTTGAAAATAGTCGGGAATAAAAGGGTCAGGCACGGTTCCAGGGCATGCAGGCCAAAAGTTTGGCCATGCCGCAGAAGCCGGTGAGGCCGGCGAACAGCAGGCCGGCGCCGACGAAGGCGCACAGGGCATAGAACCACGGTGAAACGGCCAAACCGAGCACCGCACCCAGCAAAACCAAGCCGCCGGCGGCAATCTGTACTTGGCGCATGATGTCCAGCGCCTGGCCGGGTTTGGCCTGCACCGGCAAGCCGTCTTTCGCCCAGGCATTTAGGCCGCCGTCCAAAATATACGCTTCGGGGCAATCGCCCGCACATTGGGCGAGGGCGGCGGCGTTTTGCCGGGTGCGCATGCCCGACAGGCAGCTGAAAATCACGGTGCGCCCGGTGGGCAGGGCTTGGTTGGACAATTGGTCGAGCGGCAGGGAAACCGCGCCGTCGATGTGGCGGTGGGCATATTCGCCGCTGCTGCGGATGTCCACCAAAACGGCGCCGTCTTTTAATTTTTCGGCAGCCTGCTGCGGGGTGAGGGCGGGTAAAGTCATGATGCCTCCTGTTGGGGTTCGCTCGGGCAAAAGTTTTCTTTTAATACGGAAACAATCCGCGCCACTTTTTCGTCGCACACCGAGTAATACAGGGTTTGGCCGTCGCGCCGGTAGGCAATCAGGCCTTCGTCGCGCATTTTGGCCAAGTGTTGCGAGAGGGCGGATTGGCTGAGTGTGGTGCACTCGTGAATCTGCCCCACACTCAGCTCGCCGTGCGCCATCAGCAGGCACAATACCTGCAGGCGGTGGGCATTGCCCAAGGTGCGCAGAAACTCTGCGGCGGCAGCGGCCTGTTCGGCTAAAGAAAAAGCTTGTTGTTCCATAATTCAGTTTTTTCTAATTTAGAACAGTCTAAATTAAAAGTCAAGCGGCTTCCGGGTTGACACTCTGCTTTGCTTGTTTCAAAGGGATAGGGTTCGGGTTGGCTCCGTGCCCGCTGCCGGCGGTTCGCCGCCCTCTGCAAGGGCTTGGCGCCAGGCCAGGATGGCGGGCAGCAGCAAATCCGCTTCCGAGATGTAAAAGCGTTCGCGGCCGCCGAAGCGGCGGATGTTGTCGCGCTGGCGCTGCATGACGGCCACGTCTTGGCGGATGATGAGGCGGGACAAGGGCTCGAACACCAGCCGCACCAAAGGTCCGAGGCGGCCGTAGCGGAAGCTGATGACGGTGTGCACTTCGGTTTCGTTTTCGCTTACCGGGGTGCAGCTGGAGGTGATGATGTAGTGCTTGCGGTCGGAGAAGCGGTAGTCCACGCGCGAGGTGGCCGGTGCGATGAAGCGGTCGGTATGGCGCATTTCGGTATCGCTGTTTTGCAGCAGCCGCCACACCCAGCTGTGTTCGCGCGGCTCGTTTTCGTATGCCACTTCGGCGCCGTCCGCCAGATGGCGCAGGGTGGCGCGCACCGGTTTGCCGGTGGCGGAGCGGAACCAGGAATCGTGAACATACACTGCGTGCGGGCAGTCGAGAAAGTTTTCCAGACACTGAGCCACCGGCGCGGCGAAGCGGGTGCGCATGCGGAAACTGGTCCAGCCCGCTTCGTTCAGATGCGGGAAGGGCGGCGGCGTTGCGGCGGCGGGCGTGCCGGGGCAGAGCCAGACATAGCCGTCTTGGGCGGTGCAGTGTACGGCGGGGATGCGGATGGCGGGCAGCGCTTGGCCGTCCAGCGCGGGAATGCGCGCCAGGCTGCCGTCGGCGGCAAACTGCCAGCCGTGGTAGGGGCATTGGATGTGCCCGTTGCATACCTTGCCGGCCGACAAAGGTGCGTTGCGGTGCGGACAGCGGTCTTCCAAGGCGGCGAAGCGGCCGTTGCCGGCATGGAAGACCACGTAATGGCGGTCGAATAGGGTGACGCATTGCGGTTGGCGCCGTACATGGCGTTCGGTGGCGGCGATGTACCAGTAATTGTGTAGAGACATGGCGGGCAGGGGAAAGGCTACCTGAAAAGCCTGTGGTGCTTGCGCCGGCGGGCGGGGCGGTTTCAGGTAGCCTGCGCTTGAGTGGCAAGAAAATGGATTATAGCCAAAATCGGGGCAGGGCGTTGCCGGCAGGGCCGGCGGGCTGGGTAACAGTCGGAGCCGTGCGGCACAGCAGGCGGAGCAGTCCGCATTGCGGTAAACTGGCCGGGCTTTCCATTCTTTTCCTTCCTGTTGCCGGCATGACCCGTATCCGTTTTTTCCCCGCTACCGAAGCCGACGATGCCGAACTGCGCGCCCTGTTGCGGCGCAATGTGATGGACGGTCCGATCTCGCTCACCTTCCGGCGCGAACCGTCGTATTTTGCCGCCGCCGCCATCCAAGGCACGGAGGCGGAAATTTACAAAGGCGTGGACACCGACAGCGGACGTTTGGCCGGTTTGGGCGGGCTGTTCCGCTTCCCCGCCTATTTCAACGGCGAATTTCGCACCATCGGTTATCTGGCCGACCTGCGCTTGGAAGCGGCCTACCGCAACGGCCTTGTCTTGCGCCGCGCCTATGATTTCCTGCGCCAGGGGCAAGCCGGCCGCCCGCTGCCGGTGTATACCAGCATGATTCTGCAAGACAACCGTGCGGCTTTGGCGGTATTGGCCGCCTGCCGCGCCGGCCTGCCCGATTATTTGCCGCAGGGGCGGGTGCACACGCCGATGATTCAGCTGGCTTGGCCGAAAGCCGCCGTTCAGGTAGCCGGGGTCACGCTTGCGCCCGGGCGCTCGGGCGATGAGGAGGCGGTGTTCGCTTTTCTCAACCGCGAACATGCGCGCCGCCAGTTTGCCCCCCATTACGAGCCGGCCGATTTGCGCAACGGCCGTTTGCGCGGTTTGCGGATGGAAGATTTTCAGATTGCCCGCCGCAGCGGCGAGATCGTCGGCGTGCTGGCCGCGTGGGACCAACACGCCAGCCGCCAAATTCATGTGGAAGGCTATCGCGGGGTCTGGCGCCGGCTCAAGCCGTTTTACAACGCCTTATGCCGCCTCACGCCTTATCGCCCGCTGCCGGAGCCGGGCGGGATGCTGCCTTATTTTTATGTGTCGCTGGTGGCGGTGGCCGGCGATGATCTGAATATTTTCCGTGCTTTGCTGCGCGCACTTTACCGCGAACGCCGCCGCGGGCCTTGGCATTATATGGTGTGCGCCCTGCACGAACGTGATCCGCTGCTGCCGGTGTTGGCCGAGTATCGGCGCATCGAAGCGGGCGGGGAGTTGTTTACCGTGGTATTCGATGCGCAACAGGCCGAGCAGCCGGACGGTCGGGTGCCGTATATCGAACCGGGTGCTTTGTAGCTGCCGGGTTACACGGTGTTCAGGTAGCCTGTAATCTTGCGGCATACCGATTCGGCCAAGTTTAAGTGAAGTTGTTCTGCCGATTGCCGGACAGGCCGCCTGAAAGCATTTTTCGGCATGGCGAAGCCAGCCGGATATTTGCGCAGGTGGTTGATGTTAGGGGCGTGTTGGAGGGAAGTATGGAGTAAGGGGCGTTCCCTGTGGGCTTTGCCTGTTGCGTCGGGTAAAGAAGAAAATAAGCTGGTCAAACAGGCGGCGCTTGGGTATAATCCGCCCTTCTTTGGCGGGTCTCCCCGCATGATGGTCTGGGACAAGGGGTCAGGTGCGGAAGCAAGCAGCCCATCTCGGATTCAGCAGTGCCGGGGTTCTGGCTCGCCGCCCTATTTTGAAGGCTGCTCCGTTTGGAGCGGCCTTTTTGCATGCCGGTTTGCCGTGTCTTGAGGGTGCTGAAGGTTGCGGCTACCTGAAAAGTGGGTGGCAGATGGCGCAGCGCTTCGGTGAGCGGGCAACAGGCACCGGAGGGGCTGCGTGCTTTAAGCGGCTGCGGCCATCTGTTATAGTGGCTGCGTTTTGTTTCAGATGAAAGCCGAGCGGCCGATGGGCAAGCGTCAAGCATCCCGAGGGCGGGTGTTCCCGCCGGCGGTGTTTCCGGAAGTACTCACCGCCGATGATGCCCTGTTGCGGCGCATTGCCGCCGCCGATTACGGCATGGAGTCGGAGCGCCATTTTGCGGCGCTCAAAGAAGTGCTTACGCGGCAAAACGGCTATCTGTCGATTGAGGCGGATCAGGCGTTTTACCCTGCCGAAACCGTGGAGTTGGCGGCTTATCAGCCCGCAGACGCCCGCGCTTATTTGATTTGCCATCTGATGCTGGTGCAAAGCACGCTGGCCGGTACGGCTTGGTTTGGCTTGGCGGGCTACCGGCAGCATTATCTGGATTCGTGCGCCGGATTGCCGATGAGCGTGCGGCGGCAGTTGGATGCCGCCTATGCTTTGGCCGAAGCGCGCGGCGAAATCTAGGGCGTGTGGCCATCATGCTGGCGAAGCGGTTTTTGGCTTCGCCGGTCCGCTGCGCTAGCGGGGCAAAATCTGCAGCTGCAAGGCTTGCCTGAAGAGGGCGGTTTGACACGCTGCGCCGGTAAAACCGGCCGGCGCAGCAAGATGGGGCATCTTGCGGGCATTTTCCGCGTCCCCTTGGGGGACAAGGCCGCAGGTGCGGGTTTTGGGCAAACACCCGCCGCAACGCTTGGTGACGACACGTGCTAGGTCAAACGGACAGTCCGTTCACAGCCGCTTTTTGGCCACAAATCGCCCGTTTCGGGGTTGGAAATGTGCGCAAGGTGTTCAACCTTGCTGTGCTTTGCGCCTTGAAACAAATGTTTTTGTCTTAAAAATCAGCTACGCGCCCAAAATGTCCGTTTGGCCTAGCGGCGGCCGGCTTGAAGATCGGCTTGTTTGATGAGGATTGAAAAAATGTTAGAAACCCTGTTGCCCAGCGCCCCTACCTTGGAAACCATCCGCCGACACCGTTCCATCCGCAAATACACCGGCGAGCCGGTGGCGCCGGAAATGTTGGAGGCGGTGTTGGAAGCGGGGCGGGCGGCCAGCTCTTCCAGTTTTATGCAGTGCGTGCACATGGTGCGGGTGACTGATCGGGCGGTGCGCGAACGGCTGTTTCAGATTGCGGCGCAGCAGAAATATGTGTTGGAAGCGCCGGAATTTTTGGTGTTTTGCATGGATTACAGCAAGCACCGCCAGCAAGTGCCCGATGTGCAGCTGGATTACACCGAAGTGCTGCTGATCGGCGCGGTGGATGCCGGCATTATGGCGCAAAATGTGTTGCTGGCTGCGGAATCGCTGGGCTTGGGCGGCGTGTATATCGGCTCGCTGCGCAACGATATTGCGGCGGCAGCCGAGGTGTTGGGGTTGCCCGATACGGCGGTGCCGCTGTTCGGCATGTGTCTGGGTCATCCCGATCAGGAACCGATCTACCGTCCGCGCCTGCCTTTGGCGAGCTTGGTGAGCGAAAACCGCTATCGGGTGTGTCCGCCGGAGGAGCTGGCGGCCTACAATGCCGAATTGGCCGAATATTACCGCCGGCGCAGCGGCTTGGATTTGGATTGGCAGAAACAGGTGGCCAATACGCTGGCCAAGCCGGTGCGCCCGCATATTCTGCCGTTTTTGCAGCAACGCGGTTTTGCCAAACGCTAAATGCTTTCAGGTAGCCTCACAGGCTACCTGAAAGCATGAAGGAAGAAGGAAGACAATGTCGGTCGGCCATTATGAAAACTTTCCCGTCGGTTCGCTGGCGCTGCCGCGCCGCCTGCGCCGCCCCGTGCATGCTATCTATGCCTTTGCCCGCACCGCCGACGACATGGCCGATGAGGGCGAAGCGCCGGCGGCAGTACGCCTGCAGCAATTGGCTGGCCTGCGTGCCGAATTGGACGCCATCGCGGCCGGTCAGACGCCGCAAACCGCTTTGATGCAGCGCCTGCAGCGCGAGGCGGTGCAGCCCTTTGTCTTGCCGCCGGCGCCGTTTTACGATTTGCTTTCCGCTTTCGAGCAGGACGTGGTGAAAACCCGCTATGCCCATTTCGGCGAATTGGTGGATTACGCCCGCCGCAGCGCCAACCCGGTCGGCCGCCTGCTGCTGCACCTCTACGGCCAAACCGACGAACGCAGTTTGGCGCAGAGCGACGGTATCTGTACCGCTTTGCAGCTGGTCAATTTCTGGCAGGACGTGGCTTTGGATTGGCAGAAAGGGCGCGTGTATCTGCCGCAGGAAGATTTGGCCCGCTTCGGCGTGAGCGAGGCGCAGATTGGGGCGGGCAAAGTGGATTTCGCCTTCCAGCGTCTGATGGCTTATCAGTGCGAACGCGCCTACAAAATGTTGAAAGCCGGCTCGCCCTTGGGCAACACCCTGCCCGGCCGCATCGGTTTCGAACTGCGCATGATTGTGGTGGGCGGGCAGCTGATTTTGCAAAAGCTCGACGGCGTCGGCTACGATGTGTTCCGCCAACGCCCGACCTTGGGCATGAAAGACGGCTGGCTGATGGTGAAACGGGCTTTGCTGAGGAAGTGAGGCGGCCGCCATGGCTTGCCCGATATAAAAAAACCGAAGGCGTTTGGCCTTCTGTTTTTTTATGGACGTGAAAGATAGACGGTTATGTGTTGGAGGCGATAGGCTACCTGAAAAGCGGGCGGTTGCTTTCAGGCAGCCTAATGTTTGCCCGAGCGCCAAATCGACCAAATAATCCACAGGCTGTTGGCGAAGGCCAGCAGGTAGCCGACGAAGCCGAAAAACGACAGGCCGAACAGTTTGGGGCCGGTGTTGCTGGAGAGCACGATGGAGGAGCCGACGATCAGCGCGGCGGTCACCACGCCCATGGTGAGGCGGTTGGCCACGCGGTCGAGGTGGTGGTTGAGGTCGTCCAGGCGTTTGAGGTCGAGGTTGACGTTGAGCTTGCCGTTTTGGATGCGGCGGTTGAGGCGCATCAGGTTTTCCGGCACATCGTCGATGAGCTGGGCCAGCATGCGGCTGTGGATGCGGGTTTTGCGCCAGATTTGCTGCGGCGACACCCGCTGTTTGAGCACGTTTTGCACAATCGGTTTGGCGTGCTCCAGCATTTCGAAATTGCCGTCCAGCCGCTTGACCACGCCTTCGAGGGTGATCAGGGTTTTGAACAGCATCACCAAATCGCCGGGCAGGGTGAGCTCGTGGGTGCGCATGATGCGGGTGATGTCGTTGATCACTTGGCTGATGCGCAAATCGCGCATGGCGGTGTGCTCGTAGTTGAGCAGCATTTCCATCACGTCGCCGCCGAGCAGGTTTTCGTCGGGCAATTCGCCCTGCGCCCAATTGGCCAGCACATACTGCATGGCGAAGGGGTCGCGGTTCATCAGCGCTTCGATGAGGGCGATGATTTCGTTGCGGCGGGCGCTGTTGAGGTGGCCGACCAGGCCGAAATCGATCAGGCCGATGTTGAGGCCGGGGTAAATAAAAATATTGCCCGGATGCGGGTCGGCATGGAAAAAGCCCTGCCGCAGAATCATGCCCAGCAGCACGTCGGTCACGCGGCAGGCCAGCAGATGGCGCTCTTCGGCGGAAAAGGCGTTGCAGTCGGTGTCTTTCAGCAGCGGGGCGTCGATGAACTCCTGCACCAGAATCTGGCGGTTGCTGTATTCGGCGTATACTTTGGGAATGCGGAGGTGCGGGTTGTCGCGGCAGATGGCTTCGAAGCGTTGCAGATAGCGCAATTCCACCGATAAATCGGTTTCCCGCGCCAAACTTTTGGCGAAATACTGCACCATCTGCACCGGATGGTAGCGGCGGCTTTCGCCGATTTCCGATTCGATAAGCTGTGCCAAATGGGTTAGAATGCGCAGGTCTGCCTGAATGGTGGATTCGATATCCGGACGCTTGACCTTTACCGCCACCCGGTTGCCGTCGTGCAAAACTGCGCCGTGCACCTGTGCAATCGAAGCGCTGCCCACCGGCCGCGGGTCGATGGAGCGGAACACTTCTTCCAAAGGACGCCCCAGCTGGCTGGTCAAGAGCGCACGCACCTCCTCAAACGGCATCGGGCTGACATTGCTTTGCAGCTGTTCGAATTCCTCAATCCATTCCGCATTGAAAATATCGACGCGGGTAGACAGAATCTGCCCCAGCTTGACGAAAGTTGGGCCCAATTCCTCAAATGCCAGCCGAAAGCGGCGTGCCGTGCTCAGATAAGCATTTGGCGCGGCCGGTTCCGCTTCTTCCCGGCCGAACCAGGAGGCATGGTTCAATTTGATGCGGCGGATAAATTCGCCCAGGCCGTGGCGGGCCAGAATGGTAACGATTTGGCGCAGACGGCCGATGTCGCCCATGGCGGAAAAGGCAGGTTTGATCATATCAACCGGTCGAAAGTAAAAGGCAAATCCGGCGCAATGCCGGCCTCTGTGCAAACGGCACACAGCATAACATAAGCGCCCCGGCCAGGGGCGCGAAAATGGAAACCCAGTATCGATGAATCGGATAAAACAAATAGGCCGCTGGGCTCTGACCGTCTGCCTGCTCGGCTGGTCGGTATCCGCCTGGGCGGCGCCCGAAGGCTTGGACAGCGATGCGCTGGACAGGCTGATCCGCGAGCGCACCGGCAGCAGCCAGGCACCGGCCGCCGCTGCGCCCGCTCCTGCGCCGCAGCAGTCTGCCGCGCCGGCCGACGAAGCCGGCGATCTGATCATGAACGCCATGAGCCTGATCGGCGTGTCTTACCGCTTCGGCGGCAATTCGCCCACCCAAGGCCTTGATTGCAGCGGTTTTATGCAATACATCTTCCGGCGCAGCATGGGCATCACCCTGCCGCGTACCTCGGCCGAAATGGCACGTGTCGGCCAGCAGGTGGAACGCGCCCATCTGAAGCCCGGCGACATGGTGTTTTTCCGTACCGCCGGCAGCCGCATTTCGCATGTGGGCATGTATATCGGCAACGACCGCTTCATCCACGCCCCGCGCACCGGCAAAGACATCGAAATCACCAGCCTGAGCAGCCGCTATTGGAGCAGCAAGTACGCCACCGCCCGCCGCGTCAGCCGTTCCGGCCGTTTCACCCAGTAGGCCGCCGCATGAGTATGCCCGAACTGCCGAAATGGTATGGCGACAACGGCGAGATTGTGTCGTGCACCGAAAAGGTGAAAGTGATGCGCGAAAACATGCAGGAGCTCTACCAGTCGGCGCAGGATGCGTTTGAAGACGCGCTCTTGATGGGCTGCGGCGAAGCGCAGGTGCGCGAATTCCTGGTGGAATTGGTGCGCGCGGTGGAAAACCCCTACCGGCGCTCCGAATAAACTCTGTCCGCAGCGGTTTATGCTGCAGGCTACCTGAAAGCGGCGGGCGGATGTTTGCCGGCTGTTTTCAGGCAGCCTGTGCCGCTTGTTTGCCATGCCGTTGCCATCTTGCGATTTGTGATTAAGGAGCCCGCCATGTCTTCCCCTTGCGTGAAAATCTACACCGCCGCCCAAATGCGCGCGCGCGAGCAGGCTGCCGTGGATGCCGGCACGCCGTTTTTGCAATTGATGGAAAACGCCGGCCAGGCCGCGGCAGCGGATTTGCTGCGCCGCCGTCCGCTGCCGGCCCGTGCGCTGATTGTGTGCGGCAAAGGCAATAACGGCGGCGACGGCTTGGTGATGGCGCGGGTGTTGCAGCAGCACGGCTGGCAGGTGGAGGTGTGGCTGGTGTTGGGCGGGGAATTGTCGGATTTGGCCGAAACCAACCGCCGCCGTTTGCACGGCCTGGCGGGCGTGCGGCTGACGGTGGCCGACGCGCTGCCGGCAGGGCTGCACACCACGGATCAGGATGTGGTGATTGACGGCATTTTCGGCACCGGTTTTGCCGGCGCTTTGCCGGCCGAAGTGGCCGAATGCTGCCGTCGCATGAACGCTTTGCAGGGTTTCAAAGTGGCGCTGGATATTCCCACCGGCCTCAACGGCGATACCGCAGAGGCGGATGCCGACACCTTCCGCGCCGACCTGACCTATGCTTTCGCCGCCCGCAAGCCCGCGCATGTGCACGCCGACGGCCAAATTTATTGCGGCGAAGTGTGTTGTTTGGACATCGGCATCGATTGAGTTTTGTCGTTGCGCCTATTTTGCCAAACAGGCTACCTGAAACCGATCAAGCGGTTTCAGGTAGCCTGTTTCTAGGTGTATAGTCCCGCCATTAGCTGGCATGGATTTATTCTAAAGCGTTCAGGC
>JAUMZB010000006.1 GCA_030528345.1 Eikenella sp.
TGCTTCCTTCCATTCGGGGGAGAAAATTGAACCCTTAAAGTCTGGGACTATACATCTAGGGGCTTGTTGACAATTCACCCCGTGTAACAGACATCATCTTGAAAAATAGCGGAATTCTGTATTGACGTTTCCTCCTCACACAAACCTGAAGGATTCCGCCATGCCCCGCATCATGCTCAATAATGAACTCTGTGCGAAGCCATCTGCCGTGTTGCGGCAAAACGGCCTCTATGCCAAGCAAGCCATGCGTCTTGTTGTGGAAGGTATTTTCTACCGCATGCGTACAGACTGTCCGTGGCGGGATTTACCCGCCATATTCGGGAAATCCGATACCGTCCGTCGGGCGCTTAACCGCTGGTCTGCGCATGACGAATTGGAAACCGAATTACTTCAATATATTCATTACTACAATCACGATAGAGTTAAGTTGAAATTAAAAGGACTGAGTCCTGTGCAGCACAGAATTCAGTCCTTGAAAACCGATTGGTTCAACTGGCCGAATTTTAAGGGCAGTCCAGTCTATGGGGCGGTTTTGCCAGTTGCCAGAATTATTGGCGGCGGCGGTTGTTGCGTTGCTGCTGGCCGCGTTGGCGGGCAGGCGCGGCGGTGCGCTCGACTGCACAGTCGCGCAAGAGTACGTTTTGCTGGCCGACCGGGGTGCCGTTGCTGTCCAAGCTTTGTGCCTGCAGCAGCACGTTGGCGTTCACGCGGGAAACATCGTTGGGAGAAGCTTTGCCAGTGATCCAAGTGAGGCCTTCGCCGTAGAAGCTGTTTTGGCTGTTGCCGTTGGCATCATTCAGTACGCGCCACAGACCGGGCGAGGCTTGGTTATTCACTTTCAGTTGCGCCACCACCAGGGTGCCGTCTTTCACACCGTACATGGCCGACATTTTCTGTTCGCCGTTGGGGGAGGTGCATTTGTAAGATACTTCTACGGTTTTGTCGATGCTGTCCACTTGGGCGACCTGAATGGCCGGGGTGGTTGCCGGCACGGGCGTGGCGGCACCTTGTTGTCCTTGGGCGGGGGTGCTGCTTTTCGGGGCGCTGCTGCTGGCGCAGCCGGCCAATGACAACACCATCACGGCGGCAGGGATAAACACTTTTTTCATGAAGTACTCCTAAAATAACGGGGAAAATCGGCACTGCCCGCAGACGGCAGCGGCGTACATTGTAACAAAAGCCTTACTGCACCGCTGCCGGGTTTACGTTCCGCAACATTCCGCACGGGCGGCCAGAGAACCAATCAGACAGCCTCAAAACCGTTTCGCCTGCTTGGAGGCTACCTGAAACACTTCGTCATCATCCAGATTCAGGGCGGTGAGTTTGCCGCCCCACAGGGCGCCGGTGTCGATGCCGCAGGTTTGGTTTTCTGCGTGCAGACCCAAGGCAGACCAATGGCCGAACACGATGTGGTGGCTCAGATGCTGCCGGTTCGGCGCACGGAACCAGGGCAGCAGGTGCGCGGGCAGCTCGGCCAGGGTGGATTTGAAATCGAAATCCAAGCGGCCCTCGGTGGTGAGGGTGCGCATGCGGGTAAAGACATTGGTGGCGAAGCGCAGGCGCTCGGCGGCATCGGCGGGGCGATCGGTATCCGGCCGGTTGCCGTACATATGGGCGAAATAGGCGGCTGCGTCGTATTGGAGGGCGTGGGCCACTTCGTCGGCACGCTGTCGGGCTTCGGCCACTGTCCATTGCGGCCACAGGCCGGCGTGCACCAGCACAAAGGTGTCGTCGTGCAGCATCAGCGGCTGGTGGCGCAGCCAGTCGAGCAGGGCGCGGCTGTCGGGGGCGGTGAGAATATCGGATACGGTGTCCTGCCGCTTGAGCTGGGCGTGTCCGTGGGCGACGGCCAAGAGGTGCAGGTCGTGGTTGCCCAAAACGGTTTGGATGCTGTGCTCGTGCTGTTTGATGTAACGCAGGCAGGCCAGCGATTGCGGGCCGCGGTTGACGATGTCGCCCACCAGCCAGAGGGTGTCGCGGCCGTGGCAGAAGCCGATGCGGGCGAGCAGTTCTTGAAATTCTTCGAAGCAACCTTGTAGGTCGCCGATGGCGTAGCGGGTCATGAAAAGCGTGGTTCGGTGTTTGCTGCGGGGAGCAGCGGGTGTCAGCTGCTGAGCTAAATGGGTACGGGTTATGCGTACGGACGGGATGATTGAGGCTGCAATTTTGTTCGGATGGTGGACGCGACGGGATTCGAACCCGCAATAACAAAGACAACCCGGTCATTACTCGGGCTGAGAACATGGTTGGAAACGCGCGCCAGTAACAGACCCGTCATCGGAGCCTGCACCTGCATCCTCAACCTTACCCATGCCTCACTTTTCGCTGTCTTGTCTGCTGTTACACAGTCTGCCGGCGTGTACAAAACATTTTTGGCAGCGGCGCCCCCTGTGTGCCTGCGCGCCCTTTATCTGTTATGGATGGTTGCAGAAGGAAGGGGCTACCTGAAACGGTTTCAGGCAGCCTTTGTGCTGATTAGGCGTTCAACACCACCACGCCTTCCACTTCTACCAGTACGCCTTTGGGCAGGGCGGATACCTGCACGGCGGCGCGGGCGGGGAAGGGTTGGCTGCAGTATTCGCCCATGATTTGGTTAAAGGTGGCGAAGTTGCCCAAGTCGGTGAGGTAGGCGTTCAGTTTCACCACATCGTCAAAGCTGCCGCCGGCCGCTTCGATCACGGCTTGCAGGTTTTTGAACACTTGGTGGGTCTGTTCGGCAAAACCGCCGGCCACCACTTCCATGGTTTCCGGATTAAGCGGAATCTGGCCGCTCAGGTAAACGGTGTCGCCGGCGCGTACGGCTTGGGAATAGGCGCCGATGGCGGCAGGGGCTTTGTCGGTATGGATGATGGTTTTGGCCATATTGTTTGCTCCGTTGTGCGGTGGATAAAAGAAAACGCGGATTATAGCGGAAGACGGCAGGGGATGACAGGCAGCGGCCGGAGGCAGGGGAAGACGGCAACAGGGCAGACGGAGGTTCTGCCCTGTTTGACTCTATCCGCGTTCAGGCTACCTGAAAAGCCGGCGCGGCTGCCGCAGATTTATTTTGAAGATGCGGCCAGTTTGCCGGTGAGCAGGTATTCGACGGTTTCTTGCACGCTTTTCATGGTTTTGCCGAACGGCAGCGGGTCTTTGCCGCGGAAAAACAGTCCCTTGTCTACTTCGCCGCGGAAGGCGGCGGCCAGTTTGAGGTCGATGCAGAACTGCCCCACTTTTTCCAAACCGTCGCGCAAACCGCATACCGACAGACAGTTGATGCCTTGGGTGCAGCGGCGCGGGTCGGCTTTGGCATTGGCCTGCAGAATGCTTTCGCGTTTCAGGTAGCCGTCAAGGAATTTGGTGCGCACACCGCGGGCAGGGAGGCCGGCCACCGACATGAATTCCACGATTTGTTCGCCCTCGGCACCGGAGAGGGTTTTTTTGAAATTGATGTGGGCGTCGCCCTCGTGGGTGACGGCGAAAGCGGTGCCGATTTGTACGGCGGAGGCACCCCAGTCTTTGAGGGCGGTGGTGATTTTCTGGAAGTTGGCCATGCCGCCGGCCAATACCAGCGGGATTTTCTCGCTTTCCAAGCCCAGTTTTTTGAATACCTCAAAGGTCTCTTCGATCACGCGTTTAAATTCGAAGCGCTCGTCCCGGATACCGTCCACCGTGGCCGCGCCCAAGTGGCCGGCGGCGTGGGCGGGATGTTCGATCACAATCGCGTCGGGCAGAATGCCTTTTTTCATCCAGCGTTTCAGCACGATGCCGATGCCGCGCGATTCCGACAAAATCGGGAACAGCGCCACGTCTTTGAAGCCTTCGGTCATGTCGGGCAGGTCGAGCGGCAGGCCGGCACCCATCACAATTGCGTCGGCACCGGATTCGCAGGCCTGGCGCACCAAAGCCGGATGGTCTTTTACCGCCTTCATCACGTTGACGGCAATCATGCCGCGCCCTTCGGCCTGCTGTTTGGCGGCTTGGATTTCGCGGTCGAGTGCAATCAGGTTGAGGCGGGTATATTTTTCGTCGCTGGGATTGATTTTGGATTCGGCCAGCAAGTCTTCGTGCAGGTGGCGCAAATCCACGCTGGCGATGGTGCCGATGCCGTTTTCGCGGGCCACGGCGCTGGAGAGGCTGGAGGCGGAAATGCCCACACCCATGCCGCCTTGCACAATGGGAATCAGCTCGCGGCCGCGGATGGTGAGGGGGGCGAATGGATGTTGCATGGGATGTCCTCTGCTGTGTTGTGTGTGTTTGAGCAGCCTGTTTTATGCCGGGTAAAGCAGGTATGCCGATTGGGTGTTTTATTGATTTTCAGATTATAGAACCAACTATATTTAGTGTCTAGATTCTACTTTATTCTTTACGTTTCCAGTAAAGGGCTTCACACCAGCTTGCCGATAACACTCTGTTTTTGATCGGCTGGCGGCAGGGCGGGCATCATTGGCGGATAAAACAACACCCTGCATATGCAGGGTGTTGGGTGTGCCGTGTCGGATTATTTGCTGGCTTCGCTGGCGGCTTCGCTGATTTTGTCGGCAGCGCCTTGAACGGCTTCTTTGACTTCGGTAGCCGCGCCTTGAACCGCAGATTTGACTTCGGAAGCGGCATTCTCAACGACCGGAGCGGCATTTTGAGCGGCTTCTTTCACTTCGGAGGCGGCGGCACCCACGGCTTCTTTTACTTCGGAAGCGGCATTGTCAACGGCATTGGCGGCATCGGAAGCCGGAGTGTGTGCTTCGGAAGCGGCTGCGGCAGACGCATCGGAAGCAGCAGGCGCTTGGGCGGCTTGGTTGCCGCAAGCGGCCAGGAACAAAGACAGGGCGGCAACAGCAATCAGATTGTGTTTCATGAGATTACCTCGTATGGATAATGATTGGATTGTGTGGAAATGTTTCGGCCCCAACGGTTAAGCCGCCAGGAGGCGTACATTCTTTCGGGTTGCAGCATCGGCGCGGATTATGCGCCGATTGGCAGGCCTTGGCAATTGCACTTCAACCGCCCGTCAACCGTTAATGGATGGTGGCGGGCATTATTTTTGCGGCGGCGCAGCATTTGAAGGGCGGAATATGGCGGATTGTCTGCACGATTTAGATGTTGGTTTTTAAATAATGATTAAATTGAATAACTTATATTATTTACACAGTCTTACTCGTTTTCAGGTAGCCTGCTGCAGAAAGTTGTTGCATTTTTGTCGTATTCTGCATTATTCGATGCCGGCCCATTTATGGGTTTGTACCGAAAGCTGCCAGTGCGGGCAACCGGAACCGCGGGCGTTGAGCCGGCCGAGTTGGCGGATGGTGTGGTGGATATTCATTTGCCCGTTGCGTTCGCAGGGCGACAGATAATAGCGCTCGGCACGGATGCTTTGCTCGATTGCGGTGCAAAACGCCAACACGTCTCCGTCGGCCACAATGCGGACTTCGTCTGCCCGTTTGGTGCCGGCGGCGGCGTATTTCTCGGCGTAAGCGGCTTTGGGGCTGACGGCGGCGTAGTCGATTTGTTCGGGGATGGCTTGCAGGCCGTTGCTTTCCAGATGCAGGCGGTAGCCGCGTGCTTTGAGGGCGTCGAGCAGCCGGCCGAGGTGCGGCTGGATGGTGGGTTCGCCGCCGGTGAGGATGATGTTGCGGCTGGCATAGGATGCCACGGTGTTCAGGATGTCGAGCAGGCTCATCGGACGGAAGTTGAGGTAGTCGGTGTCGCACCAAGTGCAGGCCAGATTGCATTTGCCCAAGCGGATAAACACGGCGGGCATGCCGGTGTGGTAGCCCTCGCCCTGCAGGCTTTCGAAGATTTCCACAATCCGGTAGCTCGGCTTGTCGGGCAGCAGGGGGAATCTCATGCGCTGTCTCCTGTGTATTCTACGCAGGAAGACGGCGTTTCCCACAGTTTGACGGCGGACACCGGCAGATGGTGCCGGCGGAGGCTGTCGAAAATGTGCACGGCCATGTTTTCGGCAGTGGTGCGGCAGGGCAGAGCCAAGGTTTTGCGGCCCCAGCCCTCCAGCAGCCGGCCCAGTTCGGCCTCATGAGGATTGCGGGCGTCGTAGAGGAAAGCATGGTCGAAGCGGCTGAGCACCCATTGCTGCACGCTGCTTTTGAGGTCGGCAAAATCGTACACCATGCCGTCTTTGGGGCCGCCCTGCAGCAGGCTGCCTGAAAGGGTGACTTCCAAACGGTAGGTGTGGCCGTGCAGATTGCGGCATTTGCCGTCGTGGGTGTCGAGCATGTGGGCGGCGTCGAATTCGAAAATTTTGCTGACCTTCATTGCGGCCGCTCCGCTTGCTGCGCCAGATATTCGGCCAAACCGCGCTCGCGCAGGAGGCAGGCGGGGCATGCGCCGCAGCCGCCGGCCACGCCCTGATAGCAGGTGTGGCTGTGTTGGCGCACATAGTTCAGGTAGCCCAATTCGTCGGCCAGCGCCCAGGTTTGCGCTTTGGTCAGCCACATCAGCGGGGTATGGATTTCGAAGGAGTAGTCCATGGCCAGATTCAGCGTGGCGTTCATGGATTGGACAAACACATCGCGGCAGTCGGGGTAGCCGGAAAAATCGGTTTCGCACACGCCCAAAATAATGTGTCGGATGTTTTTCGATTTGGCAAAGATGGCGGCGTACAACAGAAACAGAGCGTTGCGGCCGTCCACCAGGGTGTTCGGCACGGCATCGGGTGCGGCCTGTTCGATGGGCAGGGAAGCGTCGGTGAGGGCGTTGCGGCTCAGGGTGTTGAGCGGCGGCAGGGTGAATTCGGTGTGTGCCACGCCCAAATCTTGGGCGATCCAGCGGGCGCGTTCCAGCTCGATGGCGTGGCGTTGGCCGTATTGGAAGGTGAGGGCGTGCACGGCCGCCCGCCCGTAGCGGGCAATGGCCTGAAGCAGACAGGTAGTGGAATCTTGGCCGCCTGAGAAGATAACCAAGGCTTGTGCTGGAGACATGAAAGGTTCCTAGTTTTGGTTCTGCGGCTGAAAGGCAGGTGCCGTTCGGCCGGCAGCGCGGGAGGTTTGCGAACCGCGCGGTGGAAAAAAGGCGGCATTATACGCACAAAGGCAGGCTTGGGGTATCGGGTAGGCGCTGGGTCTATCTGCCGCTTGGTTGTTTGGATGATGAAAAAAGACTGAATCCGGCGGATGCGGGATGCAGTCTTTTGGCTTAGGGAGCTGATTTTATTGAGGCAGCGGGTTTTTCAGGTAGCCTTTGGGTACGTTTCAGCCCGCCACCGGCACCAGCCAGCCGTGGCGGTCTTCGGCCAAGCCGTATTGGATGTCGGTGACGGCTTTGCGGATGGCGGTGCCGCGCTCTTGGCTGCGGACGGCGATTTCCCGGCCGTCGATGACAAAAGAGGTAACGGGCGAAATCACGGCGGCGGTGCCGGTGAGGATGGCTTCGGCGCCGTCTTCCACAGCGGCTTTCAGTTCGGCCACGGTAAACGGGCGTTCGCTGACGGTGTAGCCGAGGTCGCGGGCGATGGTGAGCACGGAATCGCGGGTAACGCCGTGCAGAAATTCGTCGGTCAGCGGCTTGGTGATGATTTCATTGCCGTGGATCAGGGCGAAGTTGGACGCGCCGGTTTCCTGTACGTCGCCGTTGGGGCAGAACAGCACTTGATGTGCGCCGTGTTCGGCTTTGGCTTTCAATACCCACGGCAGGGCGGAGGCGTAGTTGCCGCCGCATTTGATGCGGCCCATGTGCGGTGCGCAGCGCATGTGTTCGGTTTCCACCAAAAGTTTCATCGGCGAACCGGTTTGGAAATAGTCGCCCACGGGCGAGGCCAAAATGTAGAGCAGGGCGCTTTCGGAAGGGGCGCCGGCTTTGCCGATCACGGGATCGGTGCCGATCAGGGTAGGGCGCAGATAGAGGGAGGCCGGGGCATCAGGCACCGATTCGGCCGCGCGAACCACCAGTTCGGTCAGCGCCTGCAGGAAGGCATCGGTTTCCGGCACCGGCAGGTAGAGCAGACGTGCACTTTGCTGCATGCGGGCGATGTTGGCTTGGGGGCGGAACAGAACGATTTTGCCGTCGGCTTGGCGGAAGGCTTTCAAGCCTTCGAAACATTCGCTGCCGTAATGCAGGGCGTGGGCGCCGGGCACCAAAGACAAATCTTGCGCGGATTGCCAGCGCACAGCTTGCCAGGCTTGGTTTTCATAAGCCAATACCGGCATTTCGGGGTGGAAAACGCTGCCGAAAACGGCAGGAACGGCTCTTGCCATGGTGTTCACCTTGTGGGGAGTGGAGTGTGAAAGAGGGCAAAGATACTCTTGCGCCGGGGGAATTGGCAAGTGTTTTGCCCGCTGTGCAAAAGTGCCCGCCGGAGAAGGCGGCATCGGGGTAATCCTTTGGACGGAAGCCGTGGCTCTGCTTTATGATTAACACTCGCTTGCATATTTTAACGCTTTGTGCTGAAATGCGGCCTGTCTTTGTTCGGAGAATGGCCGGACATATCAATTCAATCAACTGATTTTCATCAATAAAGGATGACAGAAATGGATGGACAAGAAATGACTTGGGTCCAGTCTCTGGACAAGATTGTCGGCGACATCGGCGGTCTGGTCTGGGGGCCTTATATGTTGGCCCTGCTGGTGGGCACCGGCCTGCTGCTGACCGTGCGCTTGGGCCTGCTGCAGTTCCGCATGCTGCCTTATGCGCTGAAACAGGCCTTTATGCCGCAAAAAAGAAATGCCGACGGCAGCGAGCCGGCCGGCGATGTGTCCCATTTCGGCGCCCTGATGACCGCACTGTCCGCCACCATCGGTACCGGTAATATTGCCGGCGTGGCCACCGCTGTGGCCTTGGGCGGGCCGGGCGCGGTGTTCTGGATGTGGATGACCGCTTTGGTCGGCATGGCCACCAAATACGGCGAAGGCGTATTGGCGGTCAAATACCGTGAAGTGAACAGCAAAGGCGAAATGTCCGGCGGCCCGATGTATTACATCGAAAAAGGCCTGAAGCAGAAATGGCTGGCGGTGATGTTTGCCCTGTTTGCCGTGTTGGCTTCTTTCGGTATCGGCAGCTCCGTGCAGTCCAACTCGGTGGCCGATGCGGTGTACCACAGCTTCCAGGTGGATCCTTTGGTAACCGGCCTCATTCTCACCCTGTTGACCGGGATTGTGGTATTGGGCGGCATCAAATGGATTTCCACCGCCTCTTCCCTGATTGTTCCCTTAATGGCCATCGGCTATGTGCTGGGCGGTCTGACCATTATTCTGCTCAACCTGGATTTGGTGGTGCCGGCGGTAAAAATCATCCTGAATGATGCCTTCAGTGCCAGCGCGGTTGCCGGCGGCACCATCGGTTCCATGATCCGTTACGGTGTGGCCCGCGGCGTATTCTCGAACGAAGCCGGTATGGGTTCCGCTCCGATTGCCGCTGCCGCTGCCAAAACCGACCACCCCGTGCGTCAGGCCTTGGTGTCCATGACCGGTACCTTCCTCGACACCATCGTGGTGTGCAGCATCACCGGCATCGTATTGGTGATGGGCCTGTTGAAAATGAACGCCATCGATGCCGGCACCGGCGCGTATCTGACCGAAGTGGTGGGCGGCGCCCCGCTGACCGTCAGCACCTTCAACAATATGCTGCCCGGCGAAGGCGGCATGATTGTGACCGTGGGTTTGATTTTCTTTGCCTATTCCACCATTTTGGGCTGGTGTTACTACGGTGAAAAATGCGCTTCTTACCTGATGGGCGACCGCATGGTGCCGTTCTACCGTTTCATTTATGTGATGACCGTGCTGCTGGGCTGCTTGGCGGTGCAAACCGGCGATGCGGCGGGAGATCAGGCCGGTGTCAAACTGGTGTGGAACATTGCCGACACCTTTAACGGTTTGATGGCTGCGCCCAACCTGATTGCTTTGCTGTTGCTTTCCGGCGTGATTGTGGCGGAAACCAAAGATTTTATTGCCAAACGCAAAGCGGGCGAGTTGCAGTAATCCCGTAGCCGTAGCCGATTCGTGCCCCTCCGTGTGCAGACAAACGGAGGGGCGCGATTTTGTTTATGGTTTGGGAATATACGGTGTCGGCTCGGTATGAAAACGCGTTATTCACCGTTATAATCCGTGCCGTTTGCTTGATGGAAAGATATTAAGAGAGATGCAGCCATTGAAAACCGCCGTTGCCGGTGCCCAGATTTTGTTTGTGGCCTTTGGTGCCATGGTGTTGGTGCCTTTGCTGACCGGCCTCAATCCGGCCATGGCCTTATTGGGCGCAGGCATCGGCACCCTGTTGTTTCAAGCCCTGACCGGATTTAAGGTGCCGATTTTCCTCGGCTCTTCTTTTGCCTTTATCGCGCCGATTATTTATGCCATGGGCGAATGGGGCATGGGCGCGACCATGTTCGGCCTGTTTGCCGCCGGTTTTATGTATTTTGTGTTTGCCGCGCTGGTGAAATGGCGCGGCTTGGGCGCGGTACACCGCCTGCTGCCGGCGGTGGTGATCGGGCCGGTGATCATGGTGATCGGTTTGTCGGTGGCGGTGGTGGCCAGCAATATGGCGATGGGCCGCGCCGGCGATGCGCAGGTGACGGACTACGACCAAGCCTTGCTGCTGTCGGGATTTACCTTCGCCGTTACCGTGATGGTGGCGGTGTTCGGCAGCAAAATGATGAAGCTTATCCCCATTCTCATCGGTGTGGCGGCCGGTTATGTGGCGGCACTGGCCATGGGTTTGGTGGACACGGCGAAAATCGCGGCGGCGCCGTGGTTTGCCGTGCCCGACTTCCACGCGCCCGAAGTGCATTGGCAGGCCGCGTTGTTTATGCTGCCGGTGGCGATTGCGCCGGCCATCGAGCACATCGGCGGCGTGATGGCCATCGGTAAGGTGACCGGAAAAGATTACGCGGCCGACCCCGGCCTGCACCGCACGCTGGCCGGCGACGGCTTGGGCGTGTGCGCGGCCGGTTTGATTGGCGGCCCGCCGGTAACGACTTACGGCGAAGTCACCGGCGCGGTGATGCTCACCAAAAACAGCAATCCCTTTATCATGACTTGGGCGGCGGTGTTTGCCATCGGCATGGCTTTTTTCGGCAAATTCAACGCCTTCTTGGCATCGATTCCGCTGCCGGTGATGGGCGGGGTGATGATTTTGCTGTTCGGCACCATTGCCTCTTTGGGTCTGAAAACCCTGATTGATGCCAAAGTGGATTTGATGCAGCCGAAAAATCTGGTCATCGTGAGCTCGGTGCTGACCGTCGGCGTGGGCGGCATGGAAATGAAATTCGGCGGCCTCAGCTTTGCCGGCGTGGGTTTGTGCGCAATTCTGGCGATTGTGCTCAATCTGCTGCTGCCCGAACGGGCATCGGCGCAACAAACATAAGGCTACCTGAAAACCGATTCGGCTTTCAGGTAGCCTGTTATTTTGATGAGTGTAATTAAAAAAGGAGCCAGTGATGTGGAATAAAAGATTTGCCGGTTTGCTTCTGCCTTTGTTGGCGCTGCCTTTGCCGCTGTATGCCCATCCGAATGCGGGCGGGAGCGAAATCGAATTCTTAACCCCCAGCCGCAACATCTATTGCACGTCTTGGCAAAACCGCAAAGCGGTTTCCTGCATGGCCATGAATCACAAATACAATCACACATTGCCGCGTCCCCCGGCCAGCTGTGATTTGGATTGGACACCAACGGTGGAGCTGGCGCGCACGGGCGCGGCCAAGCTCAGCGGTATGTGTCATGGCGATTTGCCCCACAACCCCGATGCCCCGGTGCTGGCCTACGGGCAAAGCGTGCGCGGCCGGGGCTGGCGCTGCCTCTTGGCCGAAAGCGGCTTGCGCTGCGAGAACGACAGCGGCCGCGGTTTCCGTTTGAATCGCAGAACCAGACAGTTGTTCTGATTGCGATGAGCCGGTTTCAGGTAGCCTGAAGCCGGCCGGTTTATAGAGCTGTGAATGGTTTGATGAAAAAATCTTCTCTTTTGATCTTGCTGTTGTTGGCCGGCCTCGGCGTGGTGTTCAATCTGCCGCTCGGCCGCGAAACGGCGCCGGGCCGGCCGGCGGCTGAGGCATCTGCGGCGGCTGAGTCCGGCCACGATCTCATCGCCCGTGCCTTTGCCGAGCAGCGCAGCGATGTGCAGGTGGCTGGCAGCGGGCGGGTGAAGCGCACGCTGCCCGATGACAACAAAGGCTCGCGCCATCAGCGTTTTATTTTGGAATTGGACAACGGCCACACGGTATTGGTGGCGCACAATATCGATTTGGCGCCCCGCATTCCCCGTTTGCAACGCGGCGAGCGCGTCGGCTTCTACGGTGAATACGAATACAATCCGCAGGGCGGGGTGATCCATTGGACCCACCGTGATCCGGCCGGCCGCCATGCCCACGGCTGGTTGGAACACCAAGGCAAACGCTACCAATAAAGGCTACCTGAAATGTATGACGTGAACACCCAAGACGTGCGCCGCTTTTTCGCCCACGTTTGGCAGCAGCGCCTGAGCCCGCTGCAATTGGACGCCTTGCAGCAGAAAGCCCTGCGCATCATCGAAGCCCACCCCGAATACCATGTTTACTTAGAGCATATCGAGCGCTATATCGACCACACTTGGACGCCGGAACAGGGCGAGACCAATCCTTTTCTGCATTTGTCGCTTCATTTGTCGATACAGGAGCAAAGCGGCATCGACCAGCCGCCGGGCATCCGCGCCATTCATCGGCAATTGCAGGGCAAATATGCCGGCGATTGGGTGAAGGCCGAACACGAGATGATGGAAGCCTTGGCGGAAACCATTTGGGAAGCCCAACGCCACGGCCGCGGCCTGGACGTGAACCAATACATGACCCGTCTGCGCAAACTGGTGGACTTGGGGCAGGAAGACCATGCCCGCCTCAATCCGCACGAAGTGGCACAGCAGCATCCGTCCAAACTGACGGAGCGCTGAACGGAGTAGGCGGAGTCACCAGAATCCTATTGATATTATTGATGCGGTGAACGGCAAGGTGGTCGTCGAACGCCGCATGGAACTGAGCGGCAAGCGTGGGCGGCAGACCGCCGCCGGCCGCTCTACCGGCCGCATGGCGCACGACCACTCGATGACGACACGCCCTAAGAGTAAGGCGGCTTGAAGAGTAAGGCAGCTTGGCGCAGGCCGCCGGTGCCGCCGAAACCGCGGCTTTCCGCTATAATCGCGCCCCATGAGCCCAGCCAACCGCGTCGACCACCAACCCGCCTTCCTGCTTTCCGCCACGCCGTGGCGGGAAACCAGCCTGTTGGCGGAACTGTTCAGCCGCGATTACGGGCGGGTGGCGCTGGTGGCGCGCAGCGCGCGCAAACGGCAGAGCGAATTGCGCGGGGTGCTGGTGCCTTTTGTACCGGTTTGCGTGTCGTGGTACGGCAGGGAAGAACTGAAAACCCTGCACCGTGCCGAATGGCTGGGCGGCTGGCCGCAACCGCAAAACCGCGCCTTGTTCAGCGGCCTGTATGCCAATGAGTTGGTGGCCAAGCTGACCGCCCGCGAAGACCCCCATCCCGGCATTTATCACGAGCTGGCACAGCTTATGCATCGCATCGCCACCGAAGACAACCACGCTGCCGCTTTGCGGCATTTTGAGTGGGCGCTCTTGCAGCACAGCGGCTTGGCGCCCGACTTGCGGCAGGACGGTCACGGACGGCCGCTTGTGGCGGAACGGCATTATTATGTGCAGCCCGAACAGCCTGTGTGGCCGCGGCAGGCAGGCGGAAACGAAGGATTGGCAGTGAGCGGGGCGGCTTTGCAGGCTTTGGCCGGGCGCCGCTTAAGTGATGCCGCGCATTTGCAGGAAGTCCTCCGCCTCAACCGCCTGCTGCTCGATTTCCGCCTGCCCGAAGGCATCAAAAGCCGGCAGGTGTTGCAGCAGCTGCAGCAGTTCAGGTAGCCCACACAGAAAGGAAGCCCATGTTACTCGGTGTCAATATCGACCACGTTGCCACTTTGCGCAATGCGCGCGGCACGGCGTATCCCAGCCCGCTGGAAGCCGCCCTGCTGGCGGAAACCCACGGTGCGGATCTGATTACCCTGCATCTGCGCGAAGACCGCCGCCACATCAAAGACGCCGATGTGGCCGCCATCAAAAACGCTTTGCGCACGCGCATGAATCTGGAAATGGCCTTAACGCCCGATATGCTTGAGCATGCGCTGGCGGTGCAGCCGCACGATGTCTGTCTGGTGCCGGAGCGGCGCGAGGAAGTGACCACCGAAGGCGGGTTGGACGTGCTCGGCCAGCAGCAGAAAGTGGCCGACTACACCGCCCGCCTGCAAGCCGCCGGCATCCGCGTTTCCCTGTTTATCGATGCCGACGAAGCGCAGATTCAGGCCGCCCGCGATGTCGGCGCGCCGGTGATTGAGCTGCATACCGGCGCTTATGCCGATGCGGCCGGCCACCATGCCCGGCTGAGCGAATGCCGCCGTTTGGAAGACGCTGCCTATTTCGCTTCCGAGCTGGGCTTGGTGGTGAACGCCGGCCACGGCCTCAACATCCACAATGTGGCGCCGATTGCGCGCATCCTGCCGATCCGCGAGCTCAATATCGGCCATGCCCTGATTGCGCAGGCGGTGTTCCTCGGCCTGCCCGCAGCCATCCGCCAAATGAAAGAAGCGATGTACCGCGCCCGCAGCCAACCGGATTAAGGCGCGGCGGCCTGTATCCGGCTACAGGCTACCTGAAAGCAAGGTTTCCGCTTTCAGGTAGCCTGTTTTGGCTTCTTCATTTTTAATCCGCCTGCAAAACAATATTTTGCATGACGGCGGTCGGCAGCCGGCGGGAGGGCGTGGCAGAGCGGGGGCATTTATATTTGACGCATTTTGGGTTATAATGCGCGGTGCTGTAAGAACCCGAATTAGAAAAATTTAACCTGCCCTGACAAAAGGAAACCACCATGTTAGAAGCCTACCGCAAAGCCGCCGCAGAGCGCGAAGCCCTCGGTATCCCCGCTCTTCCCCTCTCCGCGCAGCAAACCGCCGATTTGGTTGAACTGCTGAAAAATCCGCCCGCCGGCGAAGGCGAGTTTTTGGTTGAGCTGCTGGCCAACCGCGTGCCGCCCGGCGTAGACGACGCTTCCAAAGTCAAAGCCTCTTTCCTCGCAGCCGTGGCCGAAGGCAGCGTGCAAAGCCCGCTGATTTCCCCGGAATACGCCACCAAACTGCTGGGCACCATGCTCGGGGGCTACAATATCCACCCGCTGATTGAGTTGCTCGACAACGAGCAGCTGGCGCCGATTGCCGCCGAAGGTTTGAAACACACCCTGCTGATGTTCGACTCTTTCCACGACGTGCAGGAAAAAGCCGAAAAAGGCAATGCACACGCCAAAGCGGTATTGGAATCTTGGGCCAATGCCGAATGGTTCACTTCACGCGAAAAAGTGCCGGAAAAAATCACTGTTACCGTATTCAAAGTGGACGGCGAAACCAATACCGACGACCTCTCTCCCGCTCCCGACGCCTGGAGCCGCCCCGACATTCCGCTGCACGCATTGGCCATGCTGAAAAACCCGCGTGACGGCATCCACCCCGACCAACCGGGCGAAGTCGGCCCCATCAAACTGCTGGAAGAACTGAAAGCCAAAGGCCATCCGGTGGCTTATGTCGGCGACGTAGTGGGCACCGGTTCTTCCCGCAAATCCGCCACCAACTCCGTAATCTGGCATACCGGCTTGGACATTCCTTTCGTGCCGAACAAACGCTACGGCGGCGTATGCCTGGGCGGCAAAATCGCGCCGATTTTCTTCAACACCCAAGAAGACTCGGGCGCATTGCCGATTGAGGTTGACGTATCGCAACTGAAAATGGGCGATGTGGTCGACATTCTGCCTTACGAAGGCAAGATTGTGAAAAACGGCGAAACCGTGGCCGAATTCCAATTGAAATCGCAAGTGTTGCTGGACGAAGTGCAAGCAGGCGGCCGCATCAACCTGATCATCGGCCGCGGCCTGACTGCCAAAGCCCGTGAAGCCTTGGGCTTGCCCGCTTCCACCGAGTTCCGCCTGCCGCAAGCGCCGGCCGAAAGCAAAGCCGGCTTTACCTTGGCGCAAAAAATGGTCGGCCGTGCCTGCGGCCTGCCCGAAGGCCAAGGCGTGCGTCCGGGTACTTACTGCGAACCGCGCATGACCACCGTCGGCTCGCAAGACACCACCGGCCCGATGACCCGCGACGAGCTGAAAGACTTGGCCTGCTTGGGCTTCTCCGCCGATTTGGTGATGCAGTCTTTCTGTCATACCGCGGCTTATCCGAAACCGGTTGACGTGAAAACCCATAAAGAACTGCCCGAATTCATTTCTACCCGTGGCGGGGTGTCTTTGCGCCCCGGTGACGGTGTGATCCACTCATGGCTGAACCGCCTGTTGCTGCCCGATACCGTGGGCACCGGCGGCGACTCGCACACCCGTTTCCCCTTAGGCATTTCCTTCCCCGCCGGTTCCGGTTTGGTGGCGTTTGCCGCCGCCACCGGCGTAATGCCTTTGGATATGCCCGAATCGGTGTTGGTGCGCTTCAGCGGCAAACTGCAACCGGGCGTCACCTTGCGTGATTTGGTGAATGCCATTCCGTTGTACGCCATCAAACAAGGTTTGCTGACCGTAGCCAAAGCCGGCAAGAAAAACATTTTCTCGGGCCGCATCTTGGAAATCGAAGGGCTGCCCGATTTGAAAGTGGAGCAAGCGTTTGAATTGTCGGATGCTTCTGCCGAACGTTCTGCCGCCGGCTGTACCGTGAAGCTCAACAAAGAGCCGATTATCGAATACATGAAGTCCAATGTGGTGTTGATGAAAAACATGATTGCCGACGGCTATAAAGACCCGCGCACGCTGGAGCGCCGCATCAAAGCCATGGAAGCGTGGCTGGCTGATCCGCAACTCTTGGAAGCCGATAAAGACGCCGAATACGCCGCCGTGATCGAAATCAATATGGACGACATCAAAGAGCCGATTATCGCCTGCCCGAATGATCCGGACGATGTGTGCTTCATGTCCGAAAAATCCGGCACCGTCATCGACGAAGTGTTTATCGGTTCGTGCATGACCAATATTGGCCACTTCCGCGCCGCTTCCAAGCTGTTGGAAGGCAAGAGCGATATTCCGGTACGCTTGTGGGTGGCGCCGCCGACCAAGATGGATGCCCAAGAGCTGACCAACGAAGGCCATTACGGCGTATTGGGCCGCGCCGGCGCGCGCATGGAAATGCCGGGCTGCTCCTTGTGTATGGGCAACCAGGCACAAGTACGCGAAGGCGCAACCGTGATGTCCACCTCCACCCGCAACTTCCCGAACCGTTTGGGCAAAAACACCAATGTGTTCCTGGGTTCTGCGGAATTGGCGGCCATCTGCTCCAAATTGGGCAAAATCCCCACTATTGAGGAATACCAAGCCAATATCGGCATCATCAACGAGCAGGGCGACCAAATCTACCGCTATATGAACTTCAACGAAATCGACAGCTACAACCAAGTGGCCGAAAGCGTGAATGTTTAAGCAGTAGGCATGTTTTCAGGTAGCCGCAAAAGCTGCCTGAACAGCAAAAAGCGGCATCAGCCGCTTTTTTTGTTCCCGTGGAGGATGGGCAGAGCAATGCTTTTACAGTTCTCCATCCGTACCATCCGCCGGCAGGCGACAGCCGCAATAAAAGGCTACCTGAAACCTTTTGGCTTGGCGGAACCCCCCTTGCCCGCTTTCAGGTAGCCTTGCGGCCGATTGGCCGTGCCGTGCTTACATGCGCGCGATCATGGCTTTGCCGAATTCGGAGCAGGATACTTCGTTGGCGCCGTCCATCAGGCGGGCGAAATCGTAAGTAACCTGTTTGTCGCCGATGGCTTTTTCCATCGCTTCAATCACCAAGTCGGCCGCTTCTTTCCAGCCCAGGTGGCGCAGCATCATTTCGGCGGACAGAATCAGCGAACCGGGGTTCACTTTGTCTTGGCCGGCGTATTTCGGTGCGGTGCCGTGGGTAGCTTCGAAAATGGCGTATTGGTCGGAAATATTGGCGCCGGGAGCGATGCCGATGCCGCCCACTTGCGCGGCCAGCGCATCGGAGATGTAGTCGCCGTTCAGGTTGAGGGTGGCGATCACGCTGTATTCGGCGGGGCGCAGCAGGATTTGCTGCAGGAAGGCGTCGGCAATGGCGTCTTTCACGATGATGTCTTTGCCGGTTTTCGGGTTTTTGAAGCTGCACCAGGGGCCGCCGTCAATCAGTTGGGCGCCGAATTCTTTTTGCGCCAGCTCGTAGCCCCAATCGCGGAAGCCGCCTTCGGTAAACTTCATGATGTTGCCTTTGTGTACCAAGGTCACGCTGGGCTTGTCGTTGTCGATGGCGTATTGAATGGCGGCACGCACCAAGCGTTGGGTGCCTTCTTTGGATACGGGTTTCACGCCGATGCCGGAGGTTTCGGGGAAGCGGATTTTTTTCACGCCCATTTCGTTTTGCAAAAAGTCGATGACTTTCTTGCCGTTTTCGCTTTCGGCTTCCCACTCGATGCCGGCGTAGATGTCTTCGGTGTTTTCACGGAAGATGACCATATCGGTTTTGCTCGGGTCTTTCAGCGGCGAGGGTACGCCGTTGAAGTAGCGCACGGGGCGCACGCATTGGTAAAGGTCCAGCTCTTGGCGCAAGGCCACGTTCAGGGAACGGATGCCGCCGCCCACGGGGGTGGTCATCGGGCCTTTGATGGAGACGGAGAATTCTTTCAGGGCCTCCAGGGTTTCTTCGGGCAGCCAAACGTTATCGCCGTAAACGCGGGTGGCTTTTTCGCCGGCGTACACTTCCATCCAGTGGATTTTTTTCGCGCCGCCGTAGGCTTTGGCCACGGCCGCGTCGATCACATCAATCATGACCGGGGTGATGTCCACACCGATGCCGTCGCCTTCGATGAAGGGAATGATGGGGTTGTTGGGAACGGCTTGGCCGGGAACGATTTTTTGGCCTTCGGCAGGCACTTTGATGTGACTCATGGCGTCTCCTGTGATGGGTTGCTTGTTCTGAATCGGAGTTTCGGGCAAACGCTCGAAACGGACGGCGCATTATCCTAGATTTCGCGGGCAAATGCCAGCGTTTTGCGCCGGGTAGGGCGGGTTTCAGGTAGCCCGCCGGGCAGCTTAAACCACGTCGAAACCGCCGTCTTCCACCGCTTCGGCCAAGGCCTGTGCAGAGGTTTGGGCGGGGTCAAACACAATAAGGGCCTGCTTGGTTTCGTAACTTACTTCGGCCTGCTGCACGCCGGGCACGGCTTGCAAAATGCCGGCCACGCTTTTGGCGCAGCCGCCGCAGCTCATGCCTTCGATGTTTAGGCTTAGGGTTTGCATACACGGCTCCTTTTTCGATGGGCGGGGAAATCAAGATTGAGGCGTTCAGGCTGCCTGAAAGCCGGTTTCAGGTAGCCTGGGGCATACTTTAAAGCTCTTCGCTCAGGAATACCGGCTTGTCCTGTTTGTCGCGCGGCAAAATCAGGTTCAGCAGCACGGCGGTGATGCCGCCGGCGGCAATGGCGTTGCGAAACACTTCGGGCAGCATTTTGAACACTTCCGGCTCGAATGCCACGCCCAAGCCGATGCCCACGGCGGTGGCGGCAATCACGGCTTCGCGGCGGTTGATGCCGTGGGTCATGATGATGCGCACGCCGGCAATGGCAATTAAGCCGAACATCAGCACCATGGCGCCGCCCAATACCGGCGAGGGAATGGTGGTAAAGGCGCGGCCGACCACCGGAAACAGGCCGAACAGCACCAAAATGGCGGCGATGAATTTGCCCACATGGCGCGAAGCCACGCCGGTCATTTGGATTACGCCGTTATTTTGGGCAAAGGTGGTCAGCGGCAGCGAGCCGAGCGCGGTGGCAATCACCGACACCAAGCCGTCGGCAAACACGCCGCCGCGCAGCCGTTTTTGAAAGGTTTCGCCTTCGTAAGGCTGGCCGGATACCATGGCGGTGGCGGTGAGGTCGCCCACGGCTTCAAACACGCTGAGAAGGTAAATGGTGCCGGCCACCAAAAAAGCCGCCCAGTCAAAAGCAAAACCGTATTTGAACGGTGTGGGAATGGTGACCACCGGCACGTCTTTCAAAGCGGAAAAGTCCACCATGCCCATGGCCAGCGCGGCAATATAGCCGGCAATCAGGCCCACGGCGATGCCGCTCATACGCAAAAAAGGATTGCGCATGCAGTTAAACAGCAATACCACCACTAACACAAAAGCCGCCAGGCCGATATTGCGCAGCGAGCCGAAGTCTTCTGTGCCTTTGGCGCCGAAGCCGCCGCCGAAATCGATGATGCCGATGTGGATCAGGCTCAGGCCGATTAAAAGCACCACCACGCCGCTGACGGTGGGTGTGATCACCCGCTTCAGATAAGGCAGCACCCAAGCCGCGCCGCACACCAAAAACGCGCCCACGAAAGACACCCCCAACAGGGTGGAAATCATCGCATTTTCGTCCAAACCATCTTCGCGCATCGACACGCCCAAGGAAATCATCACGCCGACAAAAGAAAAGTTGACCGACTGGATCGACAGCATGCCCGAGCCCACCGGCCCGAAACGGTTGACCTGCAAAAATGTGCCGATGCCCGAAGCCACCATCGCCATCGACACCAGATAAGCCGTCATTTCCACCGGCAGTTGCAGGGCGCCGCCCACAATCAGCGCCGGCGTAACCATGGGCACAAAAATCGCCAGCAGGTGGGTAACGGCACTGACGAAGGCATTCAAAAAAGGCGGCTTGTCTTCCAAGCGGTAAACCAAATCTGCTTCTGCGGCAGACTGTATTTCGGCTTCGGTCATGATGCGTTCCGGTAAAGAAGTGTGAAAATTAAGGCGTTGTATTTTACAGAATCTTTTGGCTGATTAGAAGCAATCTATTCGTTTGCAGGGAAGCTATTGAAAATAATGGATGTGTGGATTTTGAGTATTCACTTTTATAAATAAGAATAATTATCTTTAATTTTATTTAAGCTGTCTGTACAATGCGCGCCGCTTTGAACCGCCTGATCCGCGGCCGTTATGAAGGGCGTGCGCCCGTGATTTCGATGCGGTGGTCGGCAGGGTGCCCAAAGCCTGCCCGACTGGATCGGGCGTTGGAATGTATTAGCTGTTTCATTGGAGTGAGGGAAATTCATGCCGTTTCATCTGCCGACGCCGCTTTCTGCCGTTTACCTGTCTACCGCATCCGCTTTGCTTCTGCTGTCTGCGCCTGTTGTTGCCGCAGGGCAGGAAACAGGCCTCCGTTCCACGGTATTGCCCGATATCGAGGTATCGGCTGCCGCCAATTTTCCCGTCGGGCAATCGCGTCTGAACCGGGAAAACATTGATCGGCAGCAGGCAGATAATCTGGCGGCTTTGCTGGATTTGCTGCCGGGCGCCAATATGTCCGGCTCGCCGAGGCCGGGCGGCCAGACGCTGAATATTTGGGGGATGGGCGAAACCGAAGACGTGAAGGTGTCTGTGGATGGTGCCGCCAAGAACTTCGAACGCTACCGCCAAGGTTCGGTGTTCATCGAGCCGGAGCTGCTCAAACAGATTACGGTGGACAAAGGGGCTTTCGATCCCTCGCGAGGCAACGGCGGTTTTGGCGGGGCGGTCAAACTGGAAAGCCGTGACGCAGCGGATCTGTTGGCAGCGGATCGCCGTTTGGGCGCTTTGCTGAAAAGCAGTTACCACAGCAACGACGAGCAGTGGCAGCACAGCGGGGCGGTATACGGCCGCAATGCCGACGGCAGCCTGGACGGACTGCTCTATGCTTCCGTGCGCAGGGGACACGACATCGAGCAGCCCGACGGCAACCGCTTCGCTTTTTCGGCCAACCGCCAGCAAAGCTTTTTGCTGAAAGCCAACTATTCCCCGTCCGTAAGCCACCGTTTCACACTCTCGGCCATTTACGGCAAACGCAACGGTTGGGAGCCTTTTGCCGCCAAACGCGGCGACATCACCCCGCCGAGCCTGCGCGAAATCGAGCGTTACGGTTTGGATGAGGCATGGAAGCGCAAACTGCTGTACCGCAGACAAAACGATCAAAGCTACACCTTGCGTTACCGCTATACGCCCGACCATCCCTGGCTCGACATCCAAGCCAAACTGAGTCATGCGCAAACCGGGCAGCACGACCGCCGCCCCGATAACGGAGCCGGCATCTCCATCGGCACCATGGGCAACGAAAGCCAAACCACCTACCGCGACAGCGGCATCGAGCTCAGCAATACCGCCCGTTTTTCTGCCGGAGCGGCGGCCCATACCTTGCAAGCAGGCCTCCAATTCAACCGCAATGCCCGCGAAGTTTGGATATATGTCCGGCGCGAGCGCAACAATGCCGATTATAACTACGGCCGTTTCCAACCTTATTACATGCCGTCCGGGCGTCAATACCAATACAGCTTCTATTTGCAAGACGACATCCGTCTGGGCAACTGGATCCTGTCTCCCGCCCTGCGTTTTGACCGCATCCGAAACCAAGGCGTGCCCAACGCCGCTCCCATCTACAACACCCCGGCTGCCGGCCATGATTACCGCAGCCGGACCTACGGCGGCTGGTCGCCGTTTTTCGGCATCAGCTGGCAGCCCAGTCCGGCAGTCTTGCTGTTTGCCAATGTCTCGCGCACTTGGCGGGCACCGCTGATTGACGAGCAGTACGAAGTCCAATCCCGCAGCAGCAGCGTTTCCGGCTCGGCTCCGCATTTGAAACCGGAACGCATCACTTCTGTGCGCGTGGGCGGACAATTCGATTTCCGCAATCTGTTACAGCCCGAAGACCGCCTCCGGCTGCGCGCCACTTTGTTCCGTTTGCGCGGCCAAGATGAAATTTTCAAAAACCGCGGCGTTTTCTGCGAAGAGCAGGCTGCCCAAGGCGGCGGCAGCGCGGCCTGCAGCCATCTCAAACCCCTGCCCAACAACCGCAATCTGCCCGCCTACACCATCAAAGGCGGCGAATTGGAGGCTTATTATGAATCGGCCAACTGGTTCGGCAGCCTGTCCTATTCCTTCCTCAGCGGTAAACGGCGCGGCTCGATGGTCAATCCCTGGTTTCCGGAAGATACCTGGCTGACCGATATTCCGCCGCGCAAAGCCACGGCCGTACTCGGCTGGCGTCATCCGCACACCGGATTCAGCGTCGGCTGGCGCGGCGAATTCGTCCGCCGTCAAGACCGCTCGCCGGCCGATATCGACCCCAAAGCCGGTTTCTGGGCGCTGCCGAAATCCGGCGGTTACGCGTTGCACGGCTTATTTGCCGCCTGGCAGCCGCGGCAGCGGCCGCAACTGACGGTGCGCCTGAGTGCCGACAATATCTTCAACCGCCGTTACGCGCCTTATCTGGGCGAAGCGGTTAGCGGAGTAGGACGCAACATCAAGGCATCCGCAGCTTGGCGCTTCTGACGGCATCCCTGCGGATGTCCCCGCAGGCTACCTGAAAACCGTTGCCGGCGGCTTTCTGGTAGCCTGCTTGCTTCACCATATCTTTACCCGGCCGATATTGCGCACAAACAGCAAAAATAAGCTACAATCGCGCCGTTTTATTGGACCGCTACCGAGAAATAAAGGTTGAAGCTATGCTGACAGGCAGTTTGGTTGCCATCGTTACCCCGATGAAAGACGACGGCAGCATCGACTACGAACGATTCGGCCAACTGATCGATTGGCACATTGAAAGCGGCACCGATGCCATTGTGGCCGCCGGCACCACCGGCGAAAGTGCCACCTTGAGCATGGGGGAACACATGGCGGTGATCGAAGCCGCTGTGGATCATGCAGCCGGCCGCATTCCGGTGATTGCCGGTGCCGGAGCCAACAGCACCCGCGAAGCCGTCGAACTTTCCCAAGCCGCCCGCCGCGCCGGCGCAGACGCCACCCTGTCGGTGGTTCCCTACTACAACAAACCCTCCCAAGAAGGCATTTACCGCCATTTCAAAACCATAGCCGAAGCGGTTGATATTCCGATGATTGTCTATAACGTGCCCGGCCGCACCGTGGTGGACATGAACAACGACACCGTGCTGCGTTTGGCCGAATTGCCCAATATCATCGGCGTGAAAGAAGCCAGCGGCGACATCGCCCGCGAAATCGAACTGATCAACCAGGCGCCGGAAGGCTTCGCCGTTTATTCCGGCGACGACCCCACCGGCATGGCCTTTATGCTCAGCGGCGGCCACGGCGTGATTACGGTGGCGGCCAATGTGGCGCCCAAGCTGTTTGCCGATATGTGCCGTGCCGCTTTGGCCGGCGACATCGCCGCCGCCCGCGAACTCAACCGCCGTCTGATTCCGGTGTATAACGTGATGTTCTGCGAACCCAGCCCGGCCGCGCCCAAATGGGCCTTGTCCCGATTAAACCGTTGCGGCGCATTTTCCCGTCTGCCCATCATCGAGCTTTCCGAAGCCGCACAACAACAAGTTAGTGCAGCCCTACGCGCAGCACAACTGATCCAACCGTGAAGGAATTCTGAATGAAATCGTTGAAACTGCCTTTTGTTTTGCTGCTCAGCGGCACATTAACCGCCTGTGCCTCCGACGGCGAACAGCCAAAATTGGATTACCAAACCAATAACCAACGTGTGGTCAGCTTGGATGTGCCGCCTGATTTGACCAACCCCAACCAAGGCGACCGTTACGCCCTGCCGGCCGGCAGCGGCGCCGTGCGCGCCAGCGATCTGGCCCGCGCCCGCCAAGCCTCCGCCGCCAACGCCGACAGCCCGGTATTGGCCGAAGTGCGCAATATCCGCATCCAGCGGGAAGGCGGCGAGCGCTGGCTGAACGTGGGAAACAAAACCCCGGCCCAAATCTGGCCGCTGCTGCATGCTTTTTGGCAGGAGCAGGGCTTTGTGATCGCCCGCGAAGAGCCCGGCATCGGCCTGATGGAAACCGATTGGGCGGAAAACCGTGCCAAACTGCCGCAAGACGGCTTGCGCCGTCTGTTTGACCGCATCGGTTTGGGCAGCGTGTATTCCACCGGCGAGCGCGACAAGTTCACCATCCGTTTGGAGCGCAACAGCAAAGGCGGCACCGATATTTTCTTCTCCCACCGCGGCATGAAGGAAACCTATGCCGACCGCAACAAAGACACCACCATGTGGCAGCCCGCTCCGCGCGATGCCGATTTGGAAGCCGCCTTTCTCGGCCGTTTCATGCAGTATCTGGGTGCCGACGAACAGCAGATCGAGCGCGAACTCAGCCGCCGCAGCGCTGCCCAGGCCGGCGAGCTGGCCACCCTGCAGGGCAATCAGGTTTTGGTGCGCGGCGAACAGTCGCGCAACTGGCGCCGCGTCAGCCTGGCGCTCGACCGCATCGGCCTGAACATCACCGGCGAAAACCCGCAGCGCCATGCTTATTTGGTTCAGGTAGCCCCGGCCGAAGGCGAGGCGGTGCGCAATGAGCAACCCGGCTTCTTTGCCCGTTTATTCGGCAGCCGCCGCCCCGCCGAGCCGGAAAAACTGCCCGAATTCGTGGTGGTGGTAGAGCCTCAAGCCAATAATACCAGCCGCATTTTCCTGTCGAATAAAGACGGCAGCGCCTATCAGGGCAATGACGCCCAAACTTGGCTGCGCCGCCTGTATCAAGAGTTGCGCTGATGTATTCTGTTTGCCGACAGCCTTTAATGCATTAAAGGCTGTTTTGTTTTGACTGTTTCTTTTCAGGTAGCCCGTATGTCTCCCGCCCGCCGTTATTTGTGGCTGACTGCCTTGTGTACATTATTGTTTCTGCTTCTTTTGCTCATCGGCAGCCGGCTGTTGCTGGAAAAACAGGCTGCTTTGGCAGCGCTGTCTTTTATCGCCGCCTTTTGCAGCGTGGGCGGTCAGATGGCCTCGCTGGCGCTGTTTTTGAAACACAAACACCGCCAAGCCCTGATGAAGGCGCAGAAGGCGGAACAGGAGCAGCGGTCGTGAAATCGGTGGTTCTGGCCAGCAACAACAGCGGCAAAATCCGCGAATTCAACGCTTTGTTGGCACAGGCGGGCTATCGGGTGCGTCCGCAGGCGGATTTCGGGGTGCCGGAATGCCCCGAACCGCACCCGAGCTTTATTGAAAACGCTTTGGGCAAAGCCCGCCATGCCGCACGCCACAGCGGTTTGCCGGCTTTGGCCGACGACTCCGGTATCTGCGCGCCGGCCTTAAACGGTGCGCCCGGCATTTACTCGGCCCGTTATGCCGGCGAACCGAAATCGGATGCGGCCAACAATGCCAAACTGGCCGCAGATTTGGCCGGCTGTGCCGACCCAAGCGTGTATTACGTGTGCGTCTTGGTTTGGCTGCAGCATGCCGACGACCCGACCCCGGTGATTGCCGAAGGCCGCTGGTACGGCCAATGGCTGCCTGAAGCCAGAGGCGGGCACGGTTTCGGCTACGACCCGCATTTTTACGTGCCCGAATACGGCCAGACCGCCGCCCAGTTGGCACCGGAGGTGAAAAACCGCATCAGCCACCGGGCACAGGCTTTGCAACTGCTGTTGGAAAAAATCCGACGGCCGTAGAGATCAACTGCCGGATCGGGGAGTGGTTGGAAACTTTTGCCGGATTGCCGGCAAAGGCTGTGTTGGGCGCCGGCCCAAATAATCAAAGCAGCGGGCAGTCGGGGGAAGCCTGCCCGGCAGCATGTCGGCATGGCTGTCGGCAACCGGCCCGCCGATATTTCATTTTCAAGATCTGTCATTTTCTAACAAATCTATACATTATCTTGATTCTTAGCCCGTCCGCTTGGCATCCTGAGAAAATTTTTCCGGAAAGACTGCCTATCTAATAGCAAAACTTGCCGATAAATAAGAATAAAATTCTTTTTGCATTGCAATATAGAAATAATATTGTTACCTGTTTGCATCTTAACTTTATTTAACTATAATAATGTCTGCTATAACCTTCTATAGAAACAATCATGTCGATTATCTCCATTGATATCAGTGCCCAACGTGCTTTTTCTCCTTTGTGCCCGGATGAGTTGCCGGTGGCCGGCGGCGATTTGATTGCCCCCGAATTGAACCGCAATGCGGCATTGGCCCATTGGCGTGTTTTGACCCGCGATGCACACGGCCCCAATGCCGTTTGGGCGGTGGACGACCCCGAAAAAATGGGCCGCCGGTTGGATTACCCGAATGCGGACCAGACTTGGGTGCGCCATGCCGAAGTCGGCACCCCGGGCTTCCTGCCGCTGCCCGGTCTGCCGGCGCCGGAAGAGTATGATTTTCTGGTACATCAGGGTTTGGATATGAATATGCATCCTTACGGCTGCTGTTTTCACGATACCGCCGAAACCCTGAGTACCGGTCTGCTGGAATGGCTGCAAGTGCGCCAGGCAGACTGCCTGATTGTCGGCGGTCTGGCTACCGACTATTCGGTCAAAGAAACCGTGGTGCAGCTGTGCCGTTACGGCAACTGGCAGGTGTTGGTGAATTTGGCTGCCTGTCGCGGTATTGCGGAAGAAACTTCTGTTGCCGCCCTGCAAAAAATGCGCGAAGTCGGAGCGTATTTGCTGGAAGATGCCAACGGCGTTGCCGATTGGCTCAAACACCATCACTGTCCCACTTCATTACGCCATCTGAATGACGCGCACCGTTTTGTGCCGCATATTCCGTGCAACAAGCATGCCCCGAACCATCCTGAAAAATGCACCCACCGCATCAGCGGTTGTACCGGCGCGGGATGTTCCGGAGCCGGCTTGGTGTGATGCGCAGACTGCACGATTGATCAAGCCCGATGCGGGAGGCAAGCAGGCAGCCGGCCCGGTTTGCGCTGCCTGCTTGCTGTCGGCGGATGCCGTGCGCTAAAGTACAGAGCAACACCCTCACGGCACGCGGTATATAATGCCGTTTTTCAGATACGGTTCCCCATTGATTGAGCAGGAGAAATTGATGAAACTCGAAACCCAAGCCATCCACGCCGGCTACCGGCCGGACCCCACCACCAAGGCGGTGGCGGTGCCGATTTACCAAACCACCAGCTACGCCTTCGACAACACCCGGCACGGCGCCGATTTGTTCAACCTCAACGTCGCCGGCAATATCTACACCCGCATCATGAACCCCACCACCGCCGTTTTGGAAGCGCGTTTGGCCGCCATCGAAGGCGGCATCGCCGCATTGTGCGTGGCCAGCGGCATGGCGGCGATTAGCTACGCCGTCCAAACCATCGCCGAAGCGGGCGACAACATCATCGCCACCAAAACCCTTTACGGCGGCACCTACAACCTGTTCGCCCACACCCTGCCCAAGCAGGGCATCGAAGTGCGCTTTATCGACCCCGCCAAGCCGGAAGACATCGCCGCCCACACCGACGCGCGCACCAAACTGGTTTACTGCGAAAGCATCGGCAATCCCGCCGTCAATGTGGTGGACATCCCCGCCTTTGCCGAAGCCGCCCACGCGCAAGGCCTGCCGCTGGTGGTGGACAACACCGTCGCCTCGCCCGCGCTGTGCCGCCCGCTGGAGCTGGGCGCCGACATCGTGGTGGAGTCGCTGACCAAATACATCGGCGGCCACGGCACCAGCATCGGCGGCGCGATTATCGACGGCGGGCGTTTCGACTGGACCCAGGGCGAGCGTTTCAAAGTGCTGACCACGCCCGACGTGTCTTACCACGGCGTCAATTACAGCGAACACTTCGGTGCCGCCGCCTACATCGCCCGCGCCCGCGTGGTGCCGCTGCGCAATACCGGCGCCGCCATCAGCCCGATGAATGTGTTTTTAATCCTGCAAGGCCTGGAAACCCTGGCGCTGCGCATGGAACGGCACAGCGACAACGCGCTGAAAGTGGCCGAGTTTTTGCAAAACCATCCGCAAGTGGCCTGGGTCAACTACCCCGGTCTTTCAGGTAGCCCTTACAAGGCTCTGATTGAGCGCGATTTCGCCGGCCAAGCTTCCGGCCTGCTCAGCTTCGGCATCAAAGGCGGTATCGAGGCGGGCGGCAAATTTATCGATGCCTTGCAACTGTTTACCCGTCTGGTCAACATCGGCGACGCCAAATCACTGGCCACCCATCCGGCCAGCACCACCCACCGCCAGCTCAATGCCGAAGAGTTGGCGCAAGCCGGCGTGAGCGAAGACATGGTGCGCCTCTCCGTCGGTATTGAGCACATCGACGATTTGCTGGCCGATTTGGCACAGGCTTTGGCTGCCGCCCGATAAACACCGCTTGCGTTGAGAATAGAAAAACACCGCTTTCAGGCTACCTGAAAGCGGTATTGTGGTTCTGGAGAGCGGTGCAGGCTATTGGTATTGCACCCGGCCGCTGGCGGTTTGGCTGACGGTGGTTTGCCCCGGGGTATCGAAAGCCTGCTCGGGGGCGGGCGGTGTGGCGGCGGCATAAGCCATGTCTTGCGCACGGTAGGCCCGGCTGCCGGCCTGCATGGTCTGCACCAAGTCCACCTCCACCACTTTGTAGCCGCTGCCGCCCATGGTTTGGCTGAGGGCTTGCGCCCGTTCTTGAAAGCGGCGCAGGGCTTCGGTGCTCAGGCTTTCCACTACCTGTCGGCGGGTGGCCGGTTTGAGCGAAAAACTAACGTTATCCACCACCGCTTCGCCGCTGCTTTGTGCCAGCAGCTTGCCCAAGACCTGAAAGTCGGCGCCGGACACGCTCAGTACCGCTTCGTCCTGCCAGATGCGCCGCGCACGGCCGTTTTGCCCGTCTTCGCTGCTTGGGTAAGCAGAGCGGTATTGGAGTTGGCTTTCGATGCCGCTGAGGGCGCGCAGGCGGTTTTGCAGGATGTTGAGTTTGCGGGTGGTGCCGGCTGCGGCTTGGGCGGCATCGGCATGACGGGTCTGCACCCGCAGGCGTAAGGTCATCCAGTCGTTGGGCACGTCGCGGCTGACGGTTTCGCTGAAGCGCAGGATTTGGTAGTGGAGCGGCTCGGCCGCGGCGGGCAGGCTGAGAACGGCGGAGAGAAGGAGTAGGACGGCGGTTTTCTTCATAAGGTTCTCCTTGTGGTAGGAACGCTGGAAGGGGAAACGGAAGGGCAGGCAATAAGCCGAAACAGGCTACCTGAAAACAGCCGGTTTCGCAAAATATTGCCCGACCGGTTTTCAGGTAGCCTGTATTCATTTAAGCGGAGCTCCAAGCGGGCTTAGTGCGTCATCACCTGATTGAGGAATTGGCGGGCGCGTTCGCTTTGCGGGTTGGTGAAGAAGGTGTCGGGGTCGGCCATTTCCACAATTTGGCCGTGATCGACGAAGATCACGCGGTCGGCCACTTCGCGGGCAAAGCCCATTTCGTGGGTCACGCACATCATGGTCATGCCGCTCATGGCCAAGTCTTTCATCACTTTCAATACCTCGCCCACCATTTCGGGGTCGAGCGCGGAAGTGGGTTCGTCAAACAGCATCACATTGGGCTCCATCGCCAAGCCGCGGGCAATGGCCACGCGCTGCTGCTGGCCGCCGGAAAGCTGCCCGGGCATGGCGTCTTTTTTATGCGCCAAGCCCACGCGCTCCAGCAGTTCCAGGGCTTTCTTTTCCGCCTGCTCGCGCGATTGTTTTTTCACTTTGATCGGGGAGAGCATGATGTTTTCCAGCACGCTCAGGTGGGGGTAGAGGTTGAAGTGCTGGAACACGAAGCCCACTTCGGCGCGCACTTGGTTCAAATCGGTTTTGGGGTCGGCCACATTGACGCCGTCCACCCAGATTTCGCCCTCCTGAATGCGTTCGAGCTGGTTGACGGTGCGGATCAGGGTGGATTTGCCGCTGCCCGACGGGCCGCACACCACCACTACTTCGCCTTTGTTGATTTCGAGATCGACGCCGTTGATGACGTGCAGGTCTTTAAACCATTTGTGTACGTTTTTGAATTTAATCATCTGTTTGCTCCTCTGTGATTGCGGTTTTGGCTTTATGGCTTGTGTTTCGGCAGAGATGGTTGCTCAAGGCGACATACTGCCCGGGGGGAATGTGTTCGGCCCGCTGCTGCGGATCGATGCCGACGGCGGCGAAATCGGCCTCGCCGGCCAGGTCTTTCAGATTATTGCGCAGGGTTTTGCGGCGCTGGCGGAAGGCCTGTTTCACCAGTTGCGAAAAATGCCCGAAATCCAAGGCTTCGCCGAGGCGGTGGCGCAGCGGAATCATGCGTACCACGGCGGAATCCACTTTCGGCGCGGGCATAAATGCTTCTGGCGGCACTTCAAACAGCATTTCCATGTCGAAAAAATACTGCAGCATCACGCTGAGGCGGCCGTAGTCATTGCTGCCGGGCGCGGCCACCATGCGCTCCACCACTTCTTTCTGCAGCATAAAATGCATGTCTTCCACCTCTTCCGACACTTCGCTCAAACGGAACAGCAGCGGGGTGGAAATATTGTAGGGCAGGTTGCCGACGATTTTTTTGCGGCCGGGCACGCTGTGGAAATCAAACTGCAGCACGTCGCCTTCGTGAACCACCAATTTGCCGGCAAAAGGCAGGGTTTTCAGGCGGGCGATGATGTCGCGGTCGATCTCGCACACATGCAGGGTGTTCAGCTTCGCGGCCAGAGGCTCGGTGATGGCCGCCAGGCCGGGGCCGATTTCGATGACGGTATCGTCCGGCTGCGGCCGCACGGCTGCCACAATGTCGCGGATGATGCGGCTGTCTTGCAGAAAATTCTGCCCGAAGCGTTTGCGGGCTTTGTGTTCTTTCATGTGTGGCGGAATAATGGGAAGCCGGCTCAAATGCGGCGGATTGTAACAGATTCATCGGTGCTGTGAAGTCCGCTTGCGTCAGGAAAACAGCTGCCAGCCGCCGATCAGGAGGGCATAGCGCAAGGTTTTGCCGACCAGCAGCATCAGGGCGCACAGCCAGGCGTTCATCCTCAACCAGCCCGCCGCCACCGGCAGGGCATCGCCGATAACAGGCACCCAAGCCAGCAGCAGGCAGACGCTGCCGTAGCGTTTCAGGTAGCCTGCGGCACGGCCGGGGCGCCGCTTGGGCGGGAGCAGGCGGCCGAGGGCATAAGATATTAAGCTGCCGGCAGTATTGGCCGCGGTGGCCACGCCCCAGGCGGCGAGGGCGAGATCGGCCCGGCTGTGCACCACCGCCAGCAGGGCGGCTTCGGACGTGCCGGGCAAGAGGGTGGCGGAAGTCAAGGCCGAGAAAGCCAGGCCGGCAAGCAGCCAGAATGTATCCATATCAACAGGGTGTTCGGCGGCAGGCTACCTGAAAACAGGCGGCAGCGGACAGATTGGGGGCGATGGCAGCGGCGTGCGCACGGCATTATAATACGCGGCTTCGGAAAGATAAGGATACATCATGAAATCCGTATTGATTACCGGCTGTTCCAGCGGCATCGGTTTGGATACTGCTCTGCAGATGAAGGCGCGGGGTTGGCGGGTGTTCGCCTCCTGCCGCAAAGAGGCGGATGTGCGCCGTTTGCAGGCGCAGGGTTTGGAAACTTTGCTGCTGGATGTGGACGACAGCGCGCAGATCAGGGCGGCATTTGCCGCCGTGGCCGGGCAGACCGGCGGCACTTTGGATGCCTTGTTCTGCAATGCCGGCTACGGCCAAACGGGGGCGGTGGAAGATGTGCCGCGCGCAGCCTTGCGCGCCCAGTTTGAAACCAATGTATTCGGCACTTGGGAGTGCATTGCCGAGGCGATGAAGCTGTTCCGCCGGCAGGGGCACGGACGGATTGTGGTGAACAGCAGCATTCTGGGCTTTGCCGCCATGCCTTGGCGCGGGGCATATAACAGCACCAAATTTGCTTTGGAAGGCCTGTGCGACACCCTGCGCCAGGAAACGGCCGGCAGCGGCATTGAGGTGGTGCTGGTGGAGCCCGGGCCGGTGGCCACCCGTTTCCGCCCCAATGCTTTGGCGAAATTCCGCCAATACATCGATATGGAGGCCAGCGTACACCGCGAGGCTTATCAGGCCCAGCTCGACCGTTTGCAGAAAGAAGGGGACGCGGCGCCGTTTACCGTGTCTTCCGCCGCCTGTGCCGCGGTGTGCGTGACCGCGCTGACTGCGCCGAAGCCGCGCCGCCGTTATTTGGTGACGGTGCCGACGGTGTTGTTTTGGTATCTGAAACGGATATTGCCCACTGCGGTGTTCGACCGTTTGCTGCGCGGTGCGGCTAAATAGCCGGCGGCGTTTTCTGCGGATTCGACCGGTTTTGCAGGCTACCTGAACAGCAGGGTGCGGCGGCAACGGTTTTGTCCGCATAAAGCCGATACCTGCTTTCAGGTAGCCTGTTTGCCGAAAGCGGAGCCCAAATAAATGGCGGCCAGGGTTAAGGCCGCACCGGCCCATTGCCAGGCATCAATCGCTTTGCCGAGCACCCAGGCGTCAATCACCAGAGCGGCCACCGGCTCGGACAGCAGCAGCAGGCCGGTGAGCGCCAGCGACAGTTTCGGAATCGCATAGGCAATCAAGCCCCAAGCCAGGCATTGCATCACCGCGCCGTAAATCAGAATCAGGCCGATGTCGCGTGCCTGGGTGGGATAAAGCCGTCCTTGGTCGAACCACCAGGCCGGCAGCAGCATGGCCGCCATGCCGCCGAGGCTGACCAGCAGCATCAGCGGCAGCAGGGGCGTGGGCTCGGCTTCGTGGGTTTTGCGTACAAAAGTCATGGAAGCGGCCAGCATGCCGCCGGAAACCATGCCGCTGATGAGGCCCCAAGCCGCGTGTGGGTTGCGCCCGAACTCGGGGCTGGCAATCAGAGCCACGCCCGCCACGGCCAGCAGCAGGCTGAACAGTTGCAGGCGGCTTTGCCGCTCGCCGAACCATATAAAGCCGATGGCGGCCAGAAAGAAAATCTGCAGGCTGTTGAGCAGGGTGGCGATGCCGGGGCCCACCGCATAAATGCTTTCGTGCCACAAAGCCAAATCCACGCCCAAAAACGCGCCCGACAAGAGGGCAAACATGCGGGCGCGGCGCTTGGCCGGCAGCCGCCGCCGCTGCAGCCGCAACAGCAGGTAAAACACCGCCGCCGCCACCGCCAGCCGCCAAAAAGCGATGGCATACGCCCCCACCGGCACTGCGGCCACAATCAGGCTGCCGAGGCCGAAAATAATGCAGCCGGCAATCAGGCCGAATGCGGCGGGTCGGGTGGAATAAGCATTCATGGCATCGGCAATGCAAACAAAGATGGGGGGCACAAAAGGGCGCCAAGGCTACCTGAAAGCCCTGCTTCGGTAAAGCGCTGCTATGGGTGCCTTTGAATTTGAAAATGCCCGTGCCCGCCTGTGCCATTTATAGGCTACAATGCCGCCTGTTTTGAATCTGCGGTGGTGCAGGCAGTGATGGCGGTGCGTTCCAAATCTTCCAAAGCGTGGCTGCACGAGCACGTGAACGATCCTTATGTGCATCAGGCGCAGAAAGACGGCTACCGTGCACGTGCCGCATACAAGCTGCTGGAAATCAACGAAAAAGACAAATTAATCAAGCCGGGTACGGTGGTGGCCGATTTGGGCAGCGCCCCGGGCAGCTGGTCGCAGGTGGCGGCCAAATTGGCAGGCAAAAGCGGACGCGTGTTCGCTTTGGACATTCTGCCGATGGCGCCGGTGGAAGGCGTATCGTTTATTCAGGGCGACTTCCGCGAGGATGCGGTGTTGGCCGAATTGGAAGCTTTGTTGGACGGCCGCAGTTTGGATCTTGTAATTTGCGACATGGCACCCAATATGTCGGGCCACGCCGTCAGCGATCAGGCGCGCAGCTATCATTTGTGCGAGTTGGCTTTGGACTTTGCCGCCAACCATCTGAAACCCGGCGGCCATCTGCTGGTGAAGGTGTTTCAGGGCGCGGGTTATCGGGAATATGTGCAGGCCATGCGCGCAGTATTCGCCCAAGTGCAGGTGCGTAAGCCCAAGGCCTCGCGCGACCGTTCCAGCGAAACCTATTTGTTGGGGCGCAACAAATTCGAGGAATAACATTAAGGCTGCCTGAGAACAGGCAATGCGGATTTTCAGGCAGCCAAAGCCCAACCGCACAATAATTTTTCTGTTCCACTTTACATCAATAGGAGCTTGTTACCGTGCGTAACACTGTAAGAACGCTTTTGGTCTGGCTGGTTTTGGCCGGGGTTATTTTCGCCTCGGCCCAAGCCTTGTTGGGCGAGAAGGAAAACAAACAGCAAATCAATTACTCGCAGTTTATCCAGCAGGTAAACAAAGGCGAAATCAGCAGCGTGCACATCGAAGGCTCGGTGGTGACCGGTTATGTGATCAAAGGCGAGCGCACCGACAAAACCCAATTCTTCACCAACGCCCCGCTGGACGACAAGCTGATTGAAACCCTGCTGGGCAAAAACGTGGACGTGAAGGTGGTTCCCGAAGAGAAGCCCAGCATGTTGGGCAGCCTCTTTTTCAGCCTGCTGCCCGTGCTGCTGCTGATTGCCGCCTGGTTTTATTTCATGCGCATGCAGGCCGGCGGCGGCGGCAAAGGCGGCGCCTTCTCCTTCGGCAAAAGCCGCGCCAAGCTATTGGACAAAGACGCCAACAAAGTTACGTTTGCCGATGTGGCCGGCTGCGACGAAGCCAAAGAAGAAGTGCAGGAAATCGTGGACTACCTGAAAGCGCCCAACCGCTACCAAAGCTTGGGCGGACGTGTGCCGCGCGGCATTTTGCTGGCCGGCAGCCCCGGTACCGGCAAAACCCTGCTCGCCAAAGCGATTGCCGGCGAAGCGGGCGTGCCCTTTTTCAGCATTTCCGGTTCCGATTTTGTGGAAATGTTTGTCGGCGTGGGCGCTTCCCGCGTGCGCGATATGTTTGAGCAGGCCAAGAAAAACGCCCCCTGCATCATCTTTATCGACGAAATCGATGCGGTCGGCCGCCAGCGCGGCGCCGGTTTGGGCGGCGGCAACGACGAACGCGAGCAAACCCTCAACCAGCTGTTGGTGGAAATGGACGGCTTCGAAAGCAACCAAACCGTGATTGTGATTGCGGCCACCAACCGCCCCGATGTGCTGGATCCCGCCTTGCAGCGCCCCGGCCGTTTCGACCGCCAAGTGGTGGTGCCGCTGCCCGACATCCGCGGCCGCGAACAGATTTTGAAAGTACATGCCAAAAAAGTGCCGCTGGATGCCTCGGTGGATTTGGTGTCCTTGGCGCGCGGCACACCCGGCTTTTCCGGTGCCGACTTGGCCAACCTGGTCAACGAGGCGGCGCTGTTTGCCGGACGCCGCAACAAAACCAAAGTCGATCAGAGCGACTTTGAAGATGCCAAAGACAAAATCTATATGGGTCCCGAGCGCCGCAGCATGGTGATGCACGAAGACGAAAAACGCGCCACCGCCTACCACGAATCCGGCCACGCCATCGTGGCGGAAAGCTTGGAAGGCACCGATCCGGTGCACAAAGTCACCATCATGCCGCGCGGCCGCGCCTTGGGTCTGACCTGGCAGCTGCCGGAGCGCGACCGCATCAGTATGTATAAAGACCAGATGCTGAACCAGATTTCGATTCTGTACGGCGGCCGGATTGCCGAAGACATCTATGTCGGCCGCATTTCCACCGGCGCTTCCAACGATTTCGAGCGCGCCACCCAAATCGCCCGCGAAATGGTTACCCGCTACGGCATGAGCGACAAAATGGGCGCCATGGTGTACGCCGAAAACGAGGGTGAAGTGTTCCTCGGCCGCAGCATCACCCGCTCGCAGCATATTTCGGAAAAAACCCAGCAGGAAGTGGATGCCGAAGTGCGCCGCATTCTCGACGAGCAATACGCGGTGGCCTACAAAATCTTGGACGAAAACCGCGACAAAATGGAGACCATGTGCCGGGCATTGATGGAGTGGGAAACCATAGACCGCGACCAAGTGCTGGAAATCATGGCCGGCAAACAGCCCAGTCCGCCGAAAGACTACAGCCACAACATCCGCAAAGAAGACGGCGAAACGGCCGAACCTGCCGAATCCCCGGCCTTGCCGGCGGAGCAGCAGCAAAACGCCGCACAGCCGGCGGAGGTCTCCGCCGCAGAAGAGCGTGCGGCCATTCTGCCGCAGTATTCCGGGCAGAACAAACACGAATCCTAAGGGTTTTCGTCGTCATGAAAGGGCTACCTGAAAACTTCGGCTGCACAGCAACCCGCAGCCAAAGTTTTCAGGTAGCCCTTATTTGATGTTTGCCGAAGGCGCCGATGGTTGGCGGATGGGATGGGGCAGTTAGATTAGAGCGGAAAGGCCACCGCGGCAGCGCCCTGATAGCGGACGCCCAGGCGTTGTCCGATGTCGAGGTGTTCGGCGGAGTGGGCGGGGAGCAGGCTGCCGTCGGTCAGGCGCAGGGTATAGAGGAAATGGCCGCCTTTGAAATCCTGCTCCAAAACTTCGGCCTGTTCGGCGGCTGAGGGGTCGAAAACAATGTCGTCCGGCCGGATCAGCACGCGCACGGCCTGGCCGGAGGCAAAGGCGGCGGCGTCAGCCGCGGGCAGCAGACCGAGGCCGGTTTGAATACCCCCGCCGGCCGCTTGGCCGCTAATCAGGGCGCCGCTGCCGATGAAACAGGCGGTTTCGGCATCGGCCGGCCGCCGGTAGAGGGTGTAGGGGTCGCTCCACTGCACCAACCGCCCTTGGCGGAGCACACCGATTTTGTCGGCCATCACAAAGGCTTCCTGTTGGTCGTGGGTCACCATGATGGCGGCGGTGTTTTGCTGTTTCAGCAGTTGGCGCACTTCTTTGGATAGGCGGGTACGCAGATCGGCATCCAGATTGGAAAACGGCTCGTCCAACAGAATCAGATCCGGCTTCGGCGCCAGCGCGCGCGCCAGCGCCACCCTTTGCTGCTGGCCGCCGGAGAGCTGGTGGGGATACTGTTTGGCCTGCGTATCGAGGCCGGTGAGGGCGAGCAGTTCCGCCACCCGCTGTCGGCGTTCGCTGCGTGGGCGGCGGTGCAGGCCGAAGGCGATGTTGTCGGCGACGTTTAAATGGGGAAACAGGGCGTAGTCTTGAAACACCATGCCGATTTGGCGCCGGTGGGCGGGCGTGTCGTTGAGCAGGCGGCCGTGTAGGGAAACGGTGCCGGAGGACGGGGTTTCGAAGCCGGCAATCGCGCGCAGGGCGGTGGTTTTGCCGCAGCCGGAATGGCCGAGCAGACAGGCGGTTTCACCCTGTTCCAAGGTCAAACCGAAATTTTGCAGGACGGTTTTGTCGCCGAAGGCTACGCTGAGGTTTTGAACGTGCAGGGTCATGGTTGGGACTCGGTGCGGGAAAACAGGATAACGGGCAGGAGGCCGGTGGCCACCATCAGCAGGGCGGGCAGGGCGGCTTGGGCATATTGGCCCTCGATGGTGAAGGCGTAAACGCGTACCGAGAGGGTGTCCCAGTCGTAAGGACGGGTCATCAGGGTGATCGGCATTTCTTTCATCACGTCCACAAACACCATCAGCATGGCGGTGCCGACCGAACCCTTGAGCAGCGGCAGGTAAATGCGGCGCAGCACGCCCATGCCGTTGCAGCCCAAAGAACGGGCGGCTTCGGCCTGAGACGGGCTGATGCGCTCCAAACCGGCTTCGACGGCGGCGAAGGCTACGGCCAGAAAACGCAGGGCAAAGGCCGCCAGCATCACGGCCAAAGTGCCTTTGAAGACGGCAGTAGCGCCTTCCGGCAAGCCGAGATGGGCGATCAGTTGATTGTCCAACCAAGCCACCGGCACGAAAATGCCCACGGCCAAGACGGTGCCGGGAACGGCGTAACCCAATGTGGCGGTGCGGGCGGCGACGGCGGCAAAGCGGCTGCGGTCGGCCCGTTTGGCCAAGGCCAGCAGCAGGGCAATGACGGCGGTGAGCAAAGCGGCGGCCAAGGAGCCGGCCAGAGAATGCCAGGCCTGCTCCCATAAAGAAGTATTGAAGCGGTCGTGGAAGGTTTCGTAAGCCCAAATGACGAGCTGGATCACCGGCACGATAAAAGCGGCCAGCAGAATCAGGGCGCAATAGCCGCAAGCCAGCCATTTGAGGCTACCTGAAAGCGGGATGCGGCGTTGCTTGGCGGTTTTGCCGGAGGGATTGAAGCGGCGGTTGCCGCGCGAAAGCTGTTCCAGCACCAACAACACAAACACGCCGAAAATCAGCAGCGCCGCCAGTTGCTTGGCGGTTTCCAGCGAGTAGAAATCAAACCAAGCCTGATAAATGGCGGTGGTAAAGGTATCGTAGCTGAATACGGACACCGTGCCGAAGTCGGCCAGGGTTTCCATCAGCGCCAGAATGGTGCCGCCCGCAATCCACGGCCGCGCCATCGGCAGCGCAATGCGCCGGAAAGACTGCCACGGCGACAGCCCCAAGGAAGCGCCGGCCTCCAGCGCGCGTTGGCCCATGCTGCCGAAAGCGTTGCGTGCCAACAGATACACATAAGGATAAAACGTGAGGCTCATGACCGCCGCCAAGCCGAAGCCGTTGCGCACATCGGGCAGGCCCTGTTCCCAGCCTTGGTTTTCGCGCAGCCAGGTGCTGATGGGGCCGGTGTAGTCGAACAGGCCGAGTTGGGTAAAAGCCAGTACATAGGCCGGCACCGCCAAGGGCAGCATCATGGCCCAGAAGAAGAAACGCCGCAGCGGAAAGTCGTACATGGCGGTCAGCCAAGCGGCGGATGTGCCCAGCAGCGCCACCCCGAAGCCGACGCCCAATACCAGACAGACGGTGTTTTTGATCAGTACCGGCAATTGGTATTCCAGCAGAAACGCCCACAATTCGGCATCGAAGTCGCCCAGCGCCGCTACGATGACCGACAGCGGCAACAGCAAGGCGGCCAAGCACAACAGCAGCCAAAAACGCGGCAGCAGGCGGGAAGCGGAAAAGGAGGCCATAGGTTTTCAGGTAGCCTGAGTGGATAAAGCCGCAGATTATCTTAGAGTCGGGATACGGATGCAAGCCGCCCAAGAAAATAAATGATATTCGATATTGTTTGCAAACAAAGAACAATGCTAAGATGCGGCCTGACTTTAACCGAGGCATTCCGGCCTACCACCCTGTAACAGGAGAAAATCTGATGTTGAAAAAAAGTCTGTTTTTAGCTTTGACCGCCATCGGTGCGACCGCACCGTCCTTCGCCCAAGAACTGGTGGTGTATTCCTCCCGGGCAGACAATCTGCTCAGACCGATTGCGCAAGCCTACCAACAGAAAACCGGCATCACCGTCAAACTGGTCAACGACAAAGCCGGCCCCCTGATGGAGCGTATGCGTGCAGAGGGTGCCAACAGCCCGGCCGACGTTTTGATTACCGTAGACGGCGGCAATTTGTGGCAGGCTACCCAGATGGACTTGCTGCGTACCGTCAACTCCAACACCTTGCGCACCAACATCCCCGCCCACCTGCGCGACCCGGGCAACAAATGGTTCGGCCTCTCCGTGCGCGCCCGCACCATCTTCTACAATACCAATAAAGTACAACCCAACCAGCTCTCCAGCTACGCCGATTTGGCCGATCCCAAATGGCGCGGCCGCCTCTGCCTGCGCACTTCCAATAATGTGTACAACCAGTCGCTGGTCGGCACCATGATTGCCAATGCCGGCAATGCCCGCACCAAACAAATCGTACAGGGCTGGGTAGCCAATTTGGCGGCCGAACCGTTTGCCAACGACACCGCCATGCTGGAAGCCATCGGCGCCGGCCGTTGTGATGTCGGCATCGCCAACACCTACTACTACGGCCGCCTGATGGAGAAACAGCCCAATCTGCCCATCGGCATCTTCTTTGCCGACCAACAGGGTCGCGGTACCCACGTGAACGTATCCGGTGCCGGCGTGGCCAAACACAGCCGCCAGCCGGCAGAAGCGCAGAAGTTCATCGAGTGGCTCTCCGGCAGCGAAGCGCAAAACCTGTTTGCCGACCTCAACCACGAATACCCCGCCAACCCGCGCGTGAATCCCGACCCGAAAGTGGCGCGTTGGGGTCGCTTCAAGCAAGACGTGATCAACGTATCCGTCGCCGGCCGCAACCAACGCAAAGCCGTGATGCTGATGCAGCAGGCCGGTTACAAATAAACCCCGAACGGGTTTCCCTCATCGCCGGAGCAGCGCCCCTGCTCCGGTTTTTTTGCATCCGTTTGGCTGCTATGCCCCGGCTGCCTGCAAACCGGTCGCGCGAGCCTCGGGTCGCCCAAACCCAAAACACCAACGGCGGCCGGCGGCGCATCTGCTATAATTGCCTCTTTTTTCACGGCCTCACCCCCTGATTATGCTTGTTCTCGGTATTGAATCCTCTTGTGATGAAACCGGCGTGGCGCTGTACGACACCGAACACGGTTTGGTGGGCAACCAGCTGCACACCCAAATGGCGATGCATGCCGAATACGGCGGCGTGGTGCCCGAGCTGGCCAGCCGCGACCACATCCGCCGTCTGGTGCCGCTCACCCAAGCCTGCCTGGCCGAAGCGGGCAAAAACTATGCCGACATCGATGCCGTGGCCTACACCCAAGGCCCGGGTTTGGGCGGGGCCTTGTTGGCGGGCACGGCTTACGCCAATGCGCTGGCGTTCGCTTTGGGCAAACCGGTGGTGCCAGTGCACCATCTCGAAGGCCACTTGCTGTCGCCCCTGCTGGCGGAAGACAAGCCGGCGTTTCCCTTTGTCGCCCTCTTGGTTTCCGGCGGCCACACCCAATTGATGGCCGTGCGCGGCATCGGCGACTACACCTTATTAGGCGAGAGCGTGGACGATGCGGCCGGCGAAGCCTTCGACAAAACCGCCAAGCTGCTGGGGCTGCCGTATCCGGGCGGCGCCAAGCTGTCGGAGTTGGCCAAGGCCGGCGAAGCCGGACGGTTTGAATTTCCACGGCCGATGCTGCATTCGGGCGATTTGCAGATGAGCTTTTCCGGCCTGAAGACCTCGGTACTGACCGCAGTGGAAAAAGCCCGTGCCGAATACGGCGGCAGGCTACCTGAAAACGTGCGCAACAGCATTTGCCACGCCTTTCAAGAGGCGGTAGTGGACGTGCTGACCGCCAAGGCGAAAGCGGCTTTGCTGCAAACCGGTTTCCGCCGCTTGGTGGTGGCCGGCGGGGTGGGCGCCAACTGGCAGTTGCGCCGGGCTTTGTCGCAGCTGAGCATCCGCTTTGAGCCCAAGGCATCTGCCGAGGCGGTGCAAACGTATTTTCCGCCGCTGTCTTTGTGCACCGACAATGGCGCCATGATTGCCTTTGCCGGCGCCATGCGGGTACGGAGTGCCGAAACGGCGGCTGCGTTCGGCGTGCGCCCGCGCTGGCCGCTGACGGAAATTTGCGGCTGAGTCGTGACAGCATGTAAACAGGCTGAGACCTTTGTCAAACCCTCAGATGTGGATGCAGTTCAAGGCGTAGCAGCGCAGCGAGCGTGAACGCCGGGAATCCCTGTGGGACAGACATATCATGAAGATAGGCAAGCGAGCGAGCAGTACCCATAGGGCATAAACGCACAACGCAGAAATGCGCCGCAGATGGGGGTTTTGCAAAGGTCTCAGGCTACCTGAAGGTTTCAGGTAGCCTGTTTTTCTGTGGCACGCAAAAGCGCTTATTTGCCGCTGTCGGCCTTGGCCGGTCGGCGGGCGGCCTGGCCGAGAGAAGCCTGCCATTGCTGGGGCGATTTCACCAGTTCCAGCGCGCGGCGCAACTGGTCGTCTTTTTCCGGATTCGGAATGTGGCGGGCAGACAAGGCTTCTTCTTCGTTTTTGCCGCTCTCGGCTTCGGAAGCGGTTCTGCTTTGCGCTGTTTCGTCCGGGTCTGCCTGATGCTGCAGGGTGCGGCCTTTCACTTCGTTGCCGCCTTTGGGGTTGCCGATGTGGCCGGAGAGGTCTGCTTCGCGGCTTTCGAAGCGGCGGTTTTTATCGGCCACTTCCACATCGGGCACAATGCCTTGTGCTTGAATGGAGCGGTCATTGGGGGTGTAGTAAAGCTGGGTGGTGAGCTTGACGGCACCGCCGTTGGACAGCGGCATCACGGTTTGCACCGAGCCTTTGCCGAAACTCTGGGTGCCCACAATCACCGCGCGTTTGTGGTCTTGCAGGGCGCCGGCCACGATTTCGGAAGCCGAAGCGGAGCCGGAGTTGATCAACACGGTAAGCGGAATGTTTTTCAGTTCGGGCGGCAGGTCGGCCAGCGGGTCGTTGCCCAAGCCCAAACGGTAATCTTGCGGCCGGGCTTTCAGGCTCATGCTGGCGCGGCCGTCGCGGCCTTTGGTGCTCACCACGGCCTGACCGGGCTGCAGGAAGGCTGCGGAGACACCTACTGCACCGTTCAACAGGCCGCCGGGGTCGTCGCGCAAATCCAGAATCACGCCTTTGAGCGGGGCGCCGTTTTGACGGCGCAGGGCTTTCACCGCATCGGCCAGCGCCGGCACGGTGCGTTCTTGGAACTGGCTGATGCGCACATAGCCGTAGCCGGGCTCAATCAGGTGGTGGCGCACGCTGCGCACCTTGATGATGGCGCGGGTGAGGTGCACCACAATGGGTTTGGCTTCGTCTTTACGGGTGAGGGTGAGGGTGATTTTGGTGCCCGGCTCGCCGCGCATGCGTTTGACGGCATCGGTGACGCTCATGCCGCGGGTGGAGTCGTCTTCGATTTTGATGATGTAGTCGCCGCTGCGGATGCCGGCCCGCTCGGCCGGGGTGTCTTCAATCGGCGACACCACTTTGATGAAGCCGTCTTCCGAGCCGATTTCCATTCCCAAACCGCCGAATTCGCCTTTGGTGGATTCCTGCAGGTCGGCATAGTCTTTCACCGTCATGTATTCGGAATGCGGGTCTAGGTTCGACACCATGCCTTTGAGGGCGCCTTCGAGGATTTCGTCGTCGTTTTTGTTTTCGTAATAGTTGGCTTTGATCTGGCCGTACACTTCGGCCATGGTGCGCAGCGAGTCCACAGGCAGAGCCTGTTTGCCGCCGCGGCTCTCGGCAAAGCTTTGTACGCTCAGACTCACGGCAATGCCGGTGAAGGTGCCTAAGGTGTAGAGGGCGATTTTTTTGAAGGTTTGTCGGGACATCTTGTGTGTTTTCCAAATAAGGGGTGCAGGCGGAATAGGGGGCGTCCGGCCCGAAACGGCCGGGCGGGGCAGCGCACTTTAAGGCAAAGGCATGAGGGCAATCAAGTATCGGGCGGTAAAAAATGGCAAAACCGTTTGCACGGCGGCTGTGGGCCTCATCCAAATCTGCGTTGCTGTTTTCAGGCAGCCTGTTGTGCGGGTTTCGGCGGGGCGGGTTTATTCGGATTCCCCGCCGCCGTCATCGCCGGCCACGGGCGCGGCGCTTATCGGTGTAACCAGGCTGGCGAGATTTAAAGCGGCCGGATTCAGGGTGGGGTAGCCGCTGAACACCGCCTGATAGCCGCCGCTGCCGTTGGGACGGATTTTGGCGTGGGCGCCGAGCGGGAAAGTGGCTTTGTTGGCTACGTGCCCGAAGGGGAAGCCGGTGAGAATCGGGATGCCGGTGACGCGGCGCATGGTGTGGGCGACGGAAGAAAAATCATAGCTGCTGTCGTAAACGTCGCGGATATTGCCCATGCGGAAGTCGCCCAGCACCACTGCCTGCTGTTTTTTCAGGATGCCGGCCAGATGCAGGGTTTGCAGCATGCGCTCGATGCGGTAGGGCTGCTCGCTGACGTCTTCGAGAAACAGAATGCCGCCCTCGATATCGGGCAGATAAGGGGTGCCGGCCAAAGAGGCGATCACGCTCAGATTGCCGCCCCACAAAGTGCCTTCCAGCGGACGGAAGTTCTGCGCCTGCACCGCATACACATCAACGGTATGGTGATTGCGGGTGCTGCCGTCGATAAACGACTGCATGGTGTAGGCCGTCGGCTGGATTTTGCCGAATTCGCTGTAGAGCATGGGGCCGGCAAAGCTGGGGCAGTTGCCGCGGGCGAGCAGTGCCAATTGGGCGGCGCAAACGTCGCTGAAGCCGAAAAACAGGGTGCCGTGCTCGCGCATGCGGCTGCCCAATGAGGCCCAGTCGATGTGCGGCAGCAGGCGCACGGCACCGTAGCCGCCGCGCAAACCCATCAAAACTTTCGGTGTCGCCACGTGGCCGGCGGCAACCTCTTGGAAGTCGGCAATTCTTTCGGCATCGCTGCCGGCAAAACGCTGGTAGCGGCGCGACGCCGCGTGCTGGTTGGTGATGACGAAGCCGGCATCATACAGACGGCGCAAGCCGCGTTCCGCTTGCTCCGGGCGGGGAGCGAAACCCGACGTGGCCACCACGCGCAAAGTGTTTTCTTCCCCGCTTCCGCGGTTAGAAACAGGCCGGCCGGCCGGCAGCACCGGGCGGGCGGCGCGGCCCGAAGGAGCAGGGGTGGCGCCGGTGCCGCAGGCCTGCAGAATGCCGGCGCCGGCTATGGCGGCTGAGGCTTGCAGGAAATGGCGGCGGGAAGGATTGTGTGTTTGCATGGGTATTCTCGGTAATACAGGATTTCAGGTAGCCTGAGACCTTTGCAAAACCTCCAGATGTGAATGCCGTTCAAGGCGTAGCAGCACAGCGAGTGTGAACGCCGGGAATCCCTGTGGGACGGACATATCAGATACAAGGCTAAGCGAGCGGGCAGTACCCCTAGGGCATCAACGTGCAACGCAGAAATGCGCCGCAGATGGGAGTTTTGCAAAGGTCTCAGCCTACGGTGCAGGGGAAGACAGCGGCCAACCATACCAGTTTTCCCCCTGTTTTGTTAAGGCTGTTGAAACAATTTAACCGTTCGGCCCGTTGCCGGCCAGATAGGCAGCCAGCTGTTGCTGCCAGTCTTCGGGCAGCGCGGGCGTGCGCTTGTGTTTGGGTGCCGCCCAAATCGGCGCGGGGAAGTGGGCGTCGTCTTCGAAGCGGGCGATCACATGCCAGTGCAGGTGCGGCACCATATTGCCCAAACTGGCCAGATTGATTTTGCTCGGCCGCAGGATTTGGCGCATACCGGCTTCCACCCGGAACACCGCCTCCATCAGCGCTTGGCGCTCGGCAGGGGTCAGATCGGTCATTTCGGCAACATGCGCCTGCCAGATGACGCGGCAGAAAGCCGGTACGCCGGGCTCGTTGCCAACCGCAATTACGCGCCAGCGCGGGGTTTGCCAAAGTACGGTTTCGCCGGTGGGGCGGCACAGGGGGCAGGAAGGGAAAGAGTGGCTCATGGTGGGCAATGCTCGGTAAGGAATGGAAAATAGCCGGGACAAGGGGCTTTTTTTACGCCGGAAAACGGGCATAATGTGGCGCTTTTTCTGCCGGCCGGGCTCGGGACGTTTGTGCGTTTCAGGTAGCCTGCCGGCCCAAGCCGATGAGGCGGGATCATACCAGCCGCCGCAGGCTGTCTGAAACCCGGATAGACCGGATACCGCATTTTGATCCGGCCTGCCCGCATATTTTTCAACGGGAATAAACCATGAACGCCACATCCGACAAAGAACCCGCAGCCCCCTCTCCCTTACGCGAGCTTTTCAGCCTGCACCACGACCAAGCCCACCCCGACAAAGTGGATGCGGCCATCCGCAACAATGTGCGCGTTTCCGGCACCAATCTGTGGGTATTGATGTTTGCGATTGCGATTGCCAGCATCGGCCTGAATGTGAACAGCACCGCCGTCATTATCGGCGCCATGCTGATTTCGCCCTTGATGGGACCGATTGTGGGCATGGGCTATGGCGCGGCGGTGGGGGATGTCCGTCTGATCCGTTTGGCGGCGCGCAATATGCTGGTGTTTATCCTCATCAGCCTGTTGACCGCCACGCTGTATTTCCTGATCACACCGCTGGAGCAGGCGCAAAGCGAGCTCTTGGCGCGCACGCAGCCCACGCTGTGGGACGTGCTGATTGCATTTTTCGGCGGCAGTGCCGGCATTGTGGCCATCACGCGCAAAGACGGCGGCAATGTGATTCCCGGCGTAGCCATCGCCACCGCGCTGATGCCGCCCTTGTGCACGGCCGGTTTCGGCTTGGCACACGGCAATTGGGGCTATTTTTTCGGCGCCTCGTATCTGTTTGCCATCAATTGCGTGTTCATTGCCTTTGCCACCCTGATTTTTTCTCGGCTGCTGAAACTGCCGCGCCGCGGCTTGGTCACGGAATCCACCCGTCGGATGCATCGGGCAGTGATTTTTTTGGTGGTGGTGGCGGTGATGCTGCCCAGCAGCTACCTGGCCATGCGCTTGGTGCAAAAGGAGATTTTCAATACCCATGTGGCTGCGGTGGTGAAAGCGGCCCAGCAGGAAGAGGGCTTTTTTGTGCTGCGCAGCCATACCGACGACCGTCAGAAACTGGTGCGTCTGATCATCAATGGTGCGGGCAATGCCGAACAGATCAGCCGCCGCCTGCACGACAAACTGGAAGCGGCCGGCATCCGCCAACCCCAGGTGCAGGTGCTGTATGCGGGCGGCAATGCCGATAATCTGGATGCGGTACGCAAAGAAATCGCCGCCAGCCAAAGCGATTCGCTGCGTCTGCAGGACCAGCTCAAACAGCAGGCCGACTACATCCATACCCTGCAAACCGGTTTGAACGAGCAGAGCCGGAATGATGCCGCCGTTTTGAAAGAAATCCGGGCGCAGTATCCCGAAGTGCGGCAATTGGCGGTCGGGCGCGGCCTGGTTTGGGAACAGGCCGGACAGGCCGAGGCAGCGGCCGATGCTTCCGCAGCCGTTGCGGAGGCCGGGGAGGGCGAGCAGACCGTTTTCGTTTGGATGTTGCTGCCGGAACCTTTGCCGGAAAAAGAAAGCCAGCGTTTATCGGCCTGGCTGTCGCAGCGGATGGCGGGCGAGCGGGTGCGCTTGGTGGTGAAGTCGGCCGCCGGGCGTTAAGACACCATCGGCCAAAGGGTTGCGCGCAGCCGCACTTGGCGCGGCAGTCAGCGGTGGTGTCGGGATAAGCGGTGCCGCAAAACCAAAGTCGGCGTTTGATTTTCTGTTGATGCAAATCGATTCGATCGCTTGATTTGCCGTATCAGGAGATAAACGGCAGGCTACCTGAAAGCTTTCAGGTAGCCTGTAATCTTTACAAAGCCCCATCTGCGGCGCATTTCTACATTGTACGTTGATGTCCTAAGGATACTGCCTGCCCGCTTACCTATCGTGTGATATGTTTATCTTACAGAAATTTCCGGTAATCATGCCCGCGACACGGTTATGGCTTGAACGGCATCCGCATCCGGGAGGCCAAGCTCTCAAGCCGGATCCCAAATAGGCTACCTGAAAACTTTGGCCGGGCGGACATCTGTACTGCCGGTTTTCAGGTAGCCCGTTGCGTGGCCGCCGCTTTAATGCGCCGCTTCGCTGTTCAGTTTTTGTGCGCCGCTTTGCAAAGGGAAACGCTTTTCCAGATGCTGCATATAGAGGGCGTAAAACGATTCGGCGGTCCGTTGGCCGGCCAATTCCCGCATGTGCGCCAACTTGCTCTCGCTGTCGGCGGGCAGTTCGACGGCCTGTACTTCAAGCAGCAATGAGGCTTCCGGCAAATTGACAACGGCGTAGGCCGGTTTGCCGGTTTGCGGACGGGCTTTCAAAATGGCGGAGAAATTCTCCATGCCCAAGTTCTGCTGCAGTTGCAGCGAGCCGATTTTTTCCACCGCCGACCAAGCCAAGCCGGCCTGATTACCGTTATCGGCTCTGCCCAAAGCCTCTGCGGCGGCGGCTTGGGCCAGTTTGAGGCTTTCGGCAGCAATATAATCTTTGCGCACCGCCGCTTTGGCTTCTTCAAAAGTCTGTTCGCGCGCCTGGCTCACGTCGCTGGCCCGCAGTACGCGCAACACACCGTTGCCCATGTCCAAAACGTCGGAATTGTGGCGGCGCACCACCACGTCGTCGCCAAACATGGCCGCCAATACCGGTGCCGGCAGCCGGCTGGCCTCCGCTTCCGGACGGCTGAGCCAGGTTTCATGTTTCTGCAGCGGCAGCTTCATTTGTTCGGCCACTGTTTGCAGGCTGTCCGGATGTTCGAAAGCCAGTTGCGACAACTTTTCGCGTTCGGTAATCAGGCTTTGTGAAGCTTTCCGGTTGCGCAGATCCGCTTCCAAATCCGCTTTGGCGGTTTCGAAATCCGGTTTTTCCTGCCCGGCCGGCGGCGCCATATTCTGGTAAGCCTGCTGCAACTCTTCCGCGCTCACGCTTTGCTGTTTGGCCAGCTCCTCGATGCTCAGCTCAACGTACTCCAGTTTTACTGCCAAGGGCAGGGCATAGTCTGCCTTGCGGGCATCAAAATATTTTTGCAGTTGTGCATCGTCCGCCTGCACCTTGTCGGCGAATGCTTTGGCTTCAAATGCCACGCTGCGCAAACTGCGTTCGGCATCCAGCACGGCCAACAGGCGCCGGGCCTGAACGTCGCTCACGATGTGGCCGCCGGCCAGCAGGCTGAACATGGTTTGGCGGCGGTATTGATTGCGCATTTCTTCAATGAATTGGTCTTCATTCAAACCGCGCTGGCGCAGATAGTTTTCGAAAGCCGCTTTGCTGAATTGGCTGTCTATCTGAAACTGCGGGTCTTTCATCAACTCCTGCTGAATGTGCTCCAGAGAAGGCTCGCCCACTTTTGCCTCACGGGCACCGGCTTCCAGATAGGCTTGTTGGACCAAGGCTTGGTAAATGGCCTGCTCGTCAACCGGATTGCCGTTGGCACGGGCTGCGCGGGCCAATTCGTTGATTTGGAAGGTATTGATTTTGACATCGCCCACTTTGGCAATGTAGTCGCTGCCGGGCGCAGCCAAAGTACCGACACCGAACCCCACAAGAGTAACGGCAATCAGACCGAGTAAGACTTGGGCGGCAGTACGGTGTTTTTCGACGATTTCAAACATAATGCTCAGGATGGGGGAGAATACGGGAAAGCGGCATTGTAACGGCTTTGGCTGGTGCTGACAAAGCCGGAAAAGTGCCTGTTTCGGGCAAAACAATCTGATCGCCGCATGCAGTCCCAAGGCTTTGCCGGCACCGGATGAATCAGCGGCGCATCAGGCTGCCTGAAACCTTGGCGCGCATTTTCGCTTTGTGTCTGTGGCTTTTGCCTCGCAAAACCGCTGCGCAAGAAGACTGTGAACGGGTTCTTAAATCTGCCTGCCGAACCATTCCACTTTGCCGATGACCGCAAAATCGTCTTCCGTTTGGTTTAAATGAATCTGGAAGGCCGGATAGGATTCGTTGGCCGAAATCACATTGACCACCCCGCCGGGCACCAGCTGCAGGCGCTTAACCAGCAGGTTTTCATTAATCCGCAGCACATACAGGCCGTCTCGCGGCATGGTTTCGCGCAGATTCACCAAAATCAGGTCGCCGTCGTTCAATACGCCTTCCATAGAATCTCCTTTCACCGCGATCACGGCCAGTTGGGAGGCGTCTCCCCCAATCAGGCGCTCGATGGCGTGGCGTTGGAAAGGCACCGCATGGACGGGGGTTTCGTCACCCACCAAACGGCCGTGGCCGGCGGCGGCCTGAATGTCGTATTGGGGGATAAACACAAAGTCTTCAATGTCATACTGATTGTCCAGCGTATCGCTCACGGTTTGCACCGGATGCTCCTGTTCCGCAGCAAAAACCTCGCCCTCGCCGGTAAGCAGCCAGTCGAGGGAGCATTGTTTCAATTCTTTGATTTTCAACAGGGTTTCTGCTTTGGGTAGGCCGTCCTCTTTCCAGATGCGGCTGAATCCGGCCAAAGTCATACCGATTTCCGCCGCAATTTTTGACGGGGTGGCGTGTGCGCCCCATAGGAAAAGCAGCCTGTCTTTAAAGTTTTCCATCGTGAATGCCTCAAACATGCTTTGATTTGTATTTAATCTTGAGCGGATTTTAACTTTTTATTTTATAAAAAGCAATATCTTGATTAAATCTTAAGAAACCTGACTTGATATATTTACTTTTTCTTAGTAAATTCCAAGAAAATCTTAGTTTGGGTTTATGGGGTAAGCAAATGTATCGCATTCGGTTATTGGTCTTGGCAGGCATGATTTTGATGGGTGTTTCTGCATTTTCCGACAGGGATCAGGTGATGGCTTCGCCGGCACAAGCAGCACCTGCCGGCTGTGCAGAAATTTCGGCGCTGTCCTCCGCTCAGATACAAGACGGGCGGGAGAAGGTCTTCCAATTGCAATGCCAGGCAGAATGGGAAGTGGATATCCGTGCCGAGTGGTATGAAGAAATGAATCATCTGGAAAGCATGGCCGGTATTGTTTATGATCCGATATGATCCGACATAACCGCCTCCCGGCTTTGGCTTGATGATGAACCCTAGTCCCGATTTTTCCCCCCGGCATCCCGCCACTCCGACCATTTTGAGCGCTTTGCAGGTGCGGGCACCGGCCGCTGCCGAAGCAGTCGCGCCTTATTTGGACGGACTGCTCTATGCTCAAGATGCGGGGCACAGCTTTGTCTGTGTTGGGAAGGTGCAGGCTGCGGTGCTGAAAAAAGCCCGTCCGGTGGTGGGGGACGGGTCTGAAGCCACGCCTTTGGTGTTGCAGGGAAACCGTTTGTACAGCGGCAGGCTGTTTGCCTGTGAGCGGGAAATTGCCGAACAGCTGTACCGTTTGTCCCGCTCGCCGGTGAAGCTGCCTGAAAGCGGATACATAGCACAGCGTTTGTGCGAATGGTTTCCCGACCCGGCATCACAAGAACAGAAAGCCGCCGCTGCCTTGGCGCTGTTGCAGCCTTTCATCTGGATCAGCGGCGGGCCGGGAACAGGCAAAACCACCACCGTAGCCAAACTATTGGCTTTACTGTGCGGCGAAGCCGCGCCTTTGCCGCGTATCGCTTTGGCCGCACCAACCGGAAAGGCCGCCGCCCACATGACCCGCTCCCTGCACCGGGCTTTGGCCACCTTTTCGGTGTCTGATGCCGTCCGTGCCCACCTGGACGCTTTGGAGGGTCAGACGGTTCACCGTTTATTGCGTCTGCATCCGCTGGATGCAACGCCAAAATACGATGCGGAGCAGTCCTTGCCTTACGACATCGTGATTCTGGACGAAGCCTCGATGCTGGATTTTTCTTTGCTGCTGAAAATCTTGCGTGCCGTACCGGAAGGCGGGCGCCTGATTCTGCTGGGCGATGAAGAGCAACTGCCTCCGGTGGGCATCGGCGCTTTGCTGCCGGCTTTGGCACAGCCCACCGGCTTGAGCAGGGCGCAGGCAGAAGTTTTATCTGCCTGGCTACCTGAAGGCATACCGTTTGCCGTCAACGACGAGCCGCCCCCGTTGTCTGCCCATGTGGTCAAGCTCACGCGCAGCCACCGCTTTGACCCGGAACGGGGCGTGGGTGCACTCGCGCAAGCCATTGTATCCGGTCTTCCTGAGCAGGCGGTGGCGGCTTTTTCCCATTTTGAAAACGACTTGTGCTGGCAAACTTCGCCATTACCGCAATTGGCCAAGGCGTTTTTCGTGCAGCAGCAGACGTATTGGGCAGCCGTTGCCGAAGGCGATCCGGCCGCTTGCTTGGCGGCACAGCAGCATTGTGTGGTGCTGACGGCTTTGCGTGCCGATGCGGAGGCCTTCAATCAGGAATACCGCCGCTTATTGGTAAAAGCGGGCAAAGCCGGCCAAGCGGGCTGGTTTGCCGGCCAAATTTTGATGGCGGCAGAGAACGATTATGCGGTCAACATTTTCAACGGCGACATCGGTATTGTTTTGCCGCATGGGGGCGGATTGGCCGCTTTTTTTCCGCACGGTACAGGATACCGTCCGGTGGCGCTCAGCCGCCTGCCGCTGTGCGACACCGCATTTGCAATGACGGTACACAAAAGCCAAGGCTCGGAATATAAAAGGGTGTGGTTGGTGCCGCCGCAGGCGCCTTCAGCCCAGGCGGCGGCTTTATTTGACCGCACGCTGCTTTACACCGCCGTGACGCGGGCGAAAAAAACATTTGTTTATGCCGGAGATGCAGAGGGACTGAAGCAGGCGGTAGCGCGGAAAAGCGTCCGCCACAGCGGCTTGAAAGAAGCCATCGCCAAGCAGTTTGCTCAAGCCGACAAGGCCTAAAAGCCTGTTCAAAGTCTTCTTGCACAGCGGTTTTTTAGCTTCGCAAGCATTATGACGGCACGCCCTAGCGCCCTAGAAAGAAGACCGTGATAAACAAAAGACGGAAAATATCGGATTGCGGTGGCCTCTTGATCAAGAGGGTCCATCACAATCCGATATCTGCATCCGGCACTCTCAAGTAAAACGCTCCGGAAGCTTGCTTACTCCGTCAGCAGGGCATCGGTTTTGGCTGCCATAATGAAATCGTTGCGGTGCAGGCCTTGGATGCTGTGCGACCACCAGGTTACGGTTACTTTGCCCCATTCGGTGAAGATGCCCGGATGGTGGCCTTCGGCTTCGGCCAAGTCGGCCAGGCGGTTGCTGAACGCCATGGCCTGTTTGAAGTTTTTGAAGGTAAACACACGCTTCAGCTGCAAGATGCCTTCAATGACCACGGGCTGCCAGTCCGGAATCAGGCGCATCAGTTCGGGCAGTTCGGCATCGCTCACTTTGGGGGCGTCGGCACAGCAGGCTTCGCAGTGTTGGCGGGCTAATTCGGTGCTCATACAGTTTCCTTTTCAGTTTCCGTCAAACTCGGGTGCGGTGCGAACAGGCCTTTTTGCATGGCGCGGCGCACCTCCAGCATGATGTCGGTATCGGCAATCTCGAACAGGCTGTCCATGTTGTCGATGACGTAATAAATCGGTTGGATGCGGTCGATGCGGTAAGGGGTGCGCAGCACATCGGCGATATTGAATTCGCGGTGTTCGGGTGTCGGGCTCAAAGCATAGCGGGTCTCTGCAGGCGAACTCAAAATGCCGCCGCCGTAAATGCGCCGCCCGTTCGTTTCGCGGCCGAGCAGGCCGAATTCTACGGTAAACCAATACAGTCGCGCCAAAAACACCCGCTCTTCTTTGGAGGCTTCAAGGCCGAGTTTGCCGTAGGTTTGGTTGAATGCGGCGAAGGCCGGATGGGTGAGCAGGGGGCAGTGGCCGACGATTTCGTGAAAAATATCCGGCTCTTGGATGTATTGGAAATCTTCACGGCGGCGGATAAAAGTGGCTACCGGAAAAGCTTTGTCGGCCAGCAAGCCGAAAAAGCGGCTGAACGAAATCAGCGCCGGCACCGCGGCTGTGCGCCAGCCGGTGGTTTCCTGCAGCACCGCATCTATTTCTGCCAGTTGGGGAATCCGATCCTTGGGCAGTTGCAGTCTGGCCAAGCCGTCCAGGTATTCCCGGCAGGCCCGGCCGGGCAGGGCGGGTTGTTGTTGGGCCATCAAATCCTGCCATACCCGGTTTTCTTCTCCGGCATAGCGGATCAGGCCGTCGGCATCGGCTTCGCGGGCGATGTAGGGTGCTTTCACAGCCGGCTCCATGTGTGTCTCCTTGTGGTTCGGGTTGTTTTTATTGTGGCGGCGGCCGCTGCCTGCATTTTGCGGCAGCCGGCCTGTTCCGATTGGGGCGCAGCGGTGCGTTAGCGCACGGCCTGCAGGCGGGGCAGGGCGGCGGTAAGGTCGATGCCGGCGGCAGCCGCGGTTTGTAGCAACTGCTGCGGGTCGGCGCCGTCTGCCGCTGCGGCCATCGCCCACAGAATCGAGCTGCGGGTGCCGGTGCGGCAGAAAGCCAGCACGGGGGTGTGGCTTTGGGCCACGGTGTCGGCAAAAGTGCGCGCGTCGCTCAGTTGGATGTGCGGCGCGACCACCGGCTGGTGGACGAAGTGCTCGATGCCGGCTTCGGCGGCCCAACGGCGCAGCTGGTCGCTTGTCGGCTGGTCGGGCTCTTCGCCATCGGGACGGTTGCAGATGAGGGTGCGGATGCCTTGTGCGGCGGCGGCTTCGATTTCGGCACGGCCGATTTGCGGGGAAACAAACAGTTTGGGGCTGAGTGGGCCGAATGACATGCTGTGGATCCTTTCATATCGGGTTCGGGAGGGCTTTCAGGCAGCCTGAACAGACGCATGGTAACGGAAAGTGGCTGTTGAGGCTACCTGAAAGCCGGCAAAGCAGTGCGCAATCCTGCCAAGCCGTGCCATCTGCCGTTTTGCCGACAGCCAGCGCACAAGCCGGCCATCGGCTATAATCCGCCCGCTATGAAAAACCAAACCGAACACACTCCCCCCGCCTGCTTCCATTGCGGCCTGGATGTGCCCGCCTCGGTGGATTTGCCGGTGGCCTTCGAAGGGGAAAACCGCCCGACCTGCTGCGCCGGCTGCCAAGCGGTGGCCGAAAGCATTATCGCCGCCGGTCTGGGCAGCTATTACCACCGCCGCACGGCCGATGCCCGACGCGCCGCCCTGCCGCCGCCCGATGTGCTGGCGCAGCTTAAACTCTACGACCTGCCCGATGTGCAGGCCGAGTTTGTAGAAACCCGCTCCGAGCACGAGCGCGAAGCGGTACTGATGTTGGGCGGGGTCACTTGCGCCGCCTGCGTGTGGCTGATCGAGCAGCAGCTGCTGCGCTTGGACGGCGTGCTGCGGGCCGAAGTGAATTACAGCACGCTGCGTGCGCGGGTGGCTTGGGACAACAGCCGTGCGGCCTTGTCGGATATTCTGCTGTGCGTGCGCCGTACCGGCTACGAGGCCGCACCTTACGATGCCAACAAGCTGGAGGTGCAGGCACAGGCGGAGAGGCGGCAGGCGCTGACCCGTTTGTGGGTGGCCGGTTTGGCGATGATGCAGGTGATGATGTACATCATCCCGGTGTATCTCTACGGCGGTGAAATCGAGCCGTGGTTTTTGTGGATACTGCATTGGGCCAATATGATTCTCACCCTGCCGGTGATGTGTTATTCGGCGGTGCCGTTTTTCAAAGGTGCCTGGCGCGACATCAAAAACCGCCGCTTGGGCATGGATACGCCGGTGGCGCTGGCCATCTCGGCAGCCTTCGGCGCCAGTTTTGTGGCGCTGGTGCTGGGCTACGAGCGCGGCATTTATTTCGATTCGGTGTCGATGTTTGTGTTTCTGTTGCTGGGCGGCCGCTATTTGGAGCAGATGGCGCGGCGCAAAGCGGGCGATGCCGCCGAACGTTTGGTGAAACTGGTGCCGGCATTCTGCCACCGCCTGCCCGCCTATCCCGATACTGCAAGGATGGAAGAAGCGGTGGTGGCGCGGCTGCAGAACGGCGAAGTGGTGTTGGTGAAAGCCGGAGAAGTGGTGCCGGTGGACGGCGAAGTACTGTCCGGCGAGAGTGAGGTGAACGAAGCCATTCTCACCGGCGAAAGCCTGCCGGTGGCGAAGTATGCCGGCTCGGCCGTTACCGCCGGCACCCTGAACATCGGCAGCCCGCTGGTGGTGCGGGTGTCGGAGACCGGTTCGGCCACCCGTTTGGGCCACATCGTGCGCCTGCTCGACCGTGCTTTGGCGGAAAAGCCGCGCATGGTGGAATTGGCCGACCGCCACGCTTCTTCCTTTGTATTGGGGCTGCTGCTGCTCAGTGCGGCAGTGTTCGGCGTGTGGCTGTATCTGGCCGACTTTGAAACGGCTTGGTGGATTACGGTGTCGCTGCTGGTGGTGACTTGCCCATGCGCTTTGTCGCTGGCCACGCCGGCGGCTTTGGCGGCCAGCACCGGCCGTTTGGCGGGCGAGGGCGTGTTGATTGGGCGCGGCCACAGCTTGGAAACCCTGGCTCAGGTGGATACCGTGGTGCTGGACAAAACCGGCACCCTCACCGAAGGCCGCCTGGCGGTGGCGGACATACTGTTGGCCGAGGGCATCGGCCGCGAACAGGCGGTGGCGGTGGCGCAGGCCTTGGAGCGGCAGTCGGAACATCCGGTGGCGCAAGCCTTGATGGCGCTGCCGGCAACAAACGTTTCAGGCCGCCCGCAGCCGCGGCAAACCCTCAACCGCATCGGTCACGGCATGGCGGCGGTATTTGACGGCGACGGGCAGGAAGAGTGGCGCATCGGCCGTTTGGCCTATGTGGCCGAAATTGCCGGCCGGCTACCTGAAAGCCTGCACACCGAACATGCCGGCACCGCGGTTTATTTGGGTTGCCGCCGCGGTTTCGCCGCCGTTTTTCTGCTGCAGGATCAAATCAAAAGCGGTGTGGCCGATATGGTGGCCGCCCTGCACGCACAGGGCTTGCGTCTGCATCTGCTCAGCGGCGACCGCGAAGCGGCGGTGGAAAGCGTGGCCCGGCGGCTCGGTTTGGACGCCTTTCGCGCCGAAGCCGCGCCGGAAGACAAGCTGGCCTATGTGCAGGATTTGCAGGCGCAAGGCCGCTGTGTGCTGATGGTGGGCGACGGCATCAATGACGCGCCGGTACTGGCGCAAGCCGATGTGTCGGTGGCGGTGGCCGAAGGGGCGGATGTGGCGCGCGAAGGCGCGGACGTGTTGCTGATCAACAGCGATATGCGCATTTTGCCCCAGCTTACCGCCGCCGCCCGCCGCACCCGCCGCATCATCCGCGAAAACCTGTGGTGGGCGACCACCTACAATCTGATTGCGGTGCCGCTGGCCGCTTTCGGCTACGTGACGCCTTTTGTGGCCGCCTTGGGCATGAGCCTGAGCTCGCTGTTGGTCTCCGCCAATGCCCTGCGCCTGTTGCGCAAATAGTGCACGGTTTTCGCTTCGCAAAAAGGCCGACGGCCTGCTTTCAGGTAGCCTGTTGCCGTGCCGGCATCGCATCAACACTCCATCGTTAAAGGACATTCATGAACCCCGTTGTCGAACTGAAAATCCTCCGCCCTCAAATGCAAAATGCGCTGCCGGAGTACGCCACGCCTGGCTCGGCTGGCTTAGACCTGCGCGCTTGTCTGGACGAGGCCGTTATCCTGCCGCCCGGGGGCACGCTTCTGGTGCCCACCGGCATGGCCGTACATTTGGCTGACCCCCGTTACGCCGCCATGCTGCTGCCGCGTTCCGGCCTCGGCCATAAAAACGGCATCGTGCTGGGCAATCTGGTGGGCTTGATCGACTCCGATTATCAGGGCGAGTTGAAAGTGTCGCTGTGGAACCGCGGCTCGGAGCCGTTTGTGGTGGAGCCGATGGCGCGGATTGCGCAGATGGTGATTGTGCCGGTGTTGCAGGCCTCGTTTCGGGTGGTGGACGAATTTGCCGCCAGCCTGCGCGGCGAAGGCGGCTTCGGCAGCACCGGCCGCATCTAGAATCGTCGGAAGGCTACCTGAAACCTGCCGCCGATTCGGGTATCATGCTGTTTATTGTGTCCGCCAGAAAGCCCGATATGAATCTGAGCAACCATTTTCTCATCGCCATGCCCGATATGCGGGATCCGTTTTTTTCCGGCAGCGTGGTGTATGTTTGCGACTACTCCGACGAAGGCGCCACCGGCGTGGTGATCAACAAGCCTTCTCCCCTGCCGGTGCGGCAGGTGCTGGAATCCATGCAACACCGCGTGCCGCCGTATTTCGCCGAAGGCTATGTTTTGGTGGGCGGGCCGGTGCAGACCGACCGCGGCTTTCTGCTGCACACGCCGGCCGGCAATTGGAAAAGCAGTTTGGCGGTGAACAACGACATTGCGCTGACCTCTTCCGACGACATTCTGGCCCATCTGGAAGACGGGGAGCGGGTGCATAAGGCGCTGCTGTTTATGGGGTATTCCGGTTGGATCCCCGGCCAGCTGGAACAGGAATTGGCCGACAACAGTTGGCTCACCGTACCGGCAGATCCGGACATCATCTTCGACCTGCCGCACGAAGCGCGCTACGATGCCGCCATCAAGCTCTTGAATATCGTGCCCGAGCAGCTGGGAGTCGGCGGCCATGCTTAAACCGATGCACGGCACCACACTGGCTTTCGACTTCGGCGAAACCCGCATCGGCGTAGCGCAGGGCGATGCGGAAATCGGCATCGCCCACCCGCTGGTCACGGTAACGGGGGAGGGCAATGAAGTGAAATTTGCCGCCATCGCCAAGCTGGTGGGGCAATGGCAGCCGGTACAGCTGGTGGTCGGGCTGCCGGTGCATGCCGACGGCAGCGAACACGAACTTACCCGCCTGGCGCGCAAATTCGGCCGCCGCCTGCACGGCCGCTTCGGCCTGCCCGTGTATTGGGTGGACGAGCGGTTGACTTCGCTGTATGCCGAAAGCCTGCTGGCCGAAGCCGGCCTGCGCGGGCGCAAACAAAAGCCGGTGCTCGACCAAGTGGCGGCGCAGGCCATTTTGCAGGGCTTTTTTGAAAGCGGTTGGGTGGCGCTGTTTAATGGTCGGACGGAGAATTAGGCTGTTGCCGCAGCCGCACAATAATAAAGGCTACCTGAAACCTTTCAGGTAGCCTTTGCCGTTTGCGTTGATGCTTTACAGCATGCCTTTGGCTTTCAACACTTCCAGCATGGTGCTGCCCAACTCGGCCGGGCTGCGGGTGTAGGCCATGCCGGCTTTTTCAAAGGCGCGGAATTTCTCTTCGGCCGTGCCTTTGCCGCCGGAAATAATCGCACCGGCATGGCCCATGCGTTTGCCCTTGGGTGCGGTCACGCCGGCGATATAGCCCACCACCGGTTTGCTGACGTTGCTTTGGATAAATTCGGCCGCTTCTTCCTCGGCGGTGCCGCCGATTTCACCGATCATGATGATGGCGTCGGTGTCCGGGTCATCTTGGAACAGCTTGAGGGCGTCGATTTGGTTCATGCCCGGAATCGGGTCGCCGCCGATGCCGATACAGGTGGATTGGCCCAAGCCCAGCTTGGTGGTTTGCGCCACCGCTTCATAGGTCAGCGTGCCGGAGCGGGAGATAATGCCGATGCGGCCGGGCTGGTGGATGTGGCCGGGCATGATGCCGATTTTGCATTCGCCGGGGGTAATCACGCCGGGGCAGTTGGGGCCGACCAGGCGGGTGCCGTTGCCGTTGGTTTCCAGATAGCGTTTGGCTTTGAGCATGTCCAGCGTGGGCACACCCTCGGTAATCACCACCACCAGGCGCACGCCGGAATCCACCGCTTCCACGATGGAATCGAGCACGAACGGGGCAGGCACGTAGATGACCGAAGCATCGGCGCCGGTTTCTTTCACCGCTTCTTTCATGGTGTTGAACACCGGCAGGTTGAGATGGGTTTGGCCGCCTTTGCCGGGGGTCACGCCGCCCACCACTTGGGTGCCGTAGGCAATGGCCTGCTCGGAATGGAAAGTACCGTTTTTGCCGGTAAAGCCCTGTACCAGTACTTTGGTGTCTTTATTGATCAATACGCTCATTGTGTTCTCCTTAGGCTTTTACGGCGGCGACGATTTTTTCGGCGGCATCGTTCAAGCCGTCGGCAGAAGTCAGTTTCAAACCGGATTCGTTCAAGATTTTGGCACCCAATTCAGCATTGTTGCCTTCCAATCGTACCACCACCGGCACGGTGACGTTCACTTCTTTCACCGCCGCCACAATGGCCTCGGCAATCATGTCGCAGCGCACGATGCCGCCGAAGATGTTGATCAGCACGCCTTGCACCGATTTGTCTTCCAAAATCAGTTTGAAGGCTTCCACCACGCGCTCTTTGGTGGCGCCGCCGCCCACATCGAGGAAGTTGGCCGGTTGGCCGCCTTTCAGTTTGATGATGTCCATGGTGGCCATGGCCAAGCCGGCGCCGTTCACCATACAGCCGATATTGCCTTCCAGAGCCACATAGTTGAGGTCGAATTCGGAGGCTTTCAGTTCGCGCTCGTTTTCTTGCGATTTGTCGCGCAGGGCGGCGATTTTCGGCAGGCGGTAGAGCGCATTGCCGTCGATGCCGATTTTGCCGTCCACGCAGGCCAGCTCGCCGTTTTCGCGCACCGCCAGCGGATTTACTTCAAACAGGGCGAAGTCGTTTTCCACAAAAGCTTGATAGGCGCCGGTCATCAGTTTCACAAAGGCGTTGATTTGTTTGTCTTTCAAGCCCAATTGAAACGCCACTTCGCGCGCCTGGCAGGGTTGCAGGCCCACCAGAGGGTCAACGACGGTTTTGAAGATTTTTTCCGGCGTTTCTTCGGCCACTTTCTCAATTTCCACGCCGCCTTCGGTGGAAGCCATAAACACCACGCGGCGGGCGGAACGGTCCACCACCGCACCCAAATAGAGCTCGGTTTGCACCGGATACATGTCTTCGCACACCAAGACGCTGTTCACCGGCTGGCCGTTGGCATCGGTTTGGTAGGTAACCAAATGGGTGCCGATCAGGCTGTCGGCCACTTCTTTGGCCTCTTCGCGGCTTTTCACCACTTTCACGCCGCCGGCTTTGCCGCGGCCGCCGGCATGCACCTGGGCTTTGATCACGGCAAATTTTCCGCCCAATTTGTCGTAAGCCGCAGCGGCTTCTTCGCCGTTGGCCGCCAAAATACCGCCTTGAACCGGCAGGCCGTAAGCGGTCAGCAGTTCTTTTGCCTGATACTCATGTAAATTCATCAGAGCTTCCTCTAAGGTTTCGGTTGAACACAAACGCGCGGCCGTCATGCGGCGGCCGCACCAATCTGATACAAGACACAATATTTCAATGCGCAGCGCAGTATAGACCAAAAAGCGGGCGATTTCACGCCCGAATCGGCGCAGCTTTCCCTGCAAAGCCGGCCAAACAAGCAACACAATGTTTTCACTTGAAAAGCTGTTGGATCGCCAAATCCATCGCCAACCACCATCTTCGCTTGTGCCGCACGCCCCCGCCCGCTTATCCAAGCGCCTGTTCATGCCATACAAGAATGCGTATAATCCGCCCGCCCCTGTTTGATGCCGTCCGGTTCGGCACCACCGCTGTATCCCCAGGCGGCTGCAGCCATTTTTACCGTGATGTTTCCATCAACAACTGACTGCCATTGAGGCCGCACCGTTTTTCAGGCTACCTTGAAAAACGTTTCGCACCTGACAACGGATTTATCCGCTTGGCTTTTTCAGAAAGGTATAACGATGAATCATTTATTCCATCAGTTATCTATGAAACCGTTTTCTCCTGCCTCCGCAAAACTATTTGCGTATATCGCCTTGGCCATTGCTTTGGCCGTGTTATTGGGCGGCTGCGTCAGCTCAGGAGATATTTTCACCCATCCCTAAACACGCTGTGAGGCTCAATAACGGTTTTCAGGCTGCCGCATCATCGGGCAGCCTGAATGTATTCTGTTCGCCACGCCCATCAGCCCCGCGATTACGGGTTACCTGAAAGAAAACCACACCATGAAAAAAGTATTTATCCGCACTTTCGGCTGCCAAATGAACGAATACGACAGCGAAAAAATGCTGTCGGTGCTGGCCGAAGGCGACGAACTCATGCAAGTGAGCGAAGCCGGAGAAGCCGACATCATTCTATTCAACACTTGCTCCGTGCGCGAAAAAGCACAGGAAAAAGTGTTTTCCGATTTGGGGCGCGTGAAAAACCTCAAACAGAAAAACCCCAAGCTGATTATCGGCGTGGGCGGCTGCGTGGCTTCCCAAGAAGGCGAAGAAATCGTGAAACGCGCGCCCTATGTGGACGTGGTGTTCGGCCCGCAAACCCTGCACCGCCTGCCGCAAATGATTGCGGATAAAGAAACCACCGGCCTCTCGCAAGTGGATATTTCCTTCCCCGAAATCGAAAAGTTCGACCACCTGCCGCCCGCCCGCGTGGAAGGCGGCTCCGCTTTCGTTTCCATTATGGAAGGCTGCTCGAAATACTGCAGCTTCTGCGTGGTGCCCTACACGCGCGGCGAAGAGTTTTCCCGCCCCTTAAACGACGTACTCACCGAAATCGCCAACCTTGCCCAGCAAGGCGTGAAAGAAATCAACCTGTTGGGGCAGAACGTCAATGCCTACCGCGGCACCATGGATGACGGCGGCATCTGCGACTTCGCCACCCTGCTGCGCATCGTGCACGAAATACCCGGCATCGAGCGCATGCGCTTCACCACCAGCCACCCGCGCGAGTTTTCCGATGCCATCATCGAATGCTACCGCGACCTGCCCAAGCTGGTATCGCACCTGCATTTGCCGGTGCAAAGCGGTTCCGACCGCGTATTGAGCGCGATGAAACGCGGCTATACCGCGCTGGAATACAAATCCATCATCCGCAAGCTGCGTGCCATCCGCCCCGATTTGTGCCTGAGCTCCGACTTTATCGTCGGCTTTCCCGGCGAGACCGAACGCGAATTCGAGCAAACGCTGAAGCTGGTGAAAGACGTGGCCTTCGACTTGAGCTTCGTCTTTATTTACAGCCCGCGCCCCGGCACGCCGGCCGCCAATCTGCCCGACGACACCCCGCATGAAGAAAAAGTGCGCCGCCTGGAAGCCTTGAACGAAGTGATCGAAGCCGAAACCGCCCGCATCAATCAAGGTATGCTCGGCACGGTGCAACGCTGTTTGGTGGAAGGCATTTCCAAAAAAGACCCCGACCAACTGCAGGCGCGCACCGCCAACAACCGCGTGGTGAACTTCACCGGCCATCCGCGCCTGATCAACCAAATGGTGGATGTGGAAATCACCGAAGCCTTCACCTTCTCCTTGCGCGGGAAAATCGTCACCCGGGACGAATAAACCCGCCTCAGGCAATGGAAGACAGCACGGGCTACCTGAAAGAGATGCTTTCAGGTAGCCCGTGCTTTATTAACCGCTTAATGGAGATTTGGCTTGGTTCCCCCTTTTTTCTCCTGCTGGAATATTTATTTTAAATGATAAAAACAACAGACAGAATAAAATAGGCCAAGCAAAGCACTAACGGAAAAATTTGGGCATAAAAATCCAAGCTATTTTTATGCTTATTGGATTCAGGCAAAAAAGCTTCCATATCATTTTTTAAATCCGTATCGGGAGACAAATAAAAATATGATTTATTTTTGTCCAGTATTCTTATCATAAATACTTTTCTAGAATGATAGTGATACAAATTGTAATGAAATTTTTCATCTAACTTTATTTCAATATTGTTCCCATCTTTTATCAAAATATTTTCACCGTATTTTATAAGACAAACTTCCTTCATCGTACTTTTCATCACGATGATCAAAAAACCAAATATTATAGAAAGCAATAAAATGATGAATCGTGTTTGACTTGCCGTGTTGTCAATATTCATCAATTTGAATATTGACAATGCAGTTGGAAAAAGAATAAAAACAGTGAAAATACTTGCCCAGAAAGAATATTTTACATTAAAGCTGTCAATTTTGATTTCCGTATCTTTCATTTTTAACTTATTCAAGGCTTATGGCACAAATTCATTGGGATTTCACGCAATAGTTTCAACAGCACTTTTTGCAAATCATCATGGCGTTGATTGAGGGCAAACGAATGCTTTAACAAATATGGGTAAAAACTCTGAAGCCCTTGTATGGTAATGATGACAGCAGCTTATACCAACCCCAATGCCCATGAAGTCTGATTGACAGCCTGCCGCCGCCGCAAAGAAAAAGCCAGCTTCCCCAGCCCTGCCGCAACAGCCTACAAAAACAAGGCCAACAAATCGTTTAAAAACCGCCGCCCCAAAGCAGTCGGCCGCAATACGGTCGGGTCGGCATCCAACAGGCTGCGGCTGGTGGCGGTGCCCAAAGCGCGCGCCACCACAGCCAGCGGCAGGCCGGTGCGCTCGGCAAACAGAGCGGCGGGCACACCTTGCTTCAGACGCAAAGCGTTCATCATGAACTCAAACGGCAGATCGCCGGCGGCCACCTGAAACCGCTCCACCGCTTCTTCAGGGCGTCCCTGCATGGCGGCCAGATAATCTTTCGGATGGCGGCTGCGGGTGGTACGCTCGATGCCGGCATGGCTGCTGATTTTGCCGTGCGCACCGGCGCCGATGCCCACATAGTCGCCGAACTGCCAATAGTTCAGATTGTGACGGCCGTATTGCCCGTCACGGGCGAAAGCACTGGTTTCGTAGTGTTCGAAACCCGCCTGCAGCAAGGTGCGGTGTACGGCTTCTTCAATGTCCAAAGCGGCATCGTCGGCGGGCAGATCGGCCGGCGGCCGGTGGCCGAAAGCGGTATTCGGCTCCATGGTGAGGTGATAGGCGCTGATGTGGCGCACGCCGGTGGCCACCGCCGTTTCCACATCACGCACCGCCTCGGCCACGCTCTGCCCCGGCAACGCATACATCAAATCGGTGTTGACCTGCGGAAAAATGCCCAAAGCCGCGTCAACAGCCGCCAGCGCCTCGCCGCCGTTGTGGATGCGGCCGAGTGCGGCCAGCTTGGCGGAATCGAAACTCTGCACGCCGATGGAGAGCCGGGTCACGCCAGCCGCCGCAAAGCCGCGGAACTTTTCCCGCTCGAAGGTGCCGGGATTGGCCTCCATGGTGATTTCCGCGCCCGGCTGCAGCTTAACCAAAGCGCGGATGCCGTTGAGCAGCTGCCCGATGGCCACGGCGGAAAACACGCTGGGCGTGCCGCCGCCGATAAACACCGTCTCCACTGCCCGCCCCCAGATATAGGGCAGCTCGTGCTGCAAATCGGTGAGCAGAGCCCGCACATAAGCCGCCTCATCCACGCCCTGCCGGATTTGGTGCGAATTGAAATCGCAGTAGGGGCATTTTTGGACGCACCAAGGAATGTGGACATACAGAGACAAAGGCGGTAACGCGGCCAGTTGCGGCGTGTGGACGGCGGAAAGCGGCATAGAGAACTCAGGAGAAACGGCAAAGGCTACCTGAAAATTTCAGGTAGCCTGCCCGGAACAATCTGTTTAAAAAACGCGGCGATTATAGCCCGACTTCAGGTAGCCTGCCACAGCGGCCGGCGCATTTTCAGCCAACCGTCAAACAGGCTCACGCACAAGGCCAGCCAAATCAGGCCGTAAGTCAGCAGCGACTGCTCGGCCACCGGCACTTTCAGCAAGGTCACCGACAAGGCAAACAGCAGCGCCGGCTCCAAATAGCTCAGCATGCCGAACAGCGGCACCGGCAGCAGCCGGCTGGCGTGCAGGTTCAACTGCATGGAGGCCGCACTGATCAGGCCCAGCAGCGGCACCAACAGCCAATATTTCGACGGCGCAGCCAATTGCCCCAAGCTGCCCTGCCGAACCAGATACGCCAAAGCAAACGGCGCAATCAGGCTCAAATCAATCAACAGGCCGGTTAAAGCCGGCACGCCCTGCCGGCGGCGCAGCAGGTAATAAACCGGATAGGTGAGGCACACCCACAGCGTGGCCCAAGAAAATGCACGGGTCTGCCACAATTCGTGCGCCACCCCCGCGCCGGCCAAGGCCACCGCCAACCACTGCACCGGCGTCACCTGCTGGCGCAAAAACAGCCAGCCGCACAACACCATCATCAGCGGAAACAGAAAATAGCCCATTGCCACATCCACACCGTAACCGTTCACCGGCCCCCACATAAACAGCCACAGCTGGCTGGCGATAATCGGCGTGGGCAGCACAATCAGCAGCCATTTGCGCCAATTGCGGCCGATTTGGCGGATAAAACGGAAAAAGTCGCCCTGCGAGCGGGTGGCAAACAGCAGCAGCCACAAAGCGCCGAGCATGGCCAGCATGCGCCAGGCAAATACATCGGTGCCGCTCATCGGCGCCATCCAGCCGCTGTAGAGATACAGCACGCCGAACAGAATATTGGACAATAAAGCCGCCCAAACGCCTTGTTTGATTACATCCATGTTTTTCAATCTTCCATACCGCAGCCCTGCGCTTTCAGGTAGCCTGCAGCGGCTGCTTTGCAAAGGCGGCATTATAGAAGCAGGCATCAGGGAAAAATTTTCCCATTTCGGATTTTTATGAAATAATTTCCCCGTTTCAAACCCTATATGAAAAAAATTACCGGAAATGCGCCAATACGAATTAGACAAACTCGACCGCCAGATTCTCAACGCCCTGCAAAGCGACGCCACCGTGCCGCTGAAGCTGTTGGCCGAACAGCTCAATTCTTCCGTGGCCACCTGCCAGCGCCGCATCAGCCGCATGCAGACCGACGGCGTGATCACCAAACAGGTGGTGCTGGTCAACCCCGCCGCGGTCGGCCGCAGCCTGAGCGTGTTTGTGGCGGTGGAAATGGACAGCCAGAGCGCGGCGCGCCAAGATGCTTTTGTGCGCAGCATGGAAAAAGAAGCCGATGTGGTGAGCTGCTACGAAATCTCCGGCGAGCACGACTATATGCTTTTGGTGCACGCCCGCGACATGGCCGACTACCACCGCTTTACCCGCCGCGTGTTGGTGTCTGAAAACAATGTGCGCAGCTTCAAAAGCCAGTTTGTGATGAATTTCAACAAAGTAGAAACCAAAATCAGTTTATAAGATTGGCTCCGCGGTTTTCAGGTAGCCCGGGCGCCGCATCGGGCCGGCCTCAGTCACATCCATAAAACGGCGTGGTTCCTTATTAAGGAAACCGCGCCGCTTTTATGGTTTACCGCCATTCTGAGGCTGCCTGACGCCCCCTACCAGCCCACGCCCACCTGCCGTTCACCCAACAGGCCGCTGAGTGCCGCCAACAATTCCGGCGTCAGCACCGGCTGCCAATCCGTCTGCGGGATCAGTTCGCCGCGGGCGGCGGCGTTGCGGTATTGCAGGCGCAACTGTACCCGCTTGCCTTCGCCGCCGCCCTGATGTTCGCGCAGCAGGCCGGCCAAACGGCGGATGTCGTGCTGCGGCTCCAGTTTCAGGGTCAACATGCGGGCGTAGCGGCTGCGGGCTTCCTGCAGGGTATGCACCTGATTCGCCACGATGCGCAGCCCGTCCTCGCCGCCGTAATCGTCTTTGCTCACCCGGCATTCGGCAATCAGCACTTGGTCGGTACGCAGGGTATCGCGGCCGATTTGTTCCAAAGTGTCGCCGGTCACCATCACCTCCACCCGGCCGCCTTCGTCTTCCAAAGTCACAAAAGTGATCTTGCCCCGCTTGCCCATCATGCTGCGCACGGCGGTGGCAAAGCCGGCCACCCGCACGCTCTCCTTAGCTTGGAGTTCAGACAAGGGCGTCGGAGCCAGCCGGCGCACTTCGGCGGCAAACGGCCCGAAGGGATGGCCGGAAAAATAAAAGCCCATGGCCTGCTTTTCTTCCATCAGCCGGACGGCCTCGCTCCAAGCCGGCACCTCCGCCATTTCCACCGGTGCAATCGCGTCTTCGATGAAATCGAACAAACCGCCTTGGTTGGCATTGTCGGCTTTCTGCTCGGCCTGCGTCATCGCCAGATCGATATTGGCCAGCAGCTTGGCGCGGTTGGGCTCCAAGCGGTCGAATGCGCCGGCGCGTACCAAAGCTTCGATGGTGCGGCGGTTGATGTGCTGCTTGCCCACCCGCTCGCAGAAGTCGAACAGGCCGGCAAACGGCCCGCCGCTTTCGCGCGCCGCCACAATCGCCTCCACCGCCGCCTCGCCCGTGCCTTTGACGGCGCCGAGCGCATAGCGGATTTCACGCCGGTTGTTGGGCGTAAAGCGGTAGGCGGAGGCATTGATGTCGGGCGGCAGGAAGCGGATGCCGTTGGCACAGGCATCGTCGTAAAAATGCTTGAGCTGGTCGGTGTTGTCCAATTCGCTGGACATGGTGGCCGCCATAAATTCGGCCGGATAATGCGCTTTGAGCCAGGCGGTTTGATAGGAAATCAGCGCGTAGGCGGCGGCATGCGATTTGTTGAAGCCGTAGCCGGCGAACTTTTCCATGTAGTCGAAAATTTCGTCGGCCTTGTCGCGGTCTATGCCCTGCTTGGCCGCGCCTTCGGCAAAAATTTCGCGGTGTTTTGCCATTTCCTCCGGTTTTTTCTTGCCCATGGCGCGGCGCAGCAGGTCGGCGCCGCCGAGCGAATAACCGCCGATCACCTGCGCGGCCTGCATCACCTGCTCCTGATACACCATGATGCCGTAGGTAGGCGCCAATACCGGCTCCAGCAGCGGATGCAGGTATTGGAACTCCTTACCCTTCATGCGGGCGACAAAGTCGGGGATATTGTCCATCGGGCCGGGGCGGTAGAGCGAGACAAAGGCAATCAGCTCTTCAAACTTGGTGGTGCGCGCCGTTTTCAGCATTTTTTTCATGCCGGTGGATTCAAACTGAAACACCGCGGTGGTATTGGCTTTACGGAATACTTCGTAAGCGGTTTGGTCTTCCAGCGAAATGCGGTTGACGTCCACCTCCTCGCCGGTGGTGTTGCGGATGAATTCTTGGGCCATCTCGATGATGGTGAGGTTGCGCAGGCCGAGAAAGTCGAACTTCACCAAGCCGATGTCTTCCACATCGCCCTTGTCGTACATCGACACCGGCGAAGCCGATTCGTCGGCCTGATACACCGGGCAGAAATCGGCGATTTTACCCGGCGCAATCAATACCCCGCCCGCGTGCATGCCTAGGCCGCGGGTGAGGTCTTCCAGCTTTTTCGCCAGCGCCATCAGCTCTTCGGCTTCTTCTTCTTCAATCAGCTGGCCGATTTCCGGCTCGGCCGCCATCGCCTTTTCCAAACTCAGCGGTTTGTTGGCTTCCAAAGGAATCAGTTTCGAGAGTTTGTCGCACAGGCCGAAAGGCAGCTCCAGCACGCGCCCCACATCGCGGATTACCGCTTTCGACGACAGCGTGCCGAAAGTCACAATCTGGCTCACCGCGGCAAAGCCGTATTTGCCGCGCACATACTCGATCACCCGACCGCGGTTGCTCTGGCAGAAGTCGATATCGAAGTCGGGCATGGACACTCGCTCCGGATTGAGAAAGCGCTCGAACAGCAGCGCGTATTTGAGCGGATCCAAATCGGTGATGTTCAACGCATAGGCCACCAGCGAGCCGGCGCCCGAACCGCGGCCGGGTCCCACCGGGCAGCCGTTTTGCTTGGCCCAGTTGATGAAGTCCTGCACGATAAGAAAATAGCCGGGGAAGCCCATCTGAATAATGGTTTGCAGCTCAAAATCCAAGCGTGCCCGGTATTCAGGCAGCCTGTCGGCGCGCTCTTGCGCGTCGGGGTAAAGCTGCGCCATGCGCTGCTGCAAGCCTTTATTGGACAATTGAATCAGGTATTCGTCCAAGCTCATGCCGTCGGGTGTGGGGAATTGGGGCAGGAAATTTTTGCCCAAAGTGAGCGTGAGGTTACAGCGTTTGGCAATCTCCACCGTGTTCTGCAAAGCCTCGGGCAAATCGGCAAAACGGGCGGCCACCTCTTCCGGCGAAGCGAAATACTGGCCGGGGGCGAAATCGCGCGGCCTTTTTTTGTCGGACAACACCCAGCCGCCGGCAATGCACACCCGCGCATCGTGGGCTTTGAAATCGTCGGGATTGAGGAACTGCGCCGGATGGGTGGCCACCAGCGGCAAATTCAATTCCGCCGCCAATGCCACGCTGCCGGCCACCGCCGTTTCCCATTCCGGCCGCTCCGGCAGGCGCTGCAATTCCAGATAAAACGCATCGGGAAACCAAGCCGCGTATTTCTGCGCCGCCGCCTTCGCCTCGGCCGCATGGCCGTTGAGCAAAAGCCGCCCCACCTCGCCCAAATGCGCGCCGGACAAACAAATCAGGCCGCTGTTGTCGCCTGCCGCCAGCCAGGCCGGCTCCAATTCGGCATGGGCGCGGTTGCGGTCTTCGCCCACATAGGCGCGGGTCAGCAATTCGCACAGGCGGCGGTAGCCCGCTTCGTTTTTCACCAGCAGCAAGGCGCGGAAAGGCTGCTCCGGCTGCGCCGCGTTCGCCAGCCGCACATCCGCCCCCAGCACCGGCTTGATGCCGGCACCGCGGCAGGCCTGGTAAAACTTGACCAGGCCGAAGGTATTCATCAAATCACTGATGCCCAAAGCCGGCAAACCGAAAGCCGCCGCTTTTTTGACCAGCTCTTTAATGCACAAAGTGCCGTCGGTAATCGAAAATTCGGTGTGCTGTCGCAAGGGGATATACAGGGGCGCGGTCATGGTTTCAGGTAGCCTTATCGGAGAGACGCAAAAAAGGGGCGCATTTTACCGCATCCCCTCCCGAGCCACCATTTTCCGTCGTTCTAGGGCGTGTCGTCATAATGCTTGCGAAGCGGTTTTTTGAGGCAAAATCTGCAGCTGCCAGGCAAAAAGCGCAGCAAGATTGGACATCTTGCGAGCATTTTTAACGCAGCAGATGCGGATTTTGACCAAAAATACCGCCGCAATGCTTTGTGACGACACGCCCTAAAAACCTGTTTGAAGGCATGCCTTCGGCCGAGAAAGCATCTGGCTTGGAAATATGCGGCTCCTGCACCAACGGCAGGCTTTTCAGGTAGCCTGAGGTGTAGAAATTAACCGAGTTGTTTACACCACAGGTTGAGAAAAATAAGCCTGC
>JAUMZB010000040.1 GCA_030528345.1 Eikenella sp.
ACCAACCGGATCGAGGTCATCAACCGGTTGGACGACAATATGCAGAATATTCTGACGGAAGTGCAGAAGCTGGCTTTGATTTCGGAAGCCAGCGGCGATGCCTACCGCAAAACCACCAACTACCACCAAACTTTGGGGCGCATTCAAAGCTACCAACTGGAAGTGAACAGCCTGCTCGGTGTGTTGCAGTCCGGCGGCCAATACTTGCCGAAAGGGAGTTTGGGCGGGGAAGTCAGCCACTTGAATGCCAAAGTTTCAGGCGGCGAGCATGAGGCTCTGCAAAGTTTCCAAACACGTTGGAAAGATTATCAGGACAAAATCGGCCTGCTGTCTTCTTACCACAATATTCTGCTCAACCGTTCGGTGGCCCAATATGTGCAGATCAACCACGGGGAAATCCGTGCCCACATCGAGGATGCTTATCTGAGCAATGTGGAGGAGAGCAACCGCTTGGCCCGCTATGCCACCATTCTGCAGGGAGCGACGCTGGCCGCCTTCATTATTTATCTGCTGGTGTTCGTGTATTACTTTCTGCGCCGTTTGCGCAAAGCCGACGCCCAGATTGATCTGGCTTTCCGCGAGATCAGCGAAATCATGGAAACGGTGGATGTCGGCCTGTTTTTGCTGGACCGCAACCTGAGTATCGGCGACTCGTATTCCGTGGAGCTGGAGAACCTGTTGGCGCGCCGCGACCTGCAGGGGCAGAACCTGATGGACGTTTTGGAAAGCATGGTGTCGGAGGAAGATTTGCAGTCCACCCAAGCCTTTATCGGCCAGCTGTATAACCCGCGCGTGAAAGAGCGTTTGATTTTCAGTCTGAACCCCTTGGACTGCGTGCCTTTACAGGTAGCCGGCCGCCGCGGCAGCATCGAAACCCGTTATCTGAGTTTCCGTTTCAAACGGATTTACCATGAGCAGGAAATCGCACGTGTATTGGTCAACGTGAGCGACATCACCAGCGCCGTGTTGCTGGCCCAACGCAGCGAGCAGGAGCGGGCGCAAAACGATATGCAGCTGGAAATGCTGGGTGCGATTTTGAGCAGCGACAGCGAGACCATCAAGGATTTCATCGGCCGGGCCAGACAGCACGCTTGGGACATCAATGCCGTACTCAAACGCCAAGACGGCTCCAGCCAGCATGCCCTGCACGAGAAAGTCAACAGCATATTCCGTTCGGTGCATTGCTTGAAAGGCGAGGCCGGCGCCCTGAAGCTGCACGGTTTTATCGCCTTGGCCGAAAATATCGAAACCCAGCTGGTGCGGCACCGCAGCAACCGTTCGCTGACCGGAGAAGACTTCTTGGGTCTGACCGTGTCCCTGGAGGAGATGCTGCACTTAATCCAATTGATTGAAAGCCTGGTAGAGCGTACTTCCAATTCGGCAGAACTGGATGTGGCGGGCAATTCGGGCGACAGCTATTACAGCAAGCTGGTGGCCGATTTGGCCAAGCGCAACCGCAAACAGGTGGATTTCATCTGTAAAGGTGTGGACAACATGAAAAACGAAGGCCTGCGCAACATCGTGCGTGAAATTTCGGTGCAGTTGCTGCGCAATGCCGTGGTGCACGGCATCGAAACGCCCGAACAGCGGACTGCACAGCGTAAACTGGCTGCGGGTCACGTGCGTATGGAAGTGGTGCCGGTCAACGATATGCTGGTGCTGAGTGTGGAAGACGACGGCAAAGGCATTGACTACGAGGCAATCCGGCGCAAAGCGGTGGCGTTGGGCATTTACGATGCCGAACATGCCGCCACGCTGGGGCATAAACAGTTGGTACGCCTGATTTTCCATCCCGGTTTCAGTACCGCCGAAGAAACCACCACAGACGCCGGTTGCGGAGTCGGCTTGGACATTATTAAAGACAGGGTCATCAGCTTGGGGGGCAAAATCCATGTTTCCAGCCTGCCGAATGCCTACACCCGATTCAGTTTCTCGTTTCCGAAAAACATTCCCTGGGTGATGAAGGAGTTGGTAACGCCATGAAGAAAATAATGATTGTGGACGATTCGAATGTGATCCGCAACCGCATCAGCCGGGGCTCGAACGGCGCGGACTTTCTGGTGGTGGCCACCGCCAGCAACGGCCTGGAAGCGGTGGATCTGTACCGGCAACACCGTCCCGACTTGGTTACTATGGATCTGACCATGCCGAAAATGGACGGCCTGGCCTGCATCGCCGCCATTACCGAATTGGACGAAAATGCCAATATTCTGGTGATTTCGGCTCTGTCCGACAAAGCCACCGGCATCCGCGCTTTGGAGTTGGGGGCACGCGGATTTATCTGCAAACCTTTTACAGACAGCGAGTTGTCTGAAGCCTTGGAAGAAATGATTTGGAGTGACTGAAATGAGCGAAAAAAAACTGCAGGTATTTATCAACAGTGTACAAAAATACTTCAGCCAAATCATGGATGAAGACGAGTTGGTGGTCGGCACGCCTTATCTGGTGGAAAACCGCGTGCCTTCGGCCAAAGACTACACCGGCGTAATCAGCATCAGCGGCCGCCGCAACGGCGTGGTGTATTTCACCGCCCCGAAAGATTTGCTGGAGCGCCTGCTGGTATTGATGGGCGAGCCGGATCTGGGCGAAGCCATGATGGTGGATTTGGTGGGCGAAGTGGCCAACACCATTGCCGGCAATGCGCGCAGCGAATTCGGCGAAGATTTTGAAATTTCCGTGCCGCTGATTCTGCGCGGCCCGCCGAATGAAACCATGCTGCCGCGCGACAGGGAGCGCTCGTTCGTGGTGCCGGTCAATTGGCGCGGCCGCAGCGCCTCGATTGTGGCGGCTTTCCGCAAAAACTGAGCCGCTGCGCCGGTAAGTATGGAATCCATCACAGGCTACCTGAAAGTGTTCGGGTAGCCTGATTTTGATTGGGGAATCCGGTAAAGCTTCGGGGCGTGTGGGGAGGTGTATGAATGAATACCCCCATGCCTCAACTAAGGGCAGCTGTGCGCCGGAACGGATGCCGGGCAGACCCGCAGGCAGGATGTTGGCCGGCAAGGCCGCGCCCTTGCTAGGGCGTGTCGTCACAAAGCATTGCGGCGGTATTTTTGGTCAAAATCCGCATCTGCTGCGTTAAAAATGCTCGCAAGATGTCCAATCTTGCTGCGCTTTTTGCCTGGCAGCTGCAGATTTTGCCTCAAAAAACCGCTTCGCAAGCATTATGACGACACGCCCTAAGAAACCGCCGTGTCGGAATGCCTTAAACGGGTTCGGAGGGGCGCTTTCAGGCTACCTGAAACCTTGTTACAATTCCGCCTTTTACTTTTCTTAAATACGGTCTACCGCCATGAAAGCCAGCCAATTCTTTATTTCCACCCTCAAAGAAGCCCCTGCTGAAGCCACGCTGCCCAGCCACCGGCTGATGCTGCGCGCCGGCCTGATCAAAGCCAGCGCGTCCGGCCTCTACACCTGGATGCCGATGGGTTTGCGCGTATTGCGCAAGGTGGAGCACATTGTGCGCGAGGAAATGAACCGTGCCGGCGCCATCGAGCTGTTGATGCCGGTGGTGCAGCCGGCCGAATTGTGGGAAGAATCCGGCCGCTGGACGTTTTACGGCAAAGAATTGCTGCGCATCCAAGACCGCCACGGGCGCGATTTCTGCATCGCCCCCACCTGCGAAGAAGTGATCACCGACATCGTGCGCAAAGAAGTCACCAGCTATAAGCAGCTGCCGAAAAACTTCTACCACATCAACACCAAATTCCGCGACGAAGTGCGTCCGCGCTTCGGCGTGATGCGCGCGCGCGAATTCGTGATGAAAGACGCCTATTCCTTCCACGCCGATTACGAATCGCTGGTGCGCGACGGCTACCGGCCGATGTACGACGCCTATTGCCGCATCTTCGACCGTCTGGGTCTGAATTACCGCCCGGTGGCGGCCGACACCGGCAGCATCGGCGGCACCGGCTCGCACGAATTCCAAGTGCTGGCCGATTCCGGCGAAGACGTGATTGCCTACAGCGACGCTTCCGATTTCGCCGCCAATATCGAGCTGGCGCAAACCCTGCCGCTTTCAGGTAGCCGCGCCGAGGCCGCGCAAACGCTGAACAAAGTGCACACGCCCAATGTGAAAACCATTGCCGACTTGGTGGCGTTTTTGAATGTGCAGGTTGAACACACCCTGAAATCCATTGTGGTCGAAGGCGAGGCAGACGGCGAACTGGTGTTGCTGCTGTTGCGCGGTGACCATGAGTTCAACGACATCAAGGCCGAAAAACTGGCGGGCGTAAAATCGCCGCTGAGCATGGCCGACCCCGCCGCCATCCGCGCCGTATTCGGCGCCAACGGCGGTTCGCTCGGCCCGGTGGGTTTTGGCGGCAAAGTGTATGCCGATTATGCCGTAGAAAAAGGCGCCGACTGGGTCATCGGCGCCAACGAAGACGACCACCACTACACCGGCTTCAACTTCGGCCGCGATGCCGCCGAGCCGGAGTTTGTCGATTTGCGCAATGTGGTGGCGGGCGACCCCAGCCCCTGCGGCCAAGGCTGCCTGAAACTGGCGCGCGGCATCGAAGTGGGCCACGTGTTCCAGCTGCGCGATAAATATTCGCAAGCCATGAATGCGGTGTTCCTCGACGCCAACGGCAAATCGCAGGTGATGGAAATGGGCTGCTACGGCATCGGCGTGAGCCGCATTGTCGCCGCCGCCATCGAGCAAAACCACGACGAGCGCGGCATCGTCTGGACCGATGCCATGGCGCCTTTCCAAGTGGTGATTGTGCCGATGAACTATAAAAAATCGGATGCGGTGCGCGAGGCGGCCGATAGGCTGTATGCCGAATTGTCGGCCGCCGGCGCCGATGTGTTGCTGGACGACCGCGACGAGCGCGCCGGCGTGCTGCTCAATGATTCCGAACTGTTGGGCATCCCGCACCGCCTTGTTATCGGCGACCGCGGCCTGAAAGAAGGCACGGTGGAATACGCCCGCCGCACCGACAGCGCCGCACAAAGCGTGGCGTTGGGCGAAGCGGCGGCCAAGGTGCTGGCGGCCTTAAAAGGCTGAGGCGGCTGCATTAGGCATTGGATATGGTGTGTGAAAGGCTACCTGAAGAGTGTTCAGATAGCCTTTTTTGCGGCGGGCATGCGCCGCAGGGTGGTTTCAGGTAGCCTGCGGTGTCGGTGCGGCGCTTTCGGCGGTGTTGTCCGTATGCAGAAAGCGGCCGTGGCGCAGGAAGTAGGCGGTCTGCCTGGCGGCGTTTTGATCGGCCAGAATACCGCTGTGGCTGACGGGCAGCACGAGGTAGTCGCGACAGTTTTCGGGCCGGGTTTCTGCCAACAGCACGGTTCCGTCGCCGCCGCGATAGAGACCCACGGCCAAACCGAGACCGAGATGGCGGTTGCCGGCGATACAACCCAAATCAAACTGTGCCGGCCACGGCGGCACGTCGCCGTCGAGTGCGCGGCGGTAGGCGTGGCCGATCAGGGGGCGGGCGTAGCGGTGCAGGCGGTCGGCGGCGAGGCTGCCCAAATGCGGGGTGGCCAGCGTAACGCAGCGGCCGCGAATCAATTCGGGGTAGTTGGCGGCAAAGTGGCGCAAGACGATGCCGCCCATGCTGTGGCAGACGAAATGCAGCGGTTCGCGGTGGCGGCGGTAATAGGCGTGTACCGCATCGGCCAGCCGGGAGGTGTGCTGCTTCAGGGTGTGGACGACGCTGTAATAGCCGAAGCGGCGGCATTCGATGCCGTGCGCTTGCAGGCGGCGGGCGGTGGGCAGCATGGCCCAGGCATGCATATGCAGGCCGTGCAACAGCATGACCTGCAGGGGTGTGGTGGAATCAGGCTGCATCGTCGCCATCGGAGAGCAGCCAGCTTTGGGCGGCGGCGGCATCGTCGAAATATTTGGGGTGTTGGCGGGTGAGCAGTCCGGAGATGTGGGCGGCCAGTCGGATCCAGAGGTCGTCCACCACGATGGCGATGCGGCCGAAGTCGTTTTCGTGGCTGCTCATGAAGCGCAATTGTTCCCACGCCATGTCGATGGTGAAGTCTTTGAGCATAGACAAATCAAGCAGAATGTCGGGGCGGTGCACCCGGTGCAGGCAGTCGAGGACGGCTTGTTCGAAAGCGCGGAAATCTTCCAAGGAAAATTCGTTGTAGAGGGCAACGTTCAGGCCGTAGTGCTGTTCGCGGATCGAAATCATTAAAGCCTCCTGTGTGCAAAAGGTTTCAGGTAGCCCGAGGGCGGAGTGCAGACAATATAGCGGTTTTAAAGCGCCGGCTCAATCGCCGTAGGGCCGGATATTGATTTGGCGCAAAGACGGCAGCTTCAGGACGGTTTTTTCGTCAGGCTGCCAATGATGCCGGCAGCGATGATGACTGCCATGCCGACGATTTCCTGCATGCCGACGGTGTCGCCCAGCCACCAGACGCCGAGCAGGGTGGAAAACACCACGGTGAGATAGGAGAGGGAGGCGACGGTGAATTTGCGGCCCACTTGGTAGGCACGGGTAAGGCAGAGCTGGGCCACGGTGGCGGTGATGCCGATGCCGAGCAGATAGGGCAGGGCATCTGGGCTGACGGGATGCCAGCCTTCCCGGGTGGCCAGCGCGGCGGACAGCACGGTGGCGACCAGACAGAAATAAAACACCACCCGCCAGCCGGGTTCGCCCAGCAGCGAGAGTTCGCGCACTTGCAGGTAGGCCCAGCCGGCCGCCAAACCGGCAGAGAGGCCGACGATGCCGGCCCATTCCTGGCCGGCGGCAAAGGTGGGGCGCAGCAAAATCACGATGCCGACAAAGCCGAGAAACAGGCCGGCCAGCATATTGGGTGCGATTTTCTCTTTCAGAAACAGAAAGGAGAGCAGGGCGAGAAACAGGGAGGAGGTGTAGTTGAGGGTGACGGCGGTGGCCAGCGGCAGATGGGCGATGGCATAGAAAAACAGCATCAGGCCGAGGGTGCCAGCCACGCCGCGGCCGAGGTGGGCGCGCCAATGCGGGGTGCGGAAATCCTGACGCCGCAGCAGCGCCAAACCGCCCAATATCACCAGGCCGAAGGCGGTGCGCCAGAAAACCAGCTCGTTGAAACCGAAGCCGAAATTGCTGCCGGCTTTTTTGACCAGCGCGCCCATCAGGGCGAAAACGGCGGCGGCAATCACCATCCAGCCGGAGCCGAGTTTGTCTTGTTGCGGCATAAGTAATTTGATTGCTTGAAAAAGAATAAAGTGGGGGAAATAAAAAATTTTAGTAAATCCAGACGAAATACTTTTATGTGCTATTGTTTTTGATAATTTCAGCCACCGATTTGAAAAATCACCGACATTTTAGATTTAATATAAACAATGATGAATAGAAACCTCAATACTTCACCTTCAAATAAACCGAGAGAAATCATCCGCCTTCTGATCATCACCATACCTGGCGTTTTTGTGTTGCAGTTTATTTGGTTTGGCTTGGTCATTCTGATCGATAAAGAGGGCATAGGCATTTCAGCCGAACGCGTGCTCTTGGGGATGACGGCGCTGATGATGGGTGGGCTGTGGGCTTGGCTGAGCTTGAAAGGAAAAATGCCATTCGGCTACGCTACCCCCAAACTAACGACAGCACAAAACCCTATTCAAAAATTGATGAGGGGGCTGTTTGTTGTTGCGGGAATGGCTGCTTATGTGGCTTTGGCAATGATGCCCGAAGCCATGGTTTATGCTTTTTTTCGTGTTCTTTCTTTTGGGCCTATTCTCGATATACTGGGTTTGTTGATTTTGTTTGCCATGGTGCTTTTAATTGTCATAGATTCCTTGATGACCACCATAAAACACAAGCTGATGCCCCATAAAAAACCAAAACAAAAAATCCGTTATATCAATTGGTATCTATTTGCCATGATCAATTGGGTGGTGCTGCTGATCATGATTATTGGGTTTTTATTGATGGTTTATGGATATTGGGTTCCTATTTTTATGGATAACAAAATAATGATTAAATAAGAAAATGACAGCTGAAACATTTATTTGAAAATTCCAGATAGTGGAAACAAAGCCCGATAAACAGCATGAAATCGACGTTGTAGGATTGGACTGGAAGCCGGAGACGGCTGGATAAAATGCGGTCGGGCAGGTATTTGAGGCCGATAAAAAGTTTTCAGGCAGCCTATATGTCACAGGCTACCTGAAAATCAGTCGTTTTATTCTGCAGCGGCTTCTGCCGGCAAGATACGGTAGAAGGTTTCGCCGCTTTGTACATAGCCTAGATCGGTTCTGGCGATTTCGGCGATGGCGTCTTGGCCGTTGCGTAAATCTTCCACCTCGGCAGCCAAAGCCTGGTTGCGAACCACCAATGCGTCGTTGGCAAGGCCTTGGGCCTCCACTTCTGCTTCTAAGCGCCACATATCGCGCCAACCGCCTTTAGACAGCCATAAATCTTGTTGCAGCCAAAGCAAGGCGGCCAGCAAAACCAGCGTTACCCATTTCATACCGTGTTCCTAAGCGGTTCAGCCCAGTTGGTAAAAGGCTTTTTTGCCGGGATACCAAGCGGCCTCGCCCAATTCTTCTTCGATGCGCAAAAGCTGGTTGTATTTGGCCATGCGGTCGGAACGGCTGAGGGAGCCGGTTTTGATCTGCATGCAGTTGGTGGCCACGGCCAAATCGGCAATGGTGCTGTCTTCAGTTTCGCCGGATCGGTGGCTCATCACGCTGGTATAGCGGTGACGCTTGGCCAAATCCACGGCTTTCAGGGTTTCGCTCAGCGTGCCGATTTGATTCACTTTGACTAACAGGGCGTTGGCCAGACCCTGCTCGATGCCTTCGGCCAAGATGGCGGGATTGGTGACAAACAGATCGTCGCCCACCAGCTGCACTTTACCGCCCAATCGTTCGGTCAGCAGTTTCCAGCCTTCCCAGTCGTGCTCGCTCATGCCGTCTTCGATGGAAATGATGGGGTAGTCGTTGACCAGTTTGGCCAGATAATCGGCAAATTCGGCGCTGCTCAGAGCCAAACCTTCTGCGCTCAGGTGGTATTGGCCGTTTTTATAGAATTCGCTGGAGGCGCAGTCCAGAGCCAGCACCACGTCGCCGCCCGCTTCATAACCGGCGGCCGCCACGGCTTCCAGAATCAATTTAATGGCGTCCTCATGGCTGGCCAGATTGGGTGCAAAGCCGCCTTCATCGCCTACGGTGGTGGAATAGCCTTTGGCATCGCACAGTTTTTTCAGGTGGTGAAAAATTTCCGCGCCGCAACGCAGGGCGTCACGGAAACTTTCGGCACCCACCGGCATGATCATGAATTCTTGAATATCAAGGCTGTTGTTGGCATGTGCGCCGCCGTTGATCACGTTCATCATCGGCACCGGCATCGCCATCGGGCCGGCACCGCCCAAATAGCGGTAGAGCGGCAGGCCGGCATCTTCGGCAGCGGCACGGGCCACGGCCATGGAAACGGCCAGCATGGCGTTGGCACCCAATCGGCCTTTGTTGTCGGTGCCGTCCAGCTCCATCATCACTTGGTCGATATGGCTTTGTTCGGAGGCATCAATGCCGATCAGGGCTTGTGCAATTTCGTTATTCACGTTTTCCACGGCCTGTAAAACGCCTTTACCCAAATAGCGGCCGCTGTCGCCGTCGCGCAGCTCCAAGGCTTCTTTTTCGCCGGTAGAGGCGCCGCTGGGTACGGCAGCCCGTCCCATAACGCCGGATTCCAGCAAAACATCACATTCCACAGTCGGGTTGCCGCGCGAATCCAGAATTTCGCGGGCGAAAATATCAATAATTGCGCTCATGCTTCGCACTCCATAATCGAGATCATGTTCGGCAAACTTTTGTCTGCCGCCAAAACCGGGTAATTATACTTGGAAAAGCCTGTCCATGAAATGCGCTGTTTGCCGTAAATTCGCTGCCGAAAGAAAAGCCTTTCATTGTCTCCTTAGCCTGACAGGGAAAAAAGCTTGACCCCTTGTAATGCTTGCGGTATAGTTAATCCTTTCAAAGAGCCGGAGTAATGGCTGAGAGGCTGAAGGCACACCCCTGCTAAGGGTGCATGTGGGCTAAAACCTGCATCGAGGGTTCGAATCCCTCTTACTCCGCCAAGTAAATTAAATAAAACCCTGATTTATCAGGGTTTTATTTTTATGTGCTCTGGTTTTGCTACTTAAATGGGTACCTCATGTCAAACGCCAATCAAACGCCAACCCTTCGCGCTTCCCCGAATGCCGGCTCCGGTGGCGTTTCGCCATCCGCCTATCTGCTAGCCGCTCGGCCTCGCAAGTACAGATCATGTGTAGAACAAGCCATATTTTCAAATGCGGTACTTCCTACCGTCCATGACATTTCTGACACCAAGTCCGAGCTGTATCCTGTTCCTGATGTACTTTGCGCTGCGGGAAACAGGATCGGGTGTGCCGTACAGTTATCATCAAGCGGATGCGGCTCCTTGGGATATTTGCCGGGCAGCGCAATCAGCATCCAAGCAACCTCTCCATCTGTCTGGCTGAAATTATGTTGGTAACGTAACAAACGCTCCGGTCTGCTGACAAATCACCCTGTGCGACAGACATCATCTTGAACAGAATGGCGGAATCCTGTATTGAAGTTTACTGCTCACACAAACCCCAAGTATTCCGCCATGCGTCGCACCATGCTCAATAATGAACCCTGCGCGAAGCCGTCTGCCATGTTGCGGCAAAACGGCCTCTATGCCAAGCAATCCATGCGGCTTATCGTGGAAGGCATTTTCTACCGCATGCGCATATGCTGTCCGTGGCGGGATTTACCCGCCATATTCGGCAAACCCAATACTGTCCGTCGGGCGTTTAACCGCTGGTCTGCAACAGGCATTCCCCGGTTGATCCGGAGGGAACTGTGCCGGCGCGCAGATTGCGAATGGGTGTTCATCGACGGCAGCTGCATCAAAACGCATCAGCATGCCCATGGGGCGGCCAGTAATGATGAAGCCATTGGCCCGAGCCGTGGCAGAAAGTCCTCAAAATCCATATGCCGGCAGATGCCTGCGGCCACACGGCGCTTTTCAAGTGAGCGCCGGAATATTGCCGATGTTGCGATAATGCCCCAGTTGCTGAAAAATATTGATTTGAAGCCTTGTGAGGTATTGAGTGGGACAAAGGTTACGACAGTGATGCTCTGCGTTAGGTGTTTAGTCCCGCCATTAGCCGGCACGGCTTTGAGCCGTGCCGGCTGGACACTTAAGGCGCCAACCGTTCTTTAATCCAGGTATTGTTTTCCAGGCGGTATTGCACGCGGTCGTGCAGGCGGCTGGGGCGGCCTTGCCAGAACTCTATCCGATCAGGAACCACCAGATAGCCGCCCCAATGTGGCGGACGCGGAACATGCAGCGGATGTTTCAAACCGACGGCTGCGGCACGACTGACCAAGACGGCTTTGCCGGTAATTACCGAGCTTTGTTCGCTGGCCCAAGCGCCGATGCGGCTGGTGTAGGGGCGGCTTTCGAAATATTCGTCTGAAGCGGCCGCATCCAGTTTTTCCACTTTGCCTTCCACCCGCACTTGGCGCTCGAGTTCCGGCCAGAAAAAAGTGAGGGCGGCAAAAGGATGGGCAGCCAAGGCGCGGCCTTTGCGGCTGTGGTAGTTGGTGAAAAACACAAAACCCTGCGCATTGACTTCTTTTAGCAGCACCATACGGCTGTTGGGCCGCCCTTCAGCATCCACGGCGGCAATGTTCATGGCTGTGGGTTCGTTCACTTGGGCGGTGATGGCTTCGTCCAGCCATTGTTCGAATTGGGTGAGTGGATGCTCGGGGCAATCGGCTTCCGATAGTTCGCGTTTGCTGTAGTCTTCGCGGATGTCGTGCAGATTCATGGGCTTCCTCGATAAAGCAGTGAAATGGGGATTTGATAAAGTCTATCATCTTGATATGGAAACAGAAAGACGGTTTCTGCTGCCACGGATTTTGCTATAATAACGCATCTTCCGGTTTTGAGATAATGATGCCATGCAACTGACCGCTGTGGGCCTCAACCACCAGACTGCGCCTTTGAGTATCCGCGAGCGTTTGGCCTTTGCCGCCGCTTCCCTGCCCGACGCTTTAAAAGCTTTAGTGGGCAGCCATGCCGCCAAGGAGGCGGTGATTCTGTCTACCTGCAACCGTACCGAGCTGTATTGTGTCGGCGAATCGGATGATGTGGTGCGCTGGCTGGCGGGCTACCACCATATTCCCACCGAGCAGATCGAACCGTATTTGTACCGCTATCAAACCGAGGAGGCGGTGCGCCATGCTTTCCGTGTGTCTTGCGGTTTGGACAGCATGGTATTGGGCGAGCCTCAGATTTTAGGGCAGATCAAAGATGCGGTGCGGGTGGCGCAGGAGCAGCAGGCGGTGGATTCGCTGTTAAATGCGCTGTTTCAAAAAACGTTTGCCATTGCCAAAGAAGTGCGTACCAGTACGGCTGTTGGGGAGAATTCGGTCAGCATGGCTGCGGCCAGCGTAAAAATGGCCGAGCAGATTTTTCCGGATATTGCCGATTTAAATGTGCTGTTTATTGGGGCCGGAGAAATGATTGAGCTGGTGGCCACTTATTTTGCCGCCAGGCAGCCGAAGCAAATCACGGTGGCCAACCGTACTTTGCTGCGGGCGCAAGAGCTGTGCGCCAAACTGTTGGTACCGGCGGATCCCTGTTTGCTGAGTGATCTGCCGCAGATTCTGCACCGCTATGATGTGATTGTGTCTTCTACCGCCAGTCAGCTGCCGATTGTGGGCAAAGGCATGATGGAGCGTGCATTGAAGCAGCGCCGTCATATGCCGGTGTTCCTGCTCGATTTGGCGGTGCCGCGCGATATCGAAGCCGAAGTGGCGGATTTGGGCGATGCCTATCTCTACACGGTGGACGATATGATGAACATCGTGCAGAGCGGACAGCAGGCGCGCTGCGAAGCCGCCGCAGAAGCCGAGCGGATGGTCGATGGCAAGGTCAGCGAATTCATGGCTTGGCAGCGCAGCCGCCAAACCGTGCCTTTAATCCGTTCTTTAAGGGATGGGGGTGAGAGGGCGCGCCAATATGTGCTGGAAAATGCCAAAAAACAATTGGCCAAAGGTGTGCCGCCTGAGGACGTGTTGGAGCGTTTGTCGGTGCAGCTGACCAATAAACTGATGCACCCGCCTACGCATACGCTTGCCCGAGCTGACAATACCCACCGCCATTTGGTGGATGCGGTGGTGAAAATATACGGTTTGCAAAAGTAACGGGCGCCCCGTTTTGTAGTCATCAAGGTTGTTGCTCATCAAGTCGGCAATAAGCGGAAAGATTGGTTTGGAAGTCGGTTTCATTATAGGGATGAGGCCGGCTTCCAAATTTTTAGGTTTACATACTATAATAGTAATTATTCTTTTTTATAAGGTGAAGAAAGGTAATTATGTCCTATTGGCAGCAATACCAAACTGCGAAAGCAGAAAAAGACCGTATGTATTTTCCGCGTGAGGGCGCAGAAGATTTGGGTATCAGCGAAGGCACATTAATGGCAGACGCGCCGGGTGCCATTTATTTGGGCGGCAACATTCGCGACATTATTCTGCAACTGCATACTCTGGGGCGGGTGGAATGTATTGTGCGTAACAGTGCGGCAGTACACGAAAAACAAGGTGTTTATGAGAATGTCAGCCTCAACGGGCAAGCGGGCATCGCGCTCAATATGGGGGGCATCGATTTGCGTATTTTTGCCAAACATTGGCACCATGCTTTGGCGGTTGAAGACGATTCCCGCACGCCACCGTCGCGCTCCATCCAGTTTTACGACGAATACGGCACACCTATGCAAAAGGTGTTTATGCGTGAAAACGACAAAACCGAAGCGTGGCAGGCGCTTCTGGCGCGATTCGGTACGCCGGGCAAGCCGGAGTTTGCAGTAGAGCGGCCTTCGCCGCGGCCGGACTCCGCGCCCTTGGCGGCCGAACAGCTGACCGCTTTTCACCAACGCTGGATGGATTTGAAAGATGTCCACCATTTCGGCGGCATTTTGGAGAGCTTCGGCTTAGATCGGCAAACCGCTTACCAACAAGCTCCGGAGGGCATGGCGGTACAGGTAAAAACCGCGGTGTGGGAGGAAGCGTTCAACCGTATCCGGGTTACCGGGCTGCCGGTGATGATTTTTGTCGGCAACCGAGGATTGGTACAAATTCAGAGCGGTAAGGTACATCATGTGGTTCGTGCCCGAGGCTACCTGAATATCTTGGACAGCAAGGAAGAAGGTTTCAGCCTCCATCTTCAAGACGATGCTTTGGCTCAAACGTGGGTGGTCCGCCGCTGTATCCGCGACGGCTTTCTGACCTGCATTGAGGGCTTTGACGAGTGCCGAAAAACCGTGATTCAGATTTTTAGCCTGCGCCAGGAGGGGCAAGCCGAATCGCCGGTTTGGCAGGAAATCACCGACGGTTTGATGCAGTGCTTCCGGCTGGAGGCGTGAGCCCCAAGATGGAAAGTCCGGTATCGTATGTTGCCTCTTTTTCAGGCTACCTGAAACTTTGACAGCGGTAGCGGCATCAAAAACGCCTGTCTGGATATGGCTCCAGACAGGCGTTTTATCGCGCATACTTACTTCTTCAATCTGCCGTGCAGCTCCTGCACGCTGTACACGCCCATGGCGTTCAGGCTCTTC
>JAUMZB010000041.1 GCA_030528345.1 Eikenella sp.
AACAGACCGCCCAATCTGAATACAGGCTACCTGAAAAACTTTTCAGGTAGCCTGATGGGTGCCAATGATACGATCGTGCAAACGAACGATTATGCCTCAGCTTCAGGCATGGGGATCAGCGCTTTGATCGACAAACGCACCCGACCGCGGTCGTCCACTTCCAAAGCTTTCACATTGACGATTTGGCCGACTTTCAAATAGTCATTCACGTCTTTCACCCGCTCGTGGGCGATTTGGCTGATGTGCACCAAACCGTCTTTGCCCGGCATCACGGAAACGATGGCACCGACATTGTTGTCCAAAATCTTCAGCACAGTGCCTGCATACACCTTACCCACCTCTACTTCCGCCGTAATTTGCTCAATGCGTTGGCGGGCGGCTTCGCCGGCTTCGGTGCTGGTGGCGGCAATGGTGATGGTGCCGTCTTCGGCAATATTGATTTCGGTACCGGTTTCCGCAGTAATCGCACGGATGGTTTCGCCGCCTTTGCCGATCACGTCACGGATTTTGTCTTGGTTGATCTTCATAGTAAACAAGCGCGGTGCGTGGGCGGAGAGTTCTTGAGGACCGTCTACGGCTTGCTTCATTTGCGCCAAAATGTGCAGACGCGCTTCTTTGGCCTGTTCCAAAGCAATCTGCATGATCTCTTTGGTAATGCCTTGAATCTTAATATCCATTTGCAGCGCGGTAACGCCTTCGGTGGTACCGGCCACTTTGAAGTCCATATCGCCCAAGTGGTCTTCGTCGCCCAGAATGTCGGTCAACACGGCGAATTTGTTGTTTTCCAAAATCAAGCCCATGGCGATACCGGCAACGTGCGCTTTCAACGGCACACCGGCAGACAGCAGGCTCAAGCAGCCGCCGCACACGGAAGCCATCGAAGACGAACCGTTAGACTCGGTAATTTCGGAAACCACGCGCATGGTGTAGCTGAATTCTTCCGGCGAAGGCAACACGGCAACCAAAGCGCGTTTGGCCAAACGGCCGTGGCCGATTTCGCGGCGTTTCGGCGCACCCATACGGCCCACTTCGCCGGTAGAGTAGGGCGGGAAATTGTAGTGCAACATGAAGCGGTCGGTGTACTCGCCGCTCAAGGCATCGATGATTTGCTCGTCGCGCTGAGTGCCCAAAGTAGCTACTGCCAAAGCTTGGGTTTCGCCGCGGGTAAACAAGGCGGAACCGTGGGTGCGCGGCAATACACCGGTTTGGATGTTGATCGGGCGCACGGTGCGGGTGTCGCGGCCGTCGATACGCGGTTGGCCGTCCAAAATCTGGCCGCGCACGACATCGGCTTCCAGTTGTTTGAAAATGCCTTTGATTTGGTTGGCGGCCAAGGTGTCGGTTTCCTCGGTAATCAGTGTCTCCTTTACTGCAGCCCAAGCTTCGTCCAGTTTGGCGGAACGGGCTTGTTTTTGGCGGATTTTGAATGCTTCGCCGATGGTGGCGCCGGCGATCTCGCGGATTTTTTCCTCCAATTCGGCATTGGTTTCGGCAGGCTGCCAATCCCACACTTCGGGATTCACTTCGTCGGCCAGCTCGTTGATGGCTTCAATCACGGCCTGCATTTGTTCGTGGCCGTACACCACCGCGCCCAGCATCACGCTTTCGGGCAGCTCTTGCGCTTCCGACTCCACCATCAACACGGCTTTTTGCGTGCCGGCCACCACCAAATCCAACTGCGACTGCTGCAATTGGGTTTTGCTCGGATTCAGCACATACTCTCCGTTCAGGTAGCCAACCCGCGCCGCACCGATGGGGCCGGCAAAGGGCACGCCGCTCAATACCAAAGCGGCGGACGCACCAATCATGGCCGGAATATCGGAATCGATTTCGGGGTCGACCGATACCACGGTAGCCACAATTTGGATGTCGTGGTAAAAGCCGGCGGGAAACAGCGGACGGATCGGGCGGTCGATCAGGCGGCTGGTGAGGATTTCTTTTTCGCTCTGTTTGCCTTCTCGTTTAAAAAAGCCGCCGGGAATCTTACCGGCCGCATAAGTGCGCTCCAGATAATCCACGGTCAGCGGGAAGAAATCCTGTCCGGGCTTGACATCTTTATTGGCGGTAACGGCCACCAACACCACGGTGTCACCCATGGCCACCTTGACCGCGCCGGCGGCTTGGCGCGCAATTTCCCCCGTTTCGATGCTGACGGTTTGATTGCCGTATTGAAATGTTTTCGTGTGTTTCGCAAACATCATTATTCCTTTATATGAAAGGCCGCTGCCGCTAAAACACTAAGCATGCACACGCCATATTGCAGACAGGCGCATGGTTAGGGTTTCAGACAAGCAGGGCCGGTTAAACAAAATAAAAAAGCCCGTTGCAGGACGGCGCGTATTCTAACATGCGCCCCCGCAGATTGCATCCGCGCCCGACCGACGAAAAAAAACCGCCGATACCAAAGGGAGGACAATATCGGCGGCCAACTTACGGGAAAACGTCTATGACTTCCGGCACCCCACATCGTGAAGCACCGAAAGTGCTGTTTATTATAGGGACAATTCCGAAATTGCAAAGCGGGCAGCCAAATTTTTACTTTGCCGCCCGCACCGATTTAATCTTTTACCAATTAAAAATAATCAGATAAACATCCGCAACCAAACCGCCTGTCCGGCCGGCTAACGCTTTTTAACCGCAACACAGGCTACCTGAACCACCAACCGAGCAGCCACCACAATACTTGCGGATGAACAAACAGCACCGCCTGCATCAGCAAACTGATCAAAAACACCCCCTGCAGCTGCAGGGCGCTGAACAGAAAAACCGGCTGTCGGCCGATGCGCCGGTGCAGCCACATCAAGAGCACCAACACAGCCTGACAGGCCATCCAATGCACGGGCAGCAAGGCATAATTCAGCAACGCCCCCGGCAGCAGAATCGGCACCTGCCAGTAAAACAGCATCAGCAACAGCGCGAAAGACAAGTGCTGCACCCAGCCGGACACCGCCAGCAGAGCCAGAAAACCGCCGCAGCCGGTCAGCAGATAGCCCCTGCCCTGCGGATCGGATTGCCAATTGGCGGCCAAGGGAAACAAGGCGGCCAAAGTAATGTAACCGTATGCGGGATAAGCATTGGCCAAATGGGTGATGCCCAACACGCCCGGCAGCAGGTGTGACGACAACACCCCGAAGCCCAGCCACAAAACAATGCTGCCCCACAGCCAATTAAACTGCTGCTTGCGGAAGCTCAATACCGCAAACAGCGCAATATAGGCAGACAGCAGCCACAGGGTCGGATCCAGCCAAGCCATTATTGCCACCCGCCCGTCCGAGCCAATGCCGCTGCCGTGCAAGCCGCCAACTCAAGCACCAAATCCACCGGCATGCCCGCCACAAAACGGCCCTCGTCGGCATCGCCCGCCACCACGGCGGCAATATTGCGCCCCCCTACCGCCACCGGCAACAGCAGAAAACTCTCCAAGCCCCGGCCTTGGTCGGGCAGCAAAGCCATCAGCGGGCGGGCGATGCGCTGACCGCACACCGGCGCCGACAAGGCTTGCAAAGCCTCACGCGCAGCGCCCTCGGCCAACAGGCCGCCCTCCGGCAACACCGCTTTTTTCTTCGGCTCGTCTAATAGCAACAAACGGTGGCGGGGCAAAGCAAAATCTTCGCTCAGGCTACCTGAAACCGCACGGCACACCTGCAAAAGCGTATTGGCCGCCAACAGGCGGCGGGCAAAAGCCATCAGGCGGGCGGTGGTTTGGAAATTGGCATCGGCTTCCTGCATCATCTGCACCAATTGGCCGGCCATTTTGGCGGTTTTCTGCTGCTGGGCCTGCCATTGCGCCTGTGCAAACGACTGCACCTTGCCTTTTTGCGGGCGGATGCCGAGCGCCCCGGCATGATTGAGCAGAAACTCCGGGTGCGCCTGCAGATAAGCCAATATGTTTTTTTCGTTCATCAGTAAGTTACCGTTCCTTCAAATACCGTTGCCGCCGGCCCGGTCATCAATACATGGCCGCTGTCCGCCCATTCAATCTGCAAATCGCCGCCCGGCAGGCTCACCCGCACCGCGCCCTCCCGCTGCAGCAAGCCCAAGCGGATGCCGGCCACCGCCGCCGCACAGGCGCCGGTGCCGCAGGCAAGGGTTTCGCCCACACCGCGCTCGAACACACGCAGGCGGATATGGCGCTCGCCCGCCACCTGCATAAAACCCACATTTACCCGTTCCGGAAACTGAGGGTGCCGTTCCAAACGCGCCCCCCACTCGGCCACCGGCGCGGTTGCCACATCGTCCACCACCAGCACCGCATGCGGATTGCCCATATTTACACACGACAATTCCACCTGCCCCTTATCCAAGGGCAGGCGATGAGTGAGCGCATCTGCCGCCGCCCCTGCCGCCGGCAGAAACGGAATCTCCGGCGCGGCAAAACGCGGCCGGCCCATGTCCACCGTTACCCCGCCGTCTGCCGCCAGCTTGAGCACAATGCGCCCCTTGGCCGTTTCCACCTGCAAAACCGGCTTGCCGCTCAAGCCCTTCTCATGCACAAAACGGGCGAAGCAGCGCGCGCCATTGCCGCACTGCTCCACCTCGCTGCCGTCGGCATTAAAAATGCGGTAGCGGAAATCCGCATCCGCTGCCGCCGGCCGCTCCACCAAGAGGAGCTGGTCGAAACCGATGCCCGTGCGGCGGCAGGCCCAAGCCGCAATCGGCGCCCCCGCCGGATCAAAGGCTTGGGCGGTGGCATCCACCACCATAAAATCATTGCCCAAGCCGTGCATCTTGGTGAAGTTTAGAATCTGCATGCTAATAAAGTTCTTACAAGCGTCAAAATAGGGCGCTATGATACCCAAATCGCACCCCGAATCAAAGGAGAAACCATGCGCATCGACAACCAAATGACCCGCCAATTGGCCGCCCTGCAAAACCTGCCCGAAGAACAGCGCATCGCCGCGCAAAGCCAGGCCATGGCGAAATATGTTCCCTTCCTCGCCACCGCCGACATCCGCTTCGACGAACTCACCCAAGCGCGCGTACGCGTGAGCGTGCGCAACCGGACAGCGGTGCAAAACCACATTCAGGGCGTGCACGCCTGCGTAATGGCGCTGCTGGCCGAAACCGCCACCGGCTTCGTGACCATCATGAACGCCCCAGACGACAAACTGATTCTGCTCAAATCCATGACCGCCCGCTACACCCGCCGCAGCGTGGGCGATATGTATGCGGTGGCCGAACTCTCCACCGCCCGCGCCGCGCTGATGCAGGCGGAAGAGCGCGGCAATCTGGTGATTCCCTGCCGCATTTTCGACGAAAGCGGCGAACAGCCTCTGGAAGTGGAAATGACCTGGGCGTGGCTGCCGAGAGGCTAAAATATCCCCCTCACCAAATACGGGCTACCTGAAAACTTTCAGGTAGCCCGTGCTCATTTCTCCCCCATTCAGCCGCGCCATGCCTCATGCAACAACGCCAATTGATACAACACCGTGGCCGTGGCGCCCCAAATCCGGTGTTCGCCATACTGCAAAGCCGGCATCAGCAAAGCGCGACCGCGATAGCGGTAGTCTTCCAACACATAGCGCTGCGGGTTTAACGCCCAAGCCTGCGGCAGCGTGAACACCGCCGCCACCTCTTGCGGATTCGGCCGGTATTGCGGTGGTTTCGCGGCAGTGGCCAGCACCGGCGTTACCTTATAGCCGCTGGGCACATAGCAGCTGGGAAAATGGCCGTGTATCCGCCACACATCCGCCCCCACGCCCAATTCTTCCTCGGTTTCGCGCACGGCCGTGGCCGACGCATCGGCATCGCCCTCATCGCAGCGGCCGCCGGGAAAGGCAATCTGGCTGCCGTGGCGGCGCAGATGGCTGCTGCGCACCGTAAGCACCACGCTGCTGCCCCGTGCCGTTTCCGGCACAAAACCCACCAACACCGCAGCCTCGGCAAACACCGTGCCGCCGCTTTGCAACACCTCGCGCCGCATACGAAACGCCTCCGCTTCCGGCGCGGCGGCGGCATAGGCCAAAAAACCGCTCAAATCACTCATGGCAAATCCGTCTCTCGTCCAACAGGCTACCTGAAAACGTTTTAGGGTCTGTTGACATTTGGCTGATGCAGCGGTTTTTTAGCTTCGCAAGTCCGCTGCGCTACCGAGTGGAAATTTTCGCGTACAAGACCAAAAGCGCAGCAAGATTGAACATCTTGCGAGCATTTTGGCCGCAGTAGGCGGAGATTTACGCCAAAAACACCGCCATCATGCCAAGTGTCAACAGACCCTAAGTAGCCTGCCTTCAATGAAAACGCACCTGCGGCGCCCGCGCCAGCGCCGCCGCATCATCAAATTCCAGCAGCGGCGCATCTTCCCGATGGCCGAACCAAGCCGCCAGCAGATTGTTGGGAAACACCTGCCGCAGCGTGTTGTAGTCCATCACCGCATCGTTATACGCCTGCCGTGCAAAAGTGATGCGGTTTTCCGTGCTCGCCATTTCCTCCGCAAACTGCTGCATGTTTTCCGCCGCCTTCAATTCGGGATAGGCCTCAATCTGCACCTGCAAGCCGCGCAAAGCTCGGCTCAGGCCGTTTTCCGCCGCCGCCAACTGCTGCAAAGCGGCCGGGCTGGCCGGATCCGCCGCCGGCAGGCTGGCCGCGGCCTGATTGCGCGCCTGCGTGACCTGCGCCAGCGTTTCGTTTTCGTGTTTCAGGTAGCCCTGCACCGCCGCCACCAGATTCGGAATCAGGTCATGCCGGCGTTTGAGCTGTACGCCGATTTGGGCAAACGCATTCTGATAACGGTTTTGCGCCTGCACCAAACGGTTATACACCATTACCGCCAAACCCAATAAACCGCCCAACAATATCAACCACACCCACCCAGCCATCTGCCTCTCCTTAGAGCCTGTTTAAAGTCTTTTTGCACAGCGGTTTTCGGCGGCAAAAAACACGCCTGCCAGAAGGAGCGCGCAGCAAGATGGGACATCTTGCGAGCATCTCCAACACCGCAGGCAGGGATTTCTGACCCCAAACACCGCCGCAATAGAGCCTTTGAACAGGCTCTTAATGCTAAAATCGCGCCCTTTCATCTTAGCAGAGAGCTTATGCCATGACGATACTTGCCGTAGAAAACGCCTGCTTTGCCGTCGGCCACGTGCCGCTGTTGGACCGCGCCGCCTTCCAGCTCGATGCCGGCGAAAAAATCGGCCTCATCGGCCGCAACGGCGCCGGCAAATCGTCGTTTCTGAAAATCCTCGCCGGCGTGCAAAAGCTCGACGACGGCCACATCGTCATGCAAAACGGCCTCAAAACCGTGTATGTGCCGCAGGAAAGCTTTTTCGACGATGAAGCCGGCGTGTTCGACACCGTCTCCGAAGGCCTGGGCAGCATGCGCGAGCTGCTGCGCCGCTACCACCGCATCGGCCAGCAGCTGGCCGGCGGCCATGACGACGCGCTGATTAAAGCACTCAACGAACTGCAAAACCAAATCGAAGCCGAAAACGGCTGGCAGTTCGACGCCGCCATCCGCCAAACCATTGGCGAGCTCGGCCTGCCCGAGCACGCCCGCATCGGCGATTTGAGCGGCGGCCAGAAAAAGCGCGTGGCCTTGGCGCAGGCCTGGGTGCAAAAACCCGACCTCCTGCTGCTGGACGAACCCACCAACCACCTCGACATCGACGCCATCATCTGGCTGGAAAACCTGCTACAGCAGTTTTCAGGCAGCCTGGTGGTGATCACCCACGACCGCCGCTTTCTCGACAACATCGCCAAACGCATCGTCGAACTCGACCGCGGCATCCTGCGCTCCTACCCCGGCAGCTTCGCCAAATACAGCGAAAAAAAAGCGCAAGAGCTGGCGGTGGAGGCCGAGCACAACCGCCTGTTCGACAAATTCCACGCCCAGGAAGAAGCCTGGATACGCAAAGGCATCGAAGCGCGGCGCACCCGCAACGAAGGCCGCGTGCGCCGCCTGGAAGAATTGCGCCGCCAACGCGCCGAGCGGCGCGAACGCCAAGGCCAAGTGAATTTCAAACTCAATGCCGGCGAAAAAAGCGGCAAAATCATCGCCGAACTCGAACACGCCGGCTTTGCCTACGGCGAACACACCATCATGCGCGACTTCTCCGCCGTGATTCAGCGCGGCGACAAAATCGGCCTCATCGGCCCCAACGGCATCGGCAAAACCACCTTCCTCAAACTGATTCTGGGCGAACTTTCCCCCACCTCCGGCCGCATCCGCCTCGGCAGCAAACAGGAAGTGGCCTATTTCGACCAATTCCGCAGCGCGCTCAACGAAAACGACACCGTGTTCCACACCCTCGGCCAAGGCAACGACTATGTGGACATCGGCGGCAAACGCAGACACGTGATGAGCTATCTGGAAGACTTCCTCTTCCACCCCGCCCGCGCCCACAGCCCCGTCTCCTCCCTCTCCGGCGGCGAACGCAACCGCCTGCTGCTGGCCAAACTGTTTACCCGCCCGGCCAATATCTTGGTGCTCGACGAGCCCACCAACGATTTGGACATCGACACCCAAGAGCTGCTGGAAGAACTCTTGCGCGACTACAGCGGCACCGTGTTTCTGGTCAGCCACGACCGCATGTTTCTCGACAACGTCATCACCCAAAGCATTGTTTTTGAAGGAAACGGATACCTGAAAGAATACATCGGCGGCTATCAGGACTATTTGGACGCCAAACAGCGCGAACAGCACATCGCCAGCGCCGCCACCCCCAAAACCGCCGCCCCGGCGGGCGAAAGTGAAAAAAGCCGCCCCAAAGCCAAGCGCACCGTCAAACTCTCCTATAAAGAACAGCGCGAACTCGACGCCCTGCCCGACGAAATCGCCGCCCTCGAAACCGAGCAGGCGGCAGTGAACGCCCAACTGGCCGAACCCGACGTCTTCAAAGACTACACCCGCGCCGCCGAACTGCAACAGCGCCACGACGCCCTCGAAGCCCTGCTGCTGGAAAAACTGGAGCGCTGGGAAATATTGGAGGCCAAGCAAAACGGGCAGGCGCCTGATCAGGCCTTGGGCGCACTCAAGGCCAAATAAAGAATAAACGGCGTTGGCTAAATGGCAACGAATCGCCAAGTCTAAACAGCCGGATATTACATTGGTGATGAAGGCAATTCAGTGAGTGATGGCGCTTATGCGTGATATTGTTTTGCATGTGAGGTCCGCCAGTTTCCAATGGTGACTATGTTTTGATTGGCTATGACTTGGTTAGGGGCCCGCATGCCGGATATTGGATATCCTCTCGTATGGTTAGCGGATGAGAAAGCCCTGATGAGGTGATGGTTGAAGTTTTGCGGTTTTCCAAGTGAGCGGCGACTGGATGATGCCAGTAGGGTGGTTTTTGCTATTGCTCAGGATGACGGTTTTGTTGATTTGGTGCCGGCGCGATTCGAATATGGCCAAGGCTTTGCTCATATGGTTGAGCATTCTGAGAGGTTGCTGCCGGATGACGAAGGTTTTTTGGATAAATTTAATCGTTAATGCTGATTTCTGTTGGCGGAAGGGATTTCCCGGCTCATATTTGCAGTATTTAATTTTTTGGCAGCCTCTCACCAACCCAAATCGCTAACCGCGCCGCGCCCGAAAAAACGCCTGCAGCAGCGCCCCCGCTTCAGCGGCCAACACGCCGCCCTGCACGGCAGTGTGCGGGTTGAGCAGCGGCTCGGCAAACAGATTGAGCACGCTGCCCGCCGCGCCGCTGCGCGGTTCGGCGGCGGCATAAATCAGGCGGCGGATGCGCGCCTGCATCACCGCGCCGGCGCACATGGCGCACGGCTCCAGCGTCACATACAGATCGCAGCCTTCCAGCCGGTAATGGCCGAGTGCGCGTCCGGCGGCCGACAGCGCGGCAATTTCCGCATGGCGGCTGATGTCGTGTTCGGCTACACAGCGGTTGGCTGCCGCGGCCAACACCCGCCCCCCGCGCACCACCACCGCGCCCACCGGCACTTCGCCCGCCGCCGCAGCCTGTTCGGCCTGCCGCAGCGCCAGCCGCATAAAATGCGCCGCTTCTTCGGCCGGCGGAAACAACGCCTGCGGCGGCGTGCGTTTCAGCTGTGCACGCAAAGCCTGTTTACCCCCCTCGTCCAAAGAAAAAGCCGGCAGGCCGGCGGCCAATTCGCCCAAGCGCCACAACACCGCTTCGGCCACCGGCAGCCCCTCCGCCCGCAAAAGGGCAAAAGCCGCCGCCGCGCCGTAAGCCTGCAAATCGGCCACGCTGCGGATGCCGGCCCGGGCCAGCAGAGCCACGCTTTTCGGCGGCAGCGGCGGTGTGCCCAATACAGCCGTCATGCCCGCTCCTTTCTGGCATCAAGGCCGAGCCGCACTTGGCTTTCAACAAGGCAAAGGCTACCTGAACAGCCTTTCAGGTAGCCTTTTGCCCGCCCGCCCGCCGCCATGCGGCTTATCTTTTCAATCATCGTGCAAACAGGCCGCTTCGGCAGCCAACAGTTCGGCCACGGTTTCACGCGGGCGGACGAGTTTAACCCGGCTGCCGTCCACCAACACTTCGGCCGCCCGCGGGCGGGTGTTGTAGTTGCTCGCCATGCTGGCGGCGTAGGCGCCGGCGCTGCGCACCGCCAACAGGTCGCCGGCGCGGGCGGTGATGGCACGGTTTTGCGCCAGAAAATCGCCGGTTTCGCAAATCGGCCCCACAATATCGGCCACAAAAGGCTCGCCCGCTGCCGGCGATACGTTTTCGATGTGGTGGTAGGCCTGATAGAGCGCGGGGCGCATCAAATCGTTCATGGCGGCATCCACAATCACAAAGGATTTGTCGCCGTTTTGTTTCACAAACTCCACTCTCGTCAGCAAGGTGCCGGCATTGCCCACTAGGCTGCGCCCCGGCTCCAAAATCAGCGACAGTTTGCGCCCGCCGAGCAGGCGCTGCACCGCCCCGGCATAGGCGTGCAAATCGGGCACGCTTTCGTTTTGGTACACAATGCCCACGCCGCCGCCCAAATCGATGTGTTCCAACACAATACCTACTGCCGACAATTTGTCGATCAGTACCAGCAGGCGCTCGCAGGCTTCGGAAAGCGGGGCGAGGTTGGTGAGCTGCGAACCGATGTGGCAGTCGATGCCCACCACATTCAGATGCGGCAGCGCAGCGGCATGGCGGTAAGCCGCTTCGGCGTCCTGCATAGCAATGCCGAATTTATTGGCTTTCAGGCCGGTGGAAATATAGGGGTGGGTTTGCGCGTCCACATCGGGGTTGATACGCAGGGAAACCGGGGCGCTGAGGCCCAAACGGCCGGCCACGGCATTGAGCCGGTCCAATTCCGGCAGGCTCTCCACATTGAAGCACTTGACGCCCGATTGCAGGGCAAACGCCATCTCGGCTTCGCTTTTGCCCACGCCGGAAAAAATGGTTTTCCCCGCCTCGCCGCCGGCCGCCAGCACCCGCGCCAGCTCGCCGCCGGATACGATGTCGAAACCGCAGCCGAGCGCGGCGAAGTGGCGCAGAATGCTCAAATTGCCGTTGGCCTTTACCGCATAGCAGATTAAGGGGTTTAAGGCGGCAAAGGCCTGTGTGTAGGCGCAATAAGCCTCAGTAAGCGCCGCTTGGCTGTACACATAAAGCGGGGTGCCGAATTGCTCGGCCAAATCGGCAAAAGCCAGGTTTTCGCAACGTAAGGTCATGGGTTTACTCGGCATCAAGAGGCAAGGGCGGCGGGGTTTCGGTGTGCGGCATGGGCGCGGGCGGCGAAAACTGCAAGCCGGTCTGCACCGGCCCGAAACGCGCCTGATCGCCCTCTTTAGGCAGATACAGATCGCCCTTATAACCGCAGGCCGCCAACAACACGGCAGCCGCAAGAATGCAGATGGTTTTCGCAGGCATAAACAACTCGCTGAAATTGCCTGAAACAGGCGGCTGTGGCAAGATGCGGCATCTTAAACAAAAATACCGCACCGCACAAATCATCATGACCGAAAGCGAATTTCTGCATTATTCCGACCGCCTGTTTGCCCACATCGAAGACCAGATCGAAAACAGCGGCGCCGATTTCGACTGCGAAAGCCGCGGCAATGTGCTCAATATCCACGCGCCCGACGGCAGCCAAATCGTCATCAACCGCCACACGCCCAATCAGGAACTGTGGATTGCCGCCAAAAGCGGCGGCCACCACTTCGCCCTGCAAAACGGCGCTTGGGTGGCCGGCCGCGACGGCAGCGAATTTTTCACCGTGCTCGGCAGCGTATTGAGCAGCGCCGCCGGCGAAAACATTGCCATCGCCGCCCTGCCCGTATCGGCTTAAACGCCCTCTATTTAAACACGTACTTTCAGGTAGCCTGTGCGGCTGTTATCGCCAACAGGCTACCTGAAACCGCCCACCACCTTTTCTCCTGCCGCACCGCCGCCATGAACCCCCGTCTGCAAGCCCTCCAGCCCTATCCTTTCGCCCGCCTGCGTGCCGCCATGCAGGGCATCGACGCCCCCGCCGGCCTGCCGCCCGTGCCACTGCACATCGGCGAACCCAAACACCCCACGCCCGCCGTCATCACCGAGGCCCTCCAGGCCGCCCTGCCCCAACTGGCCGTGTATCCGCTCAGCGCCGGCCTGCCCAAACTGCGCGCCGCCTGCGCCGCCTTTCTGCAGCGCCGCTACGGCATCGGCGTGGATGCCGACAGCGAAATCCTGCCCGTACTCGGCAGCCGCGAAGCCCTGTTTTCCTTTGTGCAAACCGTGATCGACGGCAGCGCCGATCCCAAGCCGGTGGTGCTCAGCCCCAACCCCTTCTACCAAATTTACGAAGGCGCCGCCCTGCTCGCCGGCGCCGACATCGCATTCGCCGACTGCCCCGCTCCCGCCTTCAAGCCCGATTGGCAAAGCGTGCCCGAAACCGTTTGGCGGCGCACCCGCCTGGTATTTGTCTGCTCGCCCAACAACCCCAGCGGCAGCGTGATGCAGCGCGCAGACTGGGCCGAACTGTTTGCCCTGCAAGACCGCTACGGCTTCATCATCGCCGCCGACGAATGCTATTCCGAAATCTATTTCGACGGCGAGCCGCCCGTGGGCTGCCTGCAGGCAGCTGCGGAACAAGGCCGCGGCCTGCGCGGTTTGGTCAGCTTCACCAGCCTGTCCAAACGCTCCAACGCGCCCGGCCTGCGCTCCGGCTTTGTGGCCGGCGATGCCGCGCTGCTGAAAGACTTCCTGCTCTACCGCACCTACCACGGCAGCGCCATGAGCCTGCCCGTGCAAATGGCCAGCATCGCCGCCTGGAACGACGAAGCCCACGCCGCCGAAAACCGCCGCCTGTATCGGGAAAAATTCGAGCGCGTGCTGCCGATATTGGCGCAAGCCTTTCAAGTCAACCGCCCCGACGCCTCGTTCTACATCTGGCTGCGCATCCCCGACGGCGACGATTTGGCCTTTGCCCAAACCCTGTGGCGCGAAGCGGCGATTCAGGTGCTGCCCGGCCGTTTCCTCGCCCGCGACACCGCAAAGGGCAACCCCGGCTTGGGCTATGTGCGCATCGCCCTCGTCGCCCCGCTGGCCGACTGCGTGGCCGCCGCCGAAGCCATGGTGGCGGTTTGGCAGCGGCAACAGGCGGGCAACTAACCCTAGGTGTTTAGTCCCGCCATTATCTGGCATGGATTTATTCTAAAGCGTTCAGGCTGGTCATTC
>JAUMZB010000042.1 GCA_030528345.1 Eikenella sp.
CGCCCGCCATAATGCGCAGCACGGTGGATTTGCCCGCGCCGTTCAAACCGAGCAGGCCGATTTTCGCGCCCGGGAAAAACGACAATGAAATGTCTTTGATGATGGTTTTCTGCGGCGGCACCACTTTGCTCACGCGCAGCATGGAAAATACATATTGGCTCATGGCATGTCTTTCTGAGGAAATTCCGATGAAGCGGAACCGTATCAAGCATACGGCTCCTGCGGCAGCAAACGCGCTACGTTGCCGCACAAACGACCGCATTTTAAACGATTTCCCGCTTTCAGGTAGCCTCAAAACGCCGCAATCTGGGGTAGAATGCCGCCTTTTCCTGCCCGGCTGCCGCCATGATTGCTTCCCTGATTGACTTCATTCTGCACATCGACCAACACTTGGCCGTGTTGTCCGCCGATTACGGCGCATGGATCTATGCCATTCTGTTTCTGATTGTCTTTTGCGAAACCGGACTGGTGGTGACCCCCTTCCTGCCCGGCGATTCGCTGCTGTTTGCCGCCGGTGCGATTGCGGCGCTGGGCGGCATGAACATTCATCTGATGGTGCTGCTTCTGTTGGCGGCGGCCATACTGGGCGACGCGGTCAATTTCGCCGTCGGCAAATATTTCGGCCGAAAGCTGTTTGCCAACCCCGATTCCAAAATCTTCAAGCGCAGCTATCTGGAAAAAACCCACGCTTTCTACGAAAAATACGGCGGCAAAACCATCATCCTCGCCCGCTTCGTGCCGATTGTGCGCACCTTCGCCCCCTTTGTGGCCGGCATGGGCAGTATGCATTACGGCCGCTTCATCCGCTACAACATCATCGGCGCCGTGCTGTGGGTGTGCCTGCTCTCCTACGCCGGCTATTATTTCGGCACCCTGCCGGTGGTAAAAAACAATTTCGGCCTGGTGGTCATCGCCATCATCGCGGTGTCGGTGCTGCCCATGGTGTTTGAAATCGCCAAAGCCAAGCTCGGCAAAGCCGCCGGCTGATTTTCAGGTAGCCCGCAATGATTTACCCCTGGCACCAAGCCGCCTGGCAGCAATTGGCCGAACACTGGGCGCAGCGCCCCAACGCCTGGCTCCTCACCGGCAAACGCGACACCGGCAAAACCGCCTTCGCCCGCCATCTGGCGCAGGCGCTCTTGTGCGAAACGCCGCAGCCCGCCCACCAGCCCTGCGGCAGTTGTCCTTCCTGCCACCTGTTCGACCAAGGCAGCCACCCCGACTATTACGAACTCAGCCCCGAATTGCCCGAAGAAGGCGAATCCGGCCGCAAACTGCTGCAAATCAAAATCGACGCCGTGCGCGCCGTTACCGGGCCGCTTTTGCAAAGTTCGTTGCGCGGCGGCCTGCGCGTGGTGCTGATCCAGCCCGCCGAGAGCATGAATCTGCAGGCCGCCAACGCCCTGCTCAAAATGCTGGAAGAGCCACCCGCAGCGGTGGTGTTTTTGTTGGTGTCGCACAATAAAGACCGCCTGCTGCCCACCATCAAAAGCCGCTGCCGCCAACTGCTCCTGCCCCCGCCCTCGCCCGAAGCCGCCCTGGGCTACCTGAAAACCACCCACCCCGAAGCCGCCGACGAAGCACACGCCCTTTTGGCCTTTCACAGCGGCGCGCCCCTGTTTGCCCGCGATGCCGCACAAGAAGCCATGCGCGAGCACTTGTGCGGCCTGCTCGCCGCCCCGCGCCTGCTCGCCATTCTCGACTATGCCGCCGACTTCGACAAACAGAAATGGCCGCTGGCGCTGTTTCTCGACTGGCTGCACAAGTGGCTGGCCGACACCGCCCTGGCCCAACAAAACCTGCCGCCCCTGTATTATCCGCAACACGCCCAAGCCCTGCGCCAAACCGCCGCACGCACCCGTCCCGACCGCCTGTTCCGCCTCACCCAAGCACTCAACCGCCTCAGCCCTTACGGGCGGCACACCTTAAGTGTTAAAATGCAGCTCGAATTTTTGCTCACCGAATACCTGGCCTTCTGGCAAAACAAAGCGAATACACCATGAACCTCCCCGACGACGCCCCCGGCAGAATGCTCATCATCAGCCTGAAAGACAAACCCAACGCCTATTACAGCTATATGCCCTTTTTCGAACAGGGCGGCTTCTTCGTGCCCACCGCCGACCCGTTTGAAATGGGCGAAGAAGTGCTGCTGGTGTTGGAACTACTCGACCACCCGGAAAAATTCTTCCTGCGCACCCGTGTCGGCTGGATCAACCAAAGCCGCACCAGCAACGGCCAACCGCAAGGCATCGGCCTCATACTCGGCGACGACGAAAGCGCCGTCGCCTGTCGCCAATACATCGAAGAGCAGCTGCCCGGCCTGCTGCATTCCGACCGTGCCACCTACACCATGTAAGCCGTGCCGCCACCCCGAAAGGCTGGCTGAAAGCCGCACCGCTTTTCAGGTAGCCCGTCCCTTTCCGCCCTCCCCGCCCCATGCTGATTGATTCCCACTGCCACCTCAACTTCTCCGGCTTGGCCGAACGCCTGCCCGAAGTGCTGGCCAATATGGCCGCCGCCGGCGTCGGCAAAGCGCTGGCCATCAGCGTCAGCCGCCAAAGTTTCGACGAAATCCGCGCCATCGCCCAAACCCACGACCGCATCTATGCCACCGTGGGCATCCATCCCGACGACCCCGACACCCCCGAATTCAGCCTGACCGAACTCCTCGAACGCGCCGCCCTGCCCAAAGTGGTGGGCATCGGCGAAACCGGGCTCGACTACCACTGGTGCCAAGGCGATCTGGCCTGGCAGCACCGCCGCTTTATCTGCCACATCCAAGCCGCCAACCAAAGCGGCCTGCCGCTGGTCGTGCATACCCGCGATGCCGCCGACGACACCATGCGCCTGTTGCGCGAAGAACGCGCCCACGCCGGCGTCATCCACTGCTTCACCGAAGACGTGCGCGTGGCCAAGCTGGCGCTGGATTTGGGCTTTTACATTTCTTTTTCCGGCATCGTCACCTTCAAAAATGCCGCCGCCATTCAGGAAGCCGCCCGCTATGTGCCGCTCGACCGCCTGCTGGTGGAAACCGACGCCCCCTTCCTTGCTCCCGTGCCCAAGCGCGGCAAACCGAACGAGCCGGCCTATGTGCGCCACACCGCCGAATTCATCGCCCGACTGCGCGGCGAGTCTTTCGAGCAGATTGCCCAAGCCAGCACCGACAACTTCCACCGCCTGTTTGCCAAAGTGCCGCGCCATTGAGGCGCATGGACGCCGCCGCCGGTTTCAGGCAGCCCGCAAACCTTTGCAAACCGCTATCTGCGGCAGACAAATTGAAATCCGCCGCCCCGCCCCGATATGGCGCCCATCCCCGTTTCCGATTTCAGAAAGCACACCATGCAGCAATTCGACGGCACCACCATTGTTTCCGTCCGCCGCGGCCAACAGGTTGCCATCGGCGGCGACGGCCAGGTCAGCTTGGGCAACACCATCGTCAAAGCCACCGCACGCAAAGTGCGCAAACTGCACCACAACACCGTTTTGGCCGGCTTTGCCGGCGGCACCGCCGACGCCTTCACCTTAATCGAGCTGTTTGAGGCCAAACTGCAGAAACACCAAGGCCGGCTCACCGTGGCCGCCATCGAGTTGGCCAAAGAATGGCGCACCGACCGCGCCCTGCGCCGCTTGGAAGCCATGCTGATTGTGGCCGACAAAGACAGCACCCTCATCCTCACCGGCAACGGCGACGTGCTGGAGCCGGAAGGCGGCATCGCCGCCATCGGCAGCGGCGGCTCTTTTGCCCAAGCCGCCGCCCGCGCCCTGATGGAAAACACCGAGCTGCCGCCGGAAACGGTGGTGAAAAAAGCGCTGGAAATCGCCGGCGACATCTGTGTGTACACCAACGACCGCCACACCGTCGAAACCCTGTAAACCGCCTGTCCCAAACCGAAACAGGCTACCTGAAAGTTTTCAGGTAGCCTGTTTTCCCTTACGCGCTTACCCGCTTAGAAGAAACCCAGCTTGCTGGGCGAATAGCTCACCAGCATGCACTTGGTTTGCTGGTAATGCGCCAGCATCATTTTGTGGTTTTCGCGGCCGATGCCCGATTTTTTGTAGCCGCCGAAGGCCGAATGCGCCGGGTAGAGGTGGTAGCAGTTGATCCACACCCGGCCGGCCTGAATGCCGCGGCCCATGCGGTAGCAGGTGTTCATATCGCGGCTCCACACGGCGGCGCCGAGGCCGAAGATGGTGTCGTTGGCAATCGCCAGCGCCTCTTCGGCGTCTTTAAAGGTGGTCACCGCCACCACCGGACCGAAGATTTCCTCCTGGAAGATGCGCATATCGTTGCGGCCTTTGAATACGGTGGGCTCGATATAGAAACCGCCCGACAAATCGCCGCCTTCCTGCCGCGCCGCGCCGCCGGTAAGCACTTCTGCGCCTTCTTCGCGACCCAGTTTCAGGTAGCCCGAAATCTTGTCGAACTACTCTTGGCTGGCCTGGGCGCCCACCATGGTGTCGGTGTCCAAGGGGTCGCCCACCTTGATGGCTTTCACCCGCGCGATGGCGCGCTCGATAAAGCGCTCGTAAATCGATTCCTGAATCAGCACCCGCGACGGACAGGTGCACACCTCGCCCTGATTGAGGGCGAACATGGCAAAGCCTTCCAGGCATTTGTCGAAAAAGTCGTCGTCGGCGTCCATCACGTCTTCAAAGAAAATGCTCGGGCTTTTGCCGCCCAATTCCAGCGTCACCGGAATGATGTTTTCGGTGGCATAGCCCATGATCAGCTTGCCGGTGCCGGTTTCGCCGGTAAAGGCCACCTTGGCGATGCGCGGGTTTTGCGCCAAGGGCTTGCCGCATTCCACGCCGAAACCGTTGACCACGTTCACCACCCCCGGCGGCAGCAAATCGCCGATCAGTTCCATCAGATACATAATCGACACCGGCGTCTGCTCGGCCGGCTTGAGCACGATACAGTTGCCCGCCGCCAGCGCCGGCGCCAGCTTCCAAGCCGCCATCAGAATGGGGAAATTCCACGGAATAATCTGCCCCACCACGCCCAAAGGCTCGTGGAAATGGTAGGCCACGGTGTTGTCGTCGATTTCGGAAATGCCGCCTTCCTGCGCACGGATGACGCCGGCGAAATAGCGAAAATGGTCCACCGCCAGCGGAATGTCGGCCGCCAGGGTTTCGCGTACCGGCTTGCCGTTCTCCCAAGTTTCGGCCACGGCGATTTTTTCCAGATTCTGTTCGATGCGGTCGGCGATTTTCAGCAGAATATGGCTGCGCTCTGCCACACTGGTTTTGCCCCAAGCCGCCTTGGCCGCGTGGGCGGCATCCAGCGCTTTTTCGACATCGGCCGCCTGCGAGCGCGCCACCTTGGCAAGCGGCTTGCCGTTCACCGGGCTGATGTCGTCGAAATACTCGCCGCCCGCCGGCGGCACCCACCGGCCGCCGATGTAGTTGTCGTATTTGTCTTTGAACTGCACGATGCTGCCTGCGCTATTGGGTGCTGCGTATTTCATGGCTGTTCTCCTTTACCTGTCGGGTTGCGGCCTGCGGCCGGAAACGCTGCCGGCACAAGCCGGCAATAAAACGCAACATAAGGGATTTTGCCGGCCGAGACCATCTGCGGCGCAACATAAAGCAAACAGGCTGCCTGAACTGTTCAGCTGGCCTTTGCCTTATAATCACGCCTTTTCGAAATTCGGGATTCCTCCACATGAAATGGCTTTCGCGCTTCACCGTTATCGGCAAAACCGTTTACCGCTACGGCCTCACCGACCTGTTGGCCGGCCAGCCCAAAGCGGCTTGGCTGCGCCGCCTGCCCTGCGCCGCAGAGGCACGGAAAACGCCGCTGCCGGTGCGCTTGCGGCTGGCGCTGGAAAGCCTGGGGCCGATTTTTGTGAAGCTCGGACAGGTGCTCTCCACCCGCCCCGATCTGCTGCCGCCCGAATACGCGCTGGAATTGGCCAAGCTGCAAGATAAGGTGCCGCCCTTTGACGCCGAACTCTCGCGCCGCCAGATCGAGCAGTCTTTGGGCAAACCTGTACACGAACTGTTTGCCGCATTCGAAGCCGGGCCGGTGGCCAGCGCCTCGGTGGCCCAAGTGCACCGCGCACGGCTGAACAGCGGCGAAGCGGTGGCGGTGAAGGTACTGCGCCCCAACCTGGTGCCGGTTATCGAGCAGGATTTGGCGCTGATGCGGGTGGGCGCTTGGCTGCTGGAACGCCTGCTGCCCGACGGCAAACGCCTCAAGCCGCGCGAAGTGGTGGCCGAATTCGACAAATACCTGCACGACGAATTGGATTTACTGCGCGAGGCGGCCAATGCCAGCCAGCTCGGCCGCAATTTCCAAAACAGCAGTATGCTGATGGTGCCCAAGGTGTTTTACGATTATTGCAGCCGCGAGGTGCTGACCATGGAATGGATGGACGGCACCCCGATTGCCGACATCGACACCCTGCGCGCCAAAGGCATAGACCTGCCCACGCTGGCGGTGTACGGCGTGGAAATTTTCTTTACCCAAGTGTTCCGGCAAGGCTTTTTCCATGCCGATATGCACCCGGGCAATATTCTGGTGGCCGACGACGGCCGCTACATCGCCCTGGATTTCGGCATCGTCGGCAGCCTCACCGACTACGACAAACGCTATCTGGCCATCAACTTCCTCGCCTTTTTCAACCGCGACTACCACCGCGTGGCCACCGCCCACATCGAAAGCGGCTGGGTGCCGCCCGATACGCGGGCGGAAGAATTGGAATCCGCCGTGCGCGCGGTGTGCGAGCCTTTCTTCAACAAGCCGCTGGCCGAAATCTCTTTCGGCCTGGTGCTGCTGCGTCTGTTTGAAACCAGCCGCCGCTTCAATGTGGAAATCCAACCGCAGCTGGTACTGCTGCAGAAAACCCTGCTCAATATCGAAGGGCTGGGCCGCCAGCTTGACCCCAATCTCGACCTGTGGGCCACCGCCAAACCGTTTCTGATGAAATGGATGGACGAACAGGTCGGCCCCAAAGCCCTGTGGCGCAACCTGAAAAACGAAGCGCCCGATTGGGCGGAAATCCTGCCCTCGCTGCCGCGCAAACTCAATATGCTGGTGGACGAAACCCGCCAACAGGAAATGCGCGATGCCTATATCCATTTGGTGAAAACCCAGCAGCGGCAAAACCTGTGGCTGGGCGTGATTGCTTTGGCGCTGGTGCTGATTTTGCTGTTCAAATAAAGCCCAACGCCGTCCGACAAGAAAATCAAACTTTATCCATAAAAATCATCATGTTAAATACATTTTCTGGCTATTGTGCCGGGCAAAAGCTATAATGGCGCCCGTCCGCTGTTGAAGCGTTATCCGAAAAATAACCAGGGAATACTGCATCATGATGACTTTATATTCGGGCATCACCTGCCCCTTCAGCCACCGCTGCCGCTTTGTGCTGTATGAAAAAGGCATGGACTTTGAAATCAAAGATGTCGATGTGTTCAACAAGCCCGAAGACTTGGCGGTGATGAACCCCTACAACCAAGTGCCGGTGTTGGTGGAGCGTGATCTGGTGCTGCACGAGTCGAACATCATCAACGAATACATCGACGAACGCTTCCCCCATCCGCAGCTGATGCCCGGCGACCCCGTGATGCGCGGCCGCGGCCGCTTGGTGTTGTTCCGCATGGAAAAAGAGCTGTTCAGCCACGCGCAAGTGCTGGAAAGCCCCGAATCCACCGCCAAAGAACAGGCCAAAGCCCGCGAAGCCATCAGCCAGGGGCTGACCCTGCTGGCACCGGCCTTTGCCAAAAACAAATACGTGCTGGGCGACGACTTCTCCATGATTGATGTGGCGCTCTCCCCGCTATTGTGGCGCTTGGACCATTATGACATCAAGCTGGGCAAATCGGCCGCACCGCTGCTGAAATACGCCGAGCGCATTTTCCAACGCGAATCCTTTATCGCCGCGCTGACCGCCGCCGAAAAAGCCATGCGCCGTTAAAACAAACAAGGCTGTCGGCTGGCGACACCATGAGCTATGCCTACAACAAGCCCGCCGGCAGCAGCCGCTACGGCTCCGTCATCACCTATCATTACGAGCGGGTAAACGTGAGCCAGGCGCTGGAACTCGCTTATCGCACTGACCACAACGGCATCGTCCGCAACATCCAATACCGCTATATACGGTATTGAGCACCTGCCGAACCAAGGTCAAACAGGTGTGCAGGCTACCTGAAACGCTTTCAGGTAGCCTCAAGCTTTTCAGGCAGTCCCCAATTAGGAGCCCCCATGAGCACTTCCACCAAACCCTATTTCCTTCGCGCGCTGTATGAGTGGTGCGTGGACAACGGCCACACGCCCTATGTGATGGTGTGGGTGAACGAACACACCAAAGTGCCGATGCAGTTTGTGCAAGAGGAGCAGATTGTGCTCAATATCGGCCCTGCCGCCAGCCACAATCTGCACATCGACAACGACTGGATGCACTTCTCCGCCCGCTTTAGCGGCGTGGCGCAAGACATCTGGATTCCCGTCGGCCACGTCATCAGCCTGTACGCGCGCGAAACCGGCGAAGGCATGGGTTTTGAAGTCGAGCCTTACACACCCGAATCCACCAGTGGGCAAGCCGCCGCAAAGACCGCCGAAACCGAAGCTTCCCCGGACGCCCCGGCCAAGAAAACCAAGGGCCTGAAGCTGGTGAAATAAAGCGCCTGCCTGCAAACCATGCCGATGCCCAAACCCTTCACCGCCGCTGCGCTGGCCGCCATCCGCGCCTACCAGCGCCACTTATCGCCGCGCAAAGGCTACGGCTGCCCGCAACGCCTGCTCTACGGCGGCAGCGGCTGTTCCGGCGTGGGCTACCGCCTGATCCGCCGATACGGCCTGCTGCGGGGCTGGCTCTTGCTGCGCCGCCGCTTTGCCCGCTGCCGTGCGGCCCGCAACGAACTCTGCCGCCGTGCCGGCCTTGCTTACTACCAGCACGGCGATTGCGACTGCGTGCCGGATGCCGATATCGACTTCCACGCCTGCAAACACACCGATTGCGGCGGCCGCTTCGCCAAATGGCTCTCCTGCTGCGAATGCCTGCAGTGTTGCGACGCCTGCGATTGGGAGCGGAAAGAGAAAAAGCACAAACAGAATAAAGATTTTCCTGCCGACATTCTGCTTGACTAGGCTGCAGGCTTTCAGGTAGCCCGATGTGCGGTTAGAATACCGATTCGGCCGACTGCGGCCCAATCACCACCCACCCCGCCTCTGCTTTGCGCAGAGGTAGTTTTCTTTCATCACGACCGGAAGCTTTTTATGACTTTTCTCCTGCGGTTTGTTGGTGTCCTTGCCTGCCTGATCGCGCTGCCGGCCGCTTGGGCGGTGGAGCCCTTGCGGCTGGTGCAGGATGCCCGCTGGCAGATCGGCCGCACCACCGCCTACGACCCCGCCTATAGCCGCCTGACTTATCCGATGGGCGACGTGCCTTTGTCCCGCGGTGTCTGCACCGATGTCCTCATCCGCGCCCTGCGCCGCCAGGGCTGGGATTTGCAGCAGCTGATACACGAAGACATGCGCCGCCATTTTTCCGCCTACCCGCGCCGCTGGGGGCTCAGCCGCCCCGACCGCAATATCGACCACCGCCGTGTGCCCAATATCGCCACCTATTTCCAACGCCAAGGCTACCAAGTGAGCCAAACGCCCTACCGCGCCGGCGACATCGTTACCTGGGATTTGGGACGCGGTTTAAGCCACATCGGCATTGTGTCCGACCGAAAAACCCAAGGACGGCCGCTGATCATCCACAACATCGGCCGCGGCACGCAGGAAGAGGACATCCTGTTCCGCTTCCGCATTACCGGCCATTACCGCCTGCCGCACTGACGGCAAGCGCTTGAACCCGGGCTGCCGTTTCAGGTAGCCTCATGTGCCGCAACGTCTGTTTTCCTGATTGCTTGATTTTTTGTTGTTCGGGCTACCTGAAAGGCCTCATATCATGAATACCTGCTTGAAAAACCGTCATTTCCTCAAACTGATGGATTTTACCCCCGAAGAAATCGGCCGCCTCTTGGATTTGGCCGCCGAATTGAAAGCCGCCAAACAGGCCGGCCGCGAACAGCCCTATCTGCGCGGCAAAAACATTGCCCTGATTTTTGAAAAAACCAGCACCCGCACCCGCTGCGCCTTCGAGGTGGCCGCCTACGACCAAGGCGCCAACGTGACCTATCTCGAGCCGGCCGGCAGCCAAATCGGCCACAAAGAAAGCATCAAAGACACCGCCCGCGTATTGGGCCGCATGTACGACGGCATTGAGTACCGCGGCTACGGTCAAACCATTGTCGAAGAATTGGCCCGTTATGCCGGCGTGCCCGTATTCAACGGCCTCACCGACGAATTCCATCCCACCCAAATGCTGGCCGACCTGCTCACCATGCGCGAGCACTGCAACCAGCCGATGCGAGACATCGCCTACGCCTATGTGGGCGACGCCCGCTACAATATGGGCAACTCCCTGCTGCTGACCGGTGCCCTGATGGGCATGGACGTGCGCATCGGCGCACCGAAAAACCTGTGGCCGGCGCCTGAAGTCATCGAACGGGCGCACGCCGTGGCCGAGCGCACCGGCGCCAGGGTTTTGCTGACCGACAACCCGCAGGAGGCCGTGGCCGGTGTCGATTACATCCACACCGATGTTTGGGTGAGCATGGGCGAACCCGAAGCGGCCTGGCGCGAACGCATCGGACTGCTGCGCCCGTATCAGGTGAACGCCGAACTGATGGCGGCCAGCGGCAATCCGCAAGTCAAATTCATGCACTGCCTGCCCGCCTTCCACAACCGCGAAACCAAGGTGGGCGAGTGGATTTTCCAAACCTTCGGCCTCGACGGCGTAGAAGTGACCGAAACGGTTTTCGAGAGCCCGGCCAGCATCGTGTTCGACCAGGCCGAAAACCGCATGCACACCATCAAAGCCGTGCTGGTGGCCACGCTGGCCGGCATCCCGCCGCTGTAAAACGCAAAATCCGAATGCCGACCGCGTTTTTCAAATAAGAGTAAAAATTCTGATTGCGCCGCTTTTCGCTTTTATGGTGTAATCCGCATGCTTTTTTATTTATATTTACACAACCTGACAGGAGTGGTTTCATGAACAAAGTTTTTCCCGATGCCGCCAGCGCGCTGGCGGGCGTTGTGGCAGACGGCCAAACCCTGGCCATCGGCGGATTCGGTCTGTGCGGCATTCCCGAGCAGTTGATTCTGGCCTTGCGCGACAGCGGAGTAAAAAACCTGACCTGTATCAGCAATAATGCCGGCGTAGACGACTTCGGTCTCGGCCTCTTGCTGAAAACCCGCCAAATCAAAAAAATGATTGCCTCTTACGTGGGTGAAAACAAAGAATTCGAGCGCCAATTCCTTTCCGGCGAACTGGAAGTGGAGCTGACCCCCCAAGGCACTTTGGCCGAAAAACTGCGTGCCGGCGGCGCCGGCATTCCCGCCTTCTTCACCCGCACCGGCGTGGGCACCCAAGTAGCCGAAGGCAAAGAAACCCGTGAATTCGACGGTTTGGAATACGTATTGGAGCGTTCGTTAACTGCCGATGTGGCCTTGGTCAAAGCCTGGAAAGCCGACCAATCCGGCAATTTGGTGTTCCGCAAAACCGCCCGCAACTTCAATCCCGATGCCGCCACCGCCGGCAAAACCACCATTGTGGAAGTGGAAGAAGTGGTGGAAAACGGCGCACTGGATCCCGACCAAATCCATCTACCCGGTATTTACGTACACCGCATTATTGTGAATGCCGCCCCCGAAAAACGCATCGAACAACTCACCGTGCGCACGGCATAAGGAGAATACACAGATGGCTTGGAACCGCGAACAAATGGCGCAACGCGCCGCCAAAGAACTGCAAGACGGCTTTTACGTCAACCTCGGCATCGGCCTGCCCACCCTGGTGGCCAACTACATTCCCGAAGGCATAGACGTGATGCTGCAATCCGAAAACGGCCTGCTCGGCATCGGCGCCTTCCCCACCGAGGCCGAACTTGACGCCGATCTCATCAATGCCGGCAAACAAACCGTTACCGCCGCCACCGGCGCCAGCTTTTTCTCCAGCTCGCAATCATTCGCCATGATCCGCGGCGGTAAAGTGAATCTGGCCATTCTGGGCGCTATGGAAGTATCCGAGCAAGGCGATTTGGCCAACTGGATGATTCCGGGCAAAATGGTCAAAGGCATGGGCGGCGCCATGGATTTGGTGGCCGGCGTGCAACGCGTGATCGTGCTGATGGAGCACAATGCCAAAGACGGCTCCTTCAAAATCAAACCGCAATGCGAGCTGCCGCTGACCGGCAAAAAAGTGGTGAACCGCATCATCACCGACTTGGCCGTGCTCGACGTGACCGACGGCGGCCTGAAACTGGTGGAGCTGGCCGATGGCGTGAACTTTGAAGAACTGCAAAGCAAAACCGGCGTCACCATCCGGCTCTGATTGAACTGCCTTCCTGAACAGGCTACCTGAAACCGGCGGCACCCTGCTGCGAAGCCGGAATTTCAGGTAGCCTGAAATTTTGTCACCGCCGCAAAGCCGCCTTCACGACGCCGGCCTCGCTGAAAACAGGGCTTAATGGACATTTGGGTTGGTTTTTAGAGAACTTAGTGTCTAATGGACATTTGGGTTGGTTTTGCCCCCTTTTTTGCTTACTAAATTCCAAAGAAATTATCTATAAACAGCCTTTTAGACTCCATGCTCATCCCGGCATGGCAGCGTATTTTGGTCTTCAATTCGCCAAACTTCCCTTCCAGGCGATTGGTGGTGTTCGGCACCATCAGTTCTTGACTTTGTTGATATGTGAATAAATAGCTCAGGTTGTGCTTCAGGCTGTAGTAAGCACTCCTCAGCCTTTTGTGGGTGTACCACTTTTGGTGTCCGTCCATACTGTAGCTGAGCTCGTTCAGATAGTCGTGATGCTTTGCATGCCATAAAAACAGCTCACGCTCAAAGTCGGCTTTGCTGTAGCCAAACAAGCTGTCAGCCAGTTTTTTGATCTCTCTACTGGCATCCGACTTCGGGCGGCAGCGTCCGCTGCAGGCTGGCTTGTTTGAGACGGCGCTGTATGGTTTTTAAGCTGAAACGGTAGCGACGGGCCAGTTGGGCATAAGTTTGCTTGAGGTGGATGTACTCATACAAAAGACGGTTGTTGTCGAGCGTCTTTGAGACCGGGAGAAATTTGTTGCAGGCGGAACATTTGTATCTCTGCCTGCCGTTTTTTCTTCCGTATTTGATGAGGGTGTTTTGGCGGCAAAACGGACATTTTTAACAAACATTGGCAAAAAATCGCTGAAAGCCTTGTATGGTAAGGCTTCCAGCGGTTTTTACCAACCCAAATGTCCATTAAGCCGAAAACAGCATTCAAGTCAGCCTCCTCAATCCCGCCCGTACAGCCGAACTTGCCAAACCTCTGGGCAGCGTACATAAAACCGGCGAAGGCGGCAGCCGGCTTGGTATACAATAAGAAAAAGAATGAAATCATTCTAAATGTATATTAGTTCCCGAAATTGGATATTCGTTCTGCGCGGATGTCCCCCTGCTTGTTTATTTTTCTGCATAAAGAAAGCCCCCGAATGATCGGGGGCTTTGGA
>JAUMZB010000043.1 GCA_030528345.1 Eikenella sp.
CTGCTTTCAGGTAGCCTGTGCCACACCCGACCAGGCTACCTGAAACCCCTTACCTTACATGCCTCAGCAACCCAATACCTCGGAACCCCGATGACCGCCTTCCGCCTCCCCGCACCCCGCCTCTTATTCGCCGCCGCCCTCGCCCTCTACTTTCAGGTAGCCTCTGCGCTCGATTTCGGGCGCCTGCGGCCGGACGAAGTGGCGGTGTACGTGCAAGACCTGGACAAGGGCGACGTGCTGTTGGCCCACCGCGCCGACGTCGGCATGAATCCCGCCTCCACCATGAAACTGGTGACCGCCTTTGCCGCCTTCCGCGCCTTGGGCAGCGACTTCCGCTGGCAAACCGAATGGCGCAGCAGCGCCCCCGTCGGCAGCGGCGCCCTGCACGGCGACCTCTATTGGGTGGGCAGCGGCAATCCGGTGTTCGACCAACCCGACCTGATCGCCATGCAGCAACAACTGGCGGCACAAGGCATCGCCAGCCTCAACGGCAAGGTGGTGCTCGACCGCAGCGTGTGGCGCAGCCACGGCAGCGCGGAGGGCTTCGAGCACGATGCCGGCCAAGCCTTCTCCACCCCGCCCGACCCGCATATGGTGGCTTACAAAGTGCTGTGGGCCACCGCCGTGCGCGACGAAAACGGCCGGCCGGCTTTCGAGCTGAACCCGCCGCTGCCCGGTATCCGCAGCGACACCCTTCAGGTAGCCTGGACGGCCGGCCGCTGCGGCAAGCTGGCCCACCACGTTTCCGCCGTATGGGAAAACGAAAGCCTGGTCTTCAAAGGCCGCCTGCCCGCCGCCTGCGAAGGGCAGAAAATGTTCGTCAACCTGTTTGACGCGCCGCGCTTTGCCGAAGAAAGCTTCCGCGGCCACTGGCTGGCGCAGGGGCTGGGCGGTCTGTACGGCTTCGGCCGCGGCACCGCCCCCGCCGGCAGCCGCGTGCTGGCGGTAAACCGCTCCAAGCCCTTGGCCGAAGTGCTCGGCGACATGAACAAATTTTCCAACAACCTGATTGCCCGCAGCGTGTTCCTCACCCTCGGCCAACGCGAAGCCGGCGGACACAGCGCGGTGAACGCCGAAGCCGCCGTGCGCCGCCAGCTGGTGTCGGCCGGCTTGGACGACGAAGCCTTGGTGTTGGAAAACGGCTCCGGCCTGTCTCGCCGCGAGCGTGCCACTGCCCGCTTCCTCGGCAGCATGCTCTATCAGGCCTACCGCTCGCCCTTCCGCCAGGCGTTTATCGACACCCTGCCGATTGCCGGCACGGACGGCACCCTGAAAACCCGCCTCCGCCAACTCGGCAACCCCCTGCGCATGAAAACCGGCACCCTGCGCAATGTGCGCGCCCTGGCCGGCTACTGGCTGCCCGCCCGCGGCCGCCGTTTGACGGTGGTGGTGATCATCAACAGCGAGCGCGCCGAAGGCCACCTGCCCGATCTGGACGCCCTCATCAGCCGCATCGTGCGCGATCTGGGCACGCCCGGCCGGCTTGAAAGCACGGGCAGCATCCCCAATTAGGGCCATGGCCAGCCGGCCGCCCCGCTTTTCACCCTAACCGAGACCCGAACACAGCATGAAACCCGTTACCCTATACACCGGCCGCTTCTGCCCCTACTGCCAGATGGCCAAAATGCTGCTGGCGCAAAAAGGCGTGCGCGAGATCACCGAAATTTCCGCCGACGCCCCCGAAGTGCGCGCCCGCATGATCGAGATCACCGGCAGACGCTCCGTGCCGCAAATCCTCATCGGCGATACGCCTATCGGCGGCTTCGACGACCTGCGCGCCCTCAACCGACAGGGCCTGCTTGAGGAAATGCTGGCAGATTAAAGCATTTTCAGGTAGCCTAACGTCCGTTTTTCCAACCCCTCACAGAAAGAACGCCATGAGCGAACAACAACCCGTATTCAGCATTGAAAAACTGTATGTGAAAGACCTGTCGCTGGAAGTGCCGCATGCCCCGCAAATCTTCCTCACTCAGGAAAACCCCGACGTGGAACTGAAAGTGCACCACGAATCGCAAAAACTGGAAGACAATTTCTACGATGTCAGCGTGGTGCTCACCGTGACCGCCAAACTGGCCGACGGCCGCGTGCTGTTCCTCAACGAAGTGGCGCAAAACGGCATCTTCCGCTTGGAAAACATTCCCGAAGACGACGTGAAAGTGCTGCTCGGCATCGCCTGCCCGAACATCCTCTACCCCTATGCGCGCGAAGCGGTTTCCTCCGCCATCACCCGTGCCGGCTTCCCGCCCGTGCTGCTGGCACCGATCAACTTCGAAGCCATGTACGAGCAACAGCAAGCAGAGCCGGCCGGCAACGCCTAAGCCGCCAAGGCACACAAACAACAGGCTACCTGAAAGCGTTTCAGGTAGCCTGTTGTGTTTTCAAACCGCGGCAAAAGAGCTTGCGGGGAGAACCTCCGTTTATCCGGCGTTCGGGCGGGCGGCAACCCGCCTTTCCGCCCGCAATGCCGTTTCTGCGGCGCTCAGGTTTTCGGCAGCGTTACCCCCGTCTGCCCCATGTATTTGCCCTTGCGGTCTTTGTAGGAAGTTTCGCACACCTCGTCGCTCTCGAAAAACAGCACCTGCGCCACGCCCTCGCCGGCATAAATTTTGGCCGGCAGCGGCGTGGTGTTGGAAAACTCCAGCGTCACATAGCCTTCCCATTCCGGCTCGAACGGCGTCACGTTCACAATAATGCCGCAGCGCGCATAAGTGGATTTGCCCAAGCACACGGTGAGCACGTTTCGCGGAATGCGGAAATACTCCACCGTGCGCGCCAGGGCAAAGGAATTGGGCGGAATGATGCAGCAGTCGTCTTCCACGGTGACAAAGTTTTTCGGGTCGAAATTTTTCGGGTCGACAATGGTGCTGTTGATGTTGGTGAAAATTTTGAATTCGTTGGCGCAGCGGATGTCGTAGCCGTAGCTCGAAGTGCCGTAGGAAATGATTTTGCGCCCGCCGGCCTCCTTCACCTGGTTGGGCTCGAACGGCTCGATCATGCCGCACTCTTCCGCCATGCGGCGTATCCATTTGTCGGATTTGATGCTCATCTTCATCCTTTGTTCTGTCAAAACGGCGCTGCAGCGCACACGCCGCCTGTTGTCCCCTTGCGGCCTATTCCTGCCAGCCGCCCAGATAAGCGGCCAGCTCCTCCAGCATGGTGCTCAGCGCTTCAGCCATCAGCACCTGGGAGGCAAACGCCAGGCTCTCGGCGTCGCTGCCGTGGCTGTCGGCCTCTTCCTGTAAAACATCGAGATACCGGATGCGCTTGAGGGTGAAATCCTGAGTCAGGATAAAGGCAAGCTGTTCGCGCCACACCAGCCCCAGCTGGGTCACGGTTTTGCCGTTTTTCACATGCTGCACCACTTCCTCGGCGGTCAAATCCTGTTTCGACACCTTCACCGTGGGCGCGGCATCGCCCTGCCCTTTCAACTCGCAATCGCTGTCCAGCTCGAAACCGCCCTCGGCCGCGCCTTTGAGCAGCCATTCGGTCATCAGGCCGCCGGGCGACTGTTTGGCATTCGGCAGCCGCGCTTCCAAACCGCCCAAGGCTTCGCGCAGCTTGGTGAGCATGGCTTCGGCCTTGGCGGCGGAGGCGTTGTTCACCAGCAGATAGCCGTGGCGGATGTCGAACAAGGCCTGCGAACGGCTGCTGCGGGTAAAGGCGCGCGGCAGCAGATCGTCGGTAATCCGATCTTTGAGCTCCTGCTTTTCCTTGCGGCCGACATTGCGCCCTTCGGCATTCTGGATTTCCGCCACTTTTTCGTCCAGCACATCGCGAATCACGCCGGCCGGCAGCACTTTTTCCTCTTTTTTCAGCGCCACGCCCCAGGTGAAGTCGGCGGGAAACACCAATTCGGGCGAAAAGCCCTGCGGCGCGGCAAATCCCTCGCTAAACCAGTCCAAACCCTGCACCGGCGCAAATTCGGCCTCCGCCAGCTTCGCCGCCAGCGTGTCCAAATCGGGCAAGGCATTTTTGTTGAGGAGATAAAAACTTAACTGCTTAAACCACATGGCCGGGCTTTCCTGCTGCTAAAAGCGCGGCATTATAGCCCAAATCCACCCCCGGGCGCAGCCGGGCCAACCCACCCGGCGGCGCCGTCCGTGCCGCCGCCCGCCGGCTTGACAACCCGCCGAGGCGCAGTATAATGCGCGCCTTTCCGCACGCGCCCATCGTCTAGAGGCCTAGGACACTGCCCTTTCACGGCGGCAACCGGGGTTCGAATCCCCGTGGGCGTGCCAAGCTTTCTTCACGGCGAACCCTTGGCCGGCGAACCAATCAAGCTCCGCAGACATTGGCGGAGCTTTTTGTATTCCGGCAAAACATCGGTCTGCAGCTTATCCGGATTCAATCTTCTGCCGCTCATGCTTTTCAGGCAGCCTGCGGGCTGCCTGAAAACGCTGCGGGCACGACCCTTATTGGGATTTGGGCTGCAGGCTTTGCAGATACAGCGCTTTTACCCGCTCAAACTGCTCCGCCGACAGCGTTTGGCGCAAAAATTCGGCGCAGCGGTTGCGGCTTTGCATGTGCATCGATTCGGCCTGCGTGATTTGGTCCATCAGCGCCTCGCGCTGGCTTTGCGGCGCGTTGTGCAAAATGGCCTGGCGCAGGTTGGCGCGCAGAACCGGCAGGTTTTTCTGGATTGCCATGCGCACCGGTGCGGCTTCGCGGCGGTAGGCCGCCAGCGCTGCCGACTGCTCGGGCGTCAGCTGCAGCGCCTGTTCGTTGCGCATCACAACCGGCATCAGTTCGACAATCGGCGCGGCGGCATCGCCGGCGGCCGGCACGCCCTGCATGACCACCGGCGCGGCGAGTTCCTGCGCAGTGTACAGTTTGCTGTGGTGTTGCGGCACGTGGGCACAGCCGGTGCCCAGAGCCAATACGGTCAGCCAGACAACTGTTTGCTTCATGGTTTTCTCCTGTTCGGGTTGGGTAGGCCGCCGTCCGGCCGGACACCTGCACCAAGCCGGCGGCTGAACCGATTATAGCCAAACAAGGCGCGGCATGGTTTTGTGTTGCCTGGATTTTGTGTATGCTTGCATCTTTTTTGGCCGCCGCCCATGACCCACGTTCTCGTTATCCAACATCCCCGCCCCGACACCCTCGACTTAAGCGCCCTGCCCGCCGGCCTACCCGCGCCTGCACGCCACCGGCACACCACCCTGCGTTTTGCCGTGGCGGCCGATTTCAGGCTGCCTGAAAGCGCGGTGCAGGCGCTGTACGCGCAAGAGGCAGATGTGGGCGTGCTGCCCGATAGGGCGTTTGCCGATTTGGGGCTGGTGGTGAGCGATATGGACGCCACCCTGATTACGATTGAATGCGTGGACGAAATCGCCGCCGCAGCCGGCCTGAAAGCTCAGGTGGCGGCGATTACCGAGCAGTCCATGCGCGGCGAAATCGACTTCGAACAATCGCTGCGCCGCCGCGTGGCGCTACTGGCGGGGCTACCTGAAAGCGCCTTGCAACAGGTGTACGACGAAGTGCTGCAATTGACGCCGGGCACGGAAACCCTGCTGGCCGAATGCCGCGCGCACGGAGTGAAATTCATGCTGGTTTCCGGCGGCTTCACCTTTTTCACCGAACGCCTGCGCGCGCGGCTGGGCTTTGAATATGCCTTTGCCAACCAATTGGCCTGGCAAAACGGCCAGCTCAGCGGCGGGCTTTCCGGCCGCTTAATCGACGCCCAAACCAAGGCCGACTTGTTGGCCGAATACCGCGACCGCCTCGGCCTGCGCCGCGAGCAAACCCTGGCCGTGGGCGACGGCGCCAACGACATTCCCATGTTGCAGGCGGCCGGCTTGGGCGTGGCCTTCCGCGCCAAGCCGAAAACCGAGGCGGCGGCGGGTTTGTGCATCCGCTTCGGCGGTTTGGAAGCCGTGCGCGGCTGGTTCCGCTGACACCGTCTCTGCGCCGCCCGCCGCCGGGGCTGCCCGAAATCAAGGCTACCTGAAACCATGAAACTCAACCGCACGCTGATTATTTCCGTATTCATCGTGGCCAGTTGCGGGCTGGCCTACGAGCTGATTATGGCGGCGCTGGCCAGCTATCTGTTGGGCGACAGCATTCTGCAGTTTTCGTCCATCATCGGCCTGTATCTGTTTGCCATGGGCATCGGCGCGCACCTCACCCGCTACATCAAAGACGAAGACGCCCTCACCCGCTTTATCGAAATCGAGCTTTTGGTGGGCGTCATCGGCGGCCTCTCGGCGCTGCTGCTGTTTGTGGCCTTCGGCCTCTCCGCCGCGCCCTTCCGCACCCTGCTCTATGCGCTGGTGCTGATTGTGGGCACCGTGGTGGGCATGGAAATTCCGCTGGTGATGCGGGTGCTCAACCAGCAGCAGGCCGACTTCAAAGAACTGGTGTCGCGCGTGCTCACCTTCGACTACTTGGGCGCGTTGGCGGTGTCGCTGCTGTTTCCGCTGGTGCTGGCGCCGCGGCTGGGCATGGCGCGTTCGGCCTTGTTGTTCGGCCTGCTCAATGCGGCGGTGGCGGTGCTGACGGCCAAGATTTTCCGCCGCCAACTGCCGCGCTACGCTGCCATCCAAATCCGCGGTGCGGCAGTGCTCACCGTACTGACGGTGGCCTTTGCGTATGCCAACCAAATCACTTTTCGCGCCGAACAGAGCTATTTCGGCGACCCCGTGGTGTACGAAAGCCATTCGCCCTACCAGCGGCTGGTGGTCACGCAATGGAAAGACGACGTGCGCCTGTATCTCAACGGCAACCTGCAGTTTTCCTCGCGCGACGAAGCCCGCTACCACGAGGCTTTGGTGCTGCCGGCCATGCAGATGGCCGGACGGCCGCGGCGCGTGCTGATTTTGGGCGGCGGCGACGGCTTGGCCGCGCGCGAAGTGCTGAAATATCCGTCGGTGGCACACATCACCCTGGTCGATCTCGACCCCGACATGACCCGCACCTTCGCCACGTCCGCCACCCTCAGCCGCCTCAACCAAGGCGCGCTCAGCCACCCCAAGCTGCAAGTGGTGAACGACGACGCCGCCAAATGGCTGGAAAACAACCGCGACACCTTCGACGTCATCATCATCGACCTGCCCGACCCTGCCAATTTCTCGCTGGGCAAGCTCTATTCCGTGCCCATGTACCGCCTGGTGGCGCGCCATCTGGCGCCGCAGGGGCGGGTGGTGGTGCAGTCCACCTCGCCCTATTTCGCGCCCAATGCTTATTGGTCGGTGGTGGCGACGCTGGAGGCGGCCGGCCTCTACACCGCACCTTATCATGTGTATGTGCCTTCTTTCGGCGAATGGGGCTTTGTGCTCGCCGCCCGCGAAAACCACTTCCCGCTGCCGCAGCACTTCGATGTGCCCACCCGCTTTCTCGATGCGCGCACCGCCGCCGAAATGTTCCACTTCCCGCCCGATATGGCACGGCGGCAGGTGGAGCCGAACCATTTGAACACCCAGGTTCTGGTCAGCTATTTCGAGCAGGATTGGAACGAAGTGATGCGTTAAAACCTGTTCATTATCCGCATTTTCTTAGCCCTCGCCCCTTTTCAGGTAGCCTGAGGCCTTCATCTGTCCAGCCTCAGGCTACCTGAAAGCCGTTTGCCCGCCCTATGTCCGTTTCCCGCCGCCGCTTTCTCGCCTACACCGCCGCCTTGGGCGGCTCCGCCGCTGCGGCCTGGTTCGGCCACCGCCACCTCCATCCGATGCCCGGCGTGCGAGTCAACCGCCACGGCCTGCCTTTGGGGCATTTGCTGCGCGACGGCGGCCTGCCGCACAATATTAGCGCCGAGCACACTTGCCACACCCTGATTCTCGGCAGCGGCGCCGCCGGCCTCTCCGCCGCCTGGTATCTGGCCAAACACGGCCGGCGCGACATCGTGCTGGCCGAAGGCATGGAGCCCGACGGCAACAATGCCGGCTACTACCGCCACGGCCTCGGCGCCCCCACCGCCGCCCACTATCTCGCCCTGCCCTCCGCAGAAAGCGAATACGTGCGCGAAATGCTGCGCGACTTCGGCATTTTGCAGGCCGACGGCCGCTACCGCGAAACCGATTTGGTGCACGCCCCCGAAGAGCGGCTGCTGCAACAAAACCGCTGGCAGAGCACGCTGCTGCCGCAGGAAGACCCCGACAGCCGCCGCTTTTTCGCCCTCATCGAACAATTGAAAACCGCCCGCGGCCGAGACGGGCGCAAACTGTTCGCCCTGCCCGTGGTGCTTTCTTCGCAAGAAACCGCCTGGCGCGAACTCGACCGCCTCAGCTTCGCCGCCTGGCTCGAGCGCGAAAACTACCGCTCCCCCTCGCTGCGCTGGTATCTCGACTACTGCTGCCGCGACGACTACGGCCAAGGCATAGCCGCCGTTTCCGCCTTCGCCGGCCTGCACTACTTTGCCGCCCGCGGCCACGGCCACGACACCGTGCTCACCTGGCCGGACGGCCTCGCCCACCTGTCGCGCCGACTGCGCCGCCACGCCGGCCTGCAACCGGCAGAAGGCTTCTCCTTTTCCGCGCACCAGCCCTGCACCGTGAATGCCAGCGCCCTGCAGATTGAAGAACACGGCGACCACGTGGCCGTGCTGCTGCGCCACAACCTCAGCGGCGCAACCGTGCGCTTCCGTGCGCAGCAGGTGGTGGCCGCCATGCCGCTGATGGTGGGCGCGCGCATCCTCGCCGACGCCCCCGCTTACGGCTTTGGCCGCGCCCTGCCCGAATACGCACCCTGGCTGGTGGCCAACTTCGTGCTGCACCGATTCCCGGCCGAAAAACCCGGCAGCGATTTGGCTTGGGACAATGTCGTGCACGGCGGCAGCGGCTTGGGCTATGTGGTGGCCACCCACCAACTGATCCGCGCCGCCAAACCCGAACGCACCATCTTCACCGCCTACACCGCCCTCAACCACGACCGCCCGAAAAACGTGCGCCGCTGGCTTTTGGCAGCCGGCGACCAAGAACTGCTGCACCACGCCGCGCGCGACCTCACCGCCGCCTACGGCCGCGCCTTCTGGCGGCATGTGGAGCATGTGGACATCAGCGTGCGCGCCCACGGCATGAGCGTGCCCCAACCGGGCTACCTGAACGATCCCCTGCTGCTGGCCCTGCGCCGCCCCGGCGCCCGTCTGCATTTCGCCCACAGCGATTTGAGCGGCTATTCCGTGTTTGAAGAAGCGGTGTATTGGGGCGTGGAAGCCGCCAAACGGATTCTGGCGCAGCCGTAAACGCGCCTTATCCCGCACCACAGGCTACCTGCAACCGTTTTCAGCCAGCCCGATGAATCCCGTGCAAAAACCGGCACTCGGCATTGAAATTTTCCCTTATTTGCACTAAATTGCTGCCTTGCACAATAACAAGCTGTCCGCACATCCGTTTGCCGCGCGACAGACCGCCACACTCCACGGAACCACACCATGAACACCAACGCCCGCATCCGCGAAATCCCCTACAACTACACCTCTTATTCCGACCGCGAAATCGTGATCCGCCTGTTGGGCGAGCCGGCATGGGACACCTTGGAAACCCTGCGCGCGCAACGCCGCACCGGCCGTTCGGCGCGCATGTTGTTCGAGGTTTTGGGCGATATTTGGGTGGTGGTGCGCAACCCCTATCTGGTAGACGACCTGCTCGAACACCCTGAGCGCCAGGCCGCGTTGGTGAAAGAAATGCGCCACCGCCTCAACGAAATCCACAAACGCCGCGACGACAACAGCGAGGTGTTGCGCCTGGTGCAGGCGGCGGAAAGCGCGGTCAACCGCTTTGCCGACAGCTTCGCCACCACCCGGCTCAAACGCGCGCAGATTCTCGAACGCCTCGCCAAAATCACCAAACCGCACAACATCATGTTCGACGGCCTGGCGCGGGTCACCCACGTCACCGACGCCACCGACTGGCGCGTGGAATACCCCTTCGTCGTCATCAATCCCGACAAAGAATCCGAAGTCGCCCCGCTGGTTCGCGCGCTGATCGAGCTGGACCTCACCATCATCCCGCGCGGCGGCGGCACCGGCTACACCGGCGGCGCGGTGCCGTTGGACGCCATGAGCGCCGTCATCAACACCGAAAAACTCGACCGTCACCACGGCGTGCAGTATGTGGCGCTGCCCGGCCTGGAAGGCGAACACCCCGTCATCCACTGCGGCGCCGGCGTGGTCACGCGCCGCGTGGAAGAAACCGCCGGCGCCGCCAAGCTGGTGTTTGCGGTGGACCCCACTTCCGCCGACGCCTCCTGCGTGGGCGGCAATGTGGCCATGAATGCCGGCGGCAAAAAAGCCGTGCTCTGGGGCACGGCGCTGGACAATCTGGCCTGGTGGAAAATGGTCAACCCGCAGGGCGAATGGCTGAAAGTCGAGCGGGTGCGCCACAACTTCGGCAAAATCCACGACGAAGACACGGCGCTTTTCGACGTGCACACCCTCAAAGACGACGGCGAAACCATTGCCAAAACCGAACGCCTGGAAATCCCCGGCCACCGTTTCCGCAAAGTCGGCTTGGGCAAAGACGTCACCGACAAATTCCTCGCCGGCCTGCCCGGCGTGCAGAAAGAAGGCACCGACGGCATCATCACCAGCGTGGCCTTTGTGCTGCACCGCATGCCCAAACACACGTGCACCGTGTGTTTGGAATTCTTCGGCACCGTGGCTCAGGCCACGCCTTCCATTGTGGAAATCCGCGATTTCCTGCTCGGCCACCCCTCGGTGCAGCTGGCCGGCTTGGAGCATTTGGACTGGCGTTATGTGCGCGCGGTGGGCTACGCCACCAAGGCCGCCGGCAAAGGCCGCCCGAAGATGGTGCTGATTTCCGACATTGTGTCCGACGACGAAGCCGCCGTAGAAGCCGCCGCCGAGCACATGGTCGAGCTGGCGCGCGCCCGCGCAGGCGAAGGCTTTATCGCCGTCAGCCCCGAAGCGCGCAAAACCTTCTGGCTGGACCGCAGCCGCACCGCCGCCATCGCCAAACACACCAATGCCTTCAAAATCAACGAAGACGTGGTGATTCCGCTGGAGCGGCTGGGCGAATACTCCGACGGCATCGAGCGCATCAACATCGAACTGTCCATCCAAAACAAGCTCAAGCTGTGCCACGCCCTGCTGCAATACCTTTCAGGTAGCCTGCCGGTGGACAAAATGGGCACCGACCTGCCGCCCAGCGAACTGTTGGGCGAACGCGCCGAACACGCCAAAGCCCATGTGGAGGCCGTGCAGGCGCGCTGGCAATGGCTGCTCGACCATCTGGACCAACCTCTGGGCGAATACCGCGCCCGCTTCGGCGAAGCGGTGAATGCGCTTTCAGGCAGCCGGGACGGCGATTCCTGCTTCATCACCATGCGCGACTTCCGCCTGCGCGTGTCGGTAAAAGAAGACATCATGAAGCCCCTGGCCGAAATCTTCAGCGGCCAGGCCGACAGCAACATCATGCAGGGCTTGGACAAAATCCACGCCAAAGTGGTGCGCGGCCGCGTGTTTGTGGCGCTGCACATGCACGCGGGCGACGGCAATGTGCACACCAATATTCCGGTCAATTCCGACGACTACGACATGCTGCAAACCGCACACAAAGCGGTGGCGCGCATCATGAATATCGCCCGCAGTCTCAACGGCGTGATTTCCGGCGAACACGGCATCGGCATCACCAAAATGGAGTTTCTCACCGACGAAGAAATGCAGCCCTATTGGGACTACAAGGCCAAAGTCGATCCGCACGGCCGCTTCAACCGCCACAAGCTGATGAAAGGCTCGGATTTGCGCCGCGCCTACACGCCCTCTTTCGAGCTCTTGGGCTTCGAATCGCTGATTATGGAGCAGTCGGACTTGGGCAAAATCGCCGATTCAGTGAAAGACTGCCTGCGCTGCGGCAAATGCAAACCCGTGTGTTCCACCCACGTGCCGCGCGCCAACCTGCTCTACAGCCCGCGCAATAAAATTCTCGGCGTCGGCCTCTTGACCGAAGCGTTTTTGTACGAAGAACAAACCCGCCGCGGCGTGTCGATGCGCCATTTCGACGAATTGCACGACGTATCCGACCACTGCACCGTCTGCCACCGCTGCGTGAAACCCTGCCCGGTAAAAATCGACTTCGGCGACGTCACCGTGGCCATCCGCAACTACCTGCGCAAAGCCGGCAAACAGCGTTTCCACCCCGCTGTGGCCGCCGGCATGGCCCTGCTCAACGCCAAAGACCCGCGCACCATCAAAATCCTGCGCAAAAGCGTGGCCGAAACCGGCTTCAAGCTGCAAAACTTCGGCTACGAAATGGGCCGCAAATTCAAGCTCGGCGGCCAGAAGCAGAAAACCGAGCCCGCCGCCACCCTCGGCAAACCGCCGCTGCGCGAGCAAATCGTCCACTTCATCAACCGCCCGCTGCCGCGCCACGTGCCCATCAAAACCGCGCGCGCGCTGTTGAACATCGAAGACGACAAAACCGTGCCCATTATCCGCAACCCCGCCATGCCGGAAGACGCGGAGGCCGTGTTTTACTTCCCCGGCTGCGGCTCCGAGCGCCTGTTCAGCCAGGTCGGCCTCGCCACCCAGGCCATGCTCTACCATGTGGGCGTGCAAACCGTGCTGCCGCCCGGCTATCTGTGCTGCGGCTACCCGCAGGCCGCCGGCGGCCAGGACGACAAAGCGCAGAAAATGATTACCGAAAACCGCGTGCTGTTCCACCGCATGGCCAACACCCTCAACTACCTCGACATCAAAACCGTGGTGGTGAGCTGCGGCACCTGCTACGACAGCCTGGCCGGCTACCGCTTTGAAGACATCTTCCCCGGCTGCCGCATCATCGACATTCACGAATACCTGCTGGAAAAAGGGATAAAGCTCGACGGCCTGCAAGGCCGCCAATACCTCTACCACGACCCCTGCCACAGCCCGATCAAAACCATGAACCCCACCCAAATGGCCGCCGAGCTGTTGGGCAAACCGGTGGTATTGAGCGACCGCTGCTGCGGCGAGAGCGGCATGTTTGCAGTGAAACGCCCCGACATCGCCACCCAGGTGAAATTCCGCAAGCAGGAAGAAATCGAGAAAAACCTCAAGCAGTTGCCGCAAGACGGCGACCCGGTAAAACTGCTCACCTCCTGCCCCGCCTGTTTGCAGGGTTTGAGCCGCTATGGCGACGACAATCCCGTTGAAGCCGACTACATCGTCATCGAAATGGCCAAAACCGTGCTGGGCGAACAATGGCAAGACGACTTTGTGCACAAAGCCAATAACGGCGGCATGGAAAAAGTGCTGCTGTAAACCGCGCCCGCAAAGCAACAGGCTACCTGAAAGCATTTCAGGTAGCCTGTTGTTCTATTAGCAAGCGTAGGTTGGGTTAGGTCGTAGACCGTAACCCAACAATCATGAAAACA
>JAUMZB010000044.1 GCA_030528345.1 Eikenella sp.
CAGGCGGTTGAGGCGGGCGGTGCGGCACTGCTCACCGTGCATGCGCGTACCAAGGTGGAGGGCTACGAGCCGCCGGCGCACTGGCATTGGGTGGCGCGCATCCGTGAGGCGGTGTCACTGCCGGTGGTGGCCAACGGCGATGTGTTCAGTTTGGAAGATTATCTGACCATCCGCCGCGAAAGCGGCTGTGATGATGTGATGTTGGGGCGCGGTGCGGTAATGGTGCCTGATCTGGCGCGCCAGATTGCCCGCCATAACCGCGGCCTGCCGCCGGCGGCGGCGGATTTTGCCGAGGAGCAGGCGTGGATGCGCCAGTTTTTCGGTTTGTGCCGCAGCAAAGAGGAAAACGGCAAATACGCAGTGGCTCGCCTGAAACAGTGGCTGGGCATGATGAAAAAAGTGCGCCCGCAGGCAGGGAGATTGTTTGAACGGATCCGCACCGTTCGGGAGGCGGACGAGGTGGGGCGCTTGCTGGCCGAAGAAATTTGAGATGCAGGCGGCGCGGCAGGATGGCGGCAGGAGGCAACTCCTGCTTTTTTTGTTGCCGGCAGAGCGGATTGCCGGTGTTGTTTGGGGGCAGGCAGCCTTATCGGGGCAAAGATTTAAATCGACCTCGTCATAAAACGGCACGTCCGGATCGTGGGCCATGCGTTCGGCTTTGTTGCGGGTGAAGTGTTGGACGAATTCGGCGGTAGAGCCGACATCATCGAAAGAGAAGGTATCCACGCAGGCGCTATGCTGTTGGCTGAGTGAGACGAAGATGCGCACGCACGAACCCTGAAAAGCCAAGGTTATGCATGGATAAATTTGATTGTTGTATTGGTATATGAAAGCCCTTTCATTTGGCAATAAAAATCCCGTTTCCAAAATCTTGAACTTGTCAAGACCCTGAAAGCGGGCTGCAATAAGGTCTCGGGCTACCTGAAAACAGGGTTTGGGTTTTCATTCCGGTTACGGCTGCCGTTATCGCCCTGACGCGGCTTGGATCGAATGCTCAGGAGCGGGTTTCAGGTAGCCTGCGGGCACGACAGAACCGAGTGCTGCCGTTGCCGCTTATTCGGTTTCGTCTGCCAGCCACGGGTAGCGGCTCTGGAAACGGCGGCCGGCAAAGCGGCGCACGGAGCGGGCAAAGAGGCGCACCATGCGGGCGCCGGCGGGGTCGTGCGCCCATTGGTGCTGCCGTTGTGCCAGGCGGTCGAGCAGTTGCAGGGCGTGTTGCCGCTCCTGCCGCAGCCATTGGCTGAGGGCGGGATGCTGTAGCGCAGAAGAGTCTTGGCGCGGATCGGCGGGCAGTTGCCGCCAGATGTCGTCGGGTATATTGATGATGCCGGCGGCGAGGTCTTCGCGCAGGTCGCGCATAGTGGAGCACCAGCCTAGGGCATCAACCAGTTCGGGAATCGCTTGCGCGCGCAGAGGCGAGTCCAGCGCGGCCAGCAGCAGATTGAGCGAGAGGCCGAAGGTGCGGCGGTGTTGGGCTTGAATGGCGGCGGCCGGCCAAACGGCGGCCTGTTCCGCACGCCAGCGGTCGTCACGCATCACGCCGAGCAGTTCGGCGGCTTCGCGGCGGGCGGCATCGGGGTCGGCGGTGTGGCGCAGGCCGTCGTAAAAGGCGGCGGCCAATAGTTGCCAGTCGTCTGCTTTATCGAAACGGCCTTGCTGCCATGCCGTGATCAGCCGTTCGGCCAGGTCGGCAGGCGCTTCTTGGGTTTGGCGGTCGCCGTCCATCACATCGTCCACGGCTTGCAGAAACACAAAACCGCGCATCAACAGCCAACCGCGACGGGGGCGGATCAGGCACTGCACGGCCAGCAGCAGGCTGATCCGACCGTAGCGCAGATGTCGGCGGGCAAACACCCATTGGTTGACGAGCAGCAGCCAGATCAGCCGGATTCGGCGCAAATGGTGCGGCCGGCAGGCATAAGGCGGCACAATGTGCCAGGCCGCTGCGGCCAAGACCATGCCGGCGGCCAAATCGAGCAGGTGGTGTTGGTGGGTGAACAGGGTGCTGAGGCCGATGAGCGCCGCCCAGCACCAAACCAACAGACGCCCGGCGGGCGGCAAGACGGCTTGCAAGGCAAGGGCGGCAGTAAGCGCAAAAGCCATGTGCAGGGAAGGGAGGTGGTTGCGCTCCAGCGCCAAAGCCACGGCGAATTGATGGAGCGGCTGCCAGAAGCCGGCTGTTTCGGCCGGCGGAAAGGCGGTGTCAACCGGCAGCAGCACGAAACACAGGCAGGCGGCGAGCAATTCGGCGAGCAAGACGGCAAACAGCCGCCATTGCGCTGTCCATTCCAGCCGCCATATGCCCCAAAGCAGCATCAGCGGCATAGACAGATACACCGCCGCCCAAGTCGGCAGCAGGGGAATGGCGGCTTCAAAGGGCAGGGCGGGGCGGATCTGCCAGGGCGTGAAGGCGCTGAGGGCATTGGCCGTGCCGTAAAACAGCGCAAACAGGCAGGCAAATACCATGGCCAAACTCAAGCCGAAGGCGCGGGCATGAGGCAGGGCGGGAGAAAGGCTACCTGAAACGCTTTCAGATAGCCCGGCGTGCGGCTTAATCATGTTCGGCGCGCGGCTCTGCCAAAGGCTGGCTTAAACTTTGGGTGAGGCCGTTGAGGTCGCCGCCGTTGAGGCCGAGCTCTTTGAGCAGGCTGTCCACCAGCGGGGCTTGGCTGCGGTAGCGCAGGGCGCTGTTTACCATTTGGTCTGGCAGGCTGGCCGGCTGGCCTGCTGCCGGTTCGCCCGTGCCGCCGCCGTTCAAGCCGCCGCCTAAGCCGTTTACCTGCAAAATCTTGATGTCTTCGATTTGCTCCATCGGTTTCACCGATTCGCGAATAATGTCGGGCAGATGGCGCAACAAGGCCAGACGCACCTGCATTTCCACCTGCTCCACGCTCAACACATTGGCCGCCTCATTGACGGCGCGCGTGCCTTCGGCATCCACGCGGTATTGCTGCTCTTGCGCCTGCGCCAGCAGCATTTTGGCGTCTGCCTCGCCCTGGGCCTGCAAACGCGCCTGCTCGGCTTCGGCCTGGGCGGCAATGCGAATGGCCTCGGCGCGGTCTTGCGCGGCCTGTTTCTCGGCTTCGGCGGCCACGGTAACGGCAATCGCCTCTTTCTGCGCCGCTTCGGCGGCGGCAATCAGCTCCACCGCTTTGGCACGTTCGGCGCGTTCGGTTTCGCGCACCGTGATCACGCTTTCTTCTTCGCGCACGGCGGCGGCGCGGGCTTTGTCGGCCTCGGCCTTGGCTTCCGATTCTTCGCGTGATTTTTGCGCCACCACAATGGCGCGGTGCTGCTCGGCCAGCTGAATGGCTTTTTGGCTTTCCACTTGGGCGGCTTTGATGTCGCGCTCGGCGTTGACCTTGGCGGTTTCGGCTTCGGCACGCGCCTCCGCCTCGGCTTTCGAGCGCTGCGCCACCGCAATGGCGCGGTCTTGCTCGGCCAATTCGATGGTTTTGCGGCGTTCTACTTCGGCCTGCTCCACCACCTGCGCCTTGCGGATGTCTTCGTTTTTGATGTCGCGCTCGGCCAAAATGCGCTTCAGATCCACTTCGCGGGCGGCGGCGATTTGCGCTTCTTCCGCCTCGCGTTTTTTCGCCGCTTCCTGCTCGGCAATGCTGGCCTCCTGCTCGGCGCGGCGCAGGGCGATTTCGCGTGCCTGCTCCAGCTTGGCGTATTCTTCTTCGCGGGCGATTTGCAGGCGTTGCTGTTCGGCATTCAGATTGGTGTTGCGAATGGCCAAATCGGTTTCCTGCTCGATTTCATTGCGCTTTTTGCGGCGGATTTCGATGGTTTCGGTGAGCTTGGTCAAGCCCTCGGCATCAAAGGCGTTTTGCGGGTTGAAAAAGCGGAAGTCGGTTTGATCCAGCCCGGTGAGCGACACCGCTTCCAGCTCCAAGCCGTTTTTGTATAAATCTTCCGACACCGCCTGCTGCACTTTTTGCACAAAATCCACCCGCTTTTCGTGCAGCTCTTCCATCGCCATTTCGGCGGCCACCGCCCGCAGGGAATCGACAAACTTGCCTTCCACCAATTCTTTCAATTGCTCCGGCGACATGGTTTTCATGCCCAGGGTTTGCGCCGCGGTGGCAATGCTCTCCGCCGTGGGCTTGACGCGCACATAAAATTCGGCGGTGACGTCCACCCGCATGCGGTCTTTGGTGATCAGCGCCTGCTCTTCGGCGCGGCGCACCTCCAGCTTGAGCGTGTTCATATTCACCGGAATCACTTCGTGCAACACCGGCAGCACCAAAGCGCCGCCGTTCATGATTACCTTCTCGCCGCCGAAGCCCGTGCGCACAAACGACACTTCCTTGCTGGCGCGGCGGTAGAGGCGGGTGAGGATCAGCCCCAGCACGGCCAAACCGGCCAGCACCACGCCGGCAATGATCAGGATTTCGAATAAACCCATGGGTTTTTCCTTTCTTATGTGTTGAGATGGAATGAATGATGCCGCCGCTTTTGGGCGGTTGGGCTTGCAAGCATAAAGGTATTTAAGGCGGAGCAAAGCGCAATTCCTGCGCCAGCATACTTTCTCGCAGATAAACGATGTGCCTGCCTGACGGGGCAAGGGCGTGCTGCTGCCGGATCATGCTGCACCAAGCGCCGTCAAACTGTTGTCGGTGTGCGGGCATACTGACCGTGATTTCCCAAGTGCTTGGCTGGAAACGCCCGCGGGAGCAGCTTGCCCTGTTTTCGGCATGCAGATGAGCATGGCTGGTTTCATAAGGGGTGCCGATGAGGCTTAAGCAGGCCAGATTGTAGGTGAGAAACAGGCTGTAAGCGGCCATCAATGCTGCCGTCAGCATCAGGTAGCGCACCGCATACAGCGCTTCTGCGGCCAGATTGCCCCAGCGGTTTTGCCGCCAATAGTGGTGGGCGGGCAAATTCAGCCAACGGAAGTGGCGGAAGCTGCGGCGGTAGCTGAGCGCAAGAGGCAAGATCAGCAAAATGGCAGCCGTACAACCGATATACCATGCTGTATCCAGCGGGCGAAGGCTGAAAAACGGCTGTGTGAGTGCTTGCAGTGCGCTGATGCAGATAAGGGGAATAAATACTGCCAATCCATAAATATGGAGCAGGCGGTATTGGCGGGCGGAGCGCGTTTGGGCAAGCTCCTCGCGCATCTGTTCGCCTTCTTGACGCAGGCATTCTTGGCCATCTGTGGAAAACAAATCGCGTACCAAGGCATAACGGTTGCGGCATAAATGTAGGGCAAAGCGGCGGATACGGCCGTTTGGGGCTTCGATGCTCAGGTATTGCGGGCCGCTGCCGAAATGGCGGCAACGGTGTTCGCTGATGCGGCCTTGGCAGCGGATGCGACCAAATGCGCCGTATAGCCGGAACGTGCCGTTTTGAATTTGGGCAAAGCGGCGGCAGGTCAGGCCAAACCACCAGCCCTAGGTTTGCCACAGCCAATATACGGCAAATAAAGGCCACCACTGCCAAGCCTGCTCAAAGCGCCAGCCCAAACCCCATTGGCACAAAACCAGCAGCATCAATCCCAACAGCATACTCAGCAATAAACTCAGCAGCGGCATCAAGAAGGTATCGCCCCACGCATTCAAATAAAGCACAGCAGTTCCCAAGCGCCTTATGCCGGGTGGTGCCGGCAAGCGTTGCCGGTGCCGTGAGCGGCTTGGGTGTGCTTTTCGTCGGGACATGGATCATGCTTTCCGAATTTAGGTTCAGGCTACCTGAAACCCCGTTTTTATCAGCAACCGGCTTTGGCGAAGCCGGTATTTATTGGCATAGCCCTCAATCCACCAAGCTGCCGCTGGGGTTGGCGATGGCTTTGAAGCGGTTGCCTTCCAGCGACACCAAGAGCACGGCTTGGCCTTGGTGGAGCACGGTGTCGCCGTCTGGCTCGGCCAGCACATAGTGTTGTTGGCCGTGGCGGTCTTTGATGCGCACTTGGGCGGGGCTGCCGGGGCGGGCTTCGCCCAGCACCACGGTGCCGACGCGGCCGACCAGGCTGTGTTGCGACACGGCGGTGGTTTCGTCTTTGGGCAGAATGCGGTAGAGCAGGGCGGCGCAGGCGCGCACGGCGGGCAGCGACAGCAGCCAGGCGGCTGCGGCGGCCAGCCAGCCGTTCAGGTAGCCTCCGCTGAGCGCGTGCACGGCGCCTTGCAGCAAATAGCCGGCCAGGCCGTAAACGCACAAAAACACCACCATCAGCATGAGCAGCGGCAGTTTGCCCACATACAGCCAGCTGAGGAAGCGCACCACGGCGCCGGCATCGGCCGTATCCAGGCCGACTTCGGCATGGGCGGTTTCGGTGAGGCTGTCGGGCAGCAGGCCGTCTATCCAGTCGTTGATGCCGCCCAGCAGCAGGGAGAGAATTTCCAGCACGCCCAACATCAGCATCAGGGCGATGGCGATGCCGAAAATACGGGTTTCGGGGGCGTTGATTAAGGTCCACATGGCGGCCTCCTGTGGCGGGTGGCAATGGGTGGTGGTGTTCGGGTAGCCTGCACGGGCTTTCTTTCGTTCTTGGTGTTACCTGCTGTGGCCGAACGGGCTACCTGAAAGCCGGCCGGTTGTTATTTTTCGGCCTTCAAGGCGGCCAGGCGTTCGCGAATGCGGTTTTGGCGGCTGAGCTCTTCCAATTCTTTCAGCTTGGCCGCTTGGGCGGCATCGGCGCTGTGGAGGCCGGGGCCGCCGTGGCGGCGCAGAATGCGCTCGAAGCTGTTGCTGCTGTGTTCGGCCTGGCGGGCGGCTTGGCTCAGGCGGCTGCCGCTGCCGGCTGCGCCGCCGCCGGGGTTTTGTTGTGCGGCTTGCCAATCTTGCAGCAGGGTGTGCATTTCGCGTTTTTTGGCTTGCAGGGCGGCGATAAAGCCTTCCAGTTCTTTTTCTTGCGCGGCGCAGTCGGCGATGCTGTTTTCCAATATCGGCAGCCGCGCTTCGATGTCCATTTGTTCGGCAATGCCGCTTTCGGCCAAATCGTCGCGGCCGGCGGCCACGGCGGTTTGGATTTGTTCGGCTAGGGCTTCGTGGCGGTTGCTTTCGTCGGCCATTTTTTTGCCGGCCAGGTGTTTTTGCGCCAGCACTTGACCCAATTCGGCGCGTACTTCTTCTATGGTGCGTTCGATTTCGCGGATGTTTTCGTTCATCAGCGCTTCGGGTGCCAGATTTTCGGCGGCGTCGATAACGGCGTGGAAGCCGCCGCTCACCAGGCGGCCGACGCGGCGGGTTAAGGTTTCGCTCATGATTGCTCCTTATTTAAAGACATGGTTGGGCGGAGGGGGTTTCAGGTAGCCTGCGGTTTTGCGCGGTTTGGGCTACCTGAAAGTGTTGGGGGCAGCCTGAGACCTTTGCCAACCCCCCATCTGAGGCGCATTTCTGCGTTGTGCGTTTATGCCCTATGGGTACTGCCCGCTCACTTGCCTATCTGTATGATATGTCTGTCCCACGGGGATTCCCGGCGTTCACGTTCGCTGCGCTGCTACGCCTTGAACTGCATCCACATCTGGGGGTTTTGCAAAGGTCTCATCCGTTACGTTTGCCGACTGCGGATAATGTGCGCCAGTTGCAGGGTGTTGTCCAGTTGTTTGAATACGGCGTCGTCGTAGGCGCTGCCGTGGCCGGCCACGGCCAGTTGCAGCACGGCTTCGCTGAGGCGGGCAATGCGTTGCATCACGCGGTGTTCGTGTTGCTGCAGGGCGTGGCGGTCGATATCGGGGGCGATGTCGGCGGCGGTGGCCACCAAATCGGGCAGCAGCTCGAACAGGCGCGCCAAAATGGCGGAGTGTACGCCCAGCTCTTTTTCGCTGTATAAAATTTGGTGTTTGGCCGTGTGCAGAAAACGCTCCATATTGCTGAGCACATGGGCGTAATCGTGTGCTTGGTTGTGCGAGAGCCTGGCCTGTTTGAGCAGCTCGCGGATTTTTTCAGAAGGGGTGGCGGCGCCTTCTATTTTGAGGGCGGCGATAAAATCGGCATCTTCCTGGTCGATGCGGACGCTGAGGGGAATGCGGGTGTGGCCGGGCATGCTGCCTCCTTTTGTATTCGTTTGTATGCAAATTTACACAAAAGAAAACGTTTTTGCAAGCAAAAAGTCTAGGCGCAGGAGAAAAAATCTTGAGCAAGCGGCCGAGCTTCGCCTGCCATGCTATGCGGCTGCCGCAAACGGCAGGCATAAAAAATCCCCTGCAAGCTGGTGCAGGGGATAGGGAATGTGGCACGCCTACGGGGAATCGAACCCCGGTTACCGCCGTGAAAGGGCGATGTCCTAACCGCTAGACGATGGGCGCGGATGTTTCATGGCGCACCCGGAGCGATTCGAACGCCCGACCCTCTGGTTCGTAGCCAGATACTCTATCCAACTGAGCTACGGGTGCGCTGTATTGAATCAGCGCTGCTCTGAGTGCTGAAAATCAAGAAGCGCGCATCATAGGGAAGTTTTCGGGTTTGGGCAAGCGCTGCTTGATGGCATTTTTTGAACATGATGTTTTGAAAAAGAAAAAACTTCACAGCTCCCCGTTTAAACGTGATCTTTGTGCAGTTTTACCAGTCAGCCCTTACAGCATGCCGATGCCGGACACCTCCCGCGCCAGGCGGGCGGCGGCGTTGTCGGTCATGCCGCCGACAAAATCGAGAATCTTCATATAGGCCAGATACAGCGAATCGTGTTCGCCAATCGGCTCGTCGCGCAGCAGCTCCAAAGCCAAAGATTGGCGCGGGCTAACCCGTTTTTCGGTGATGTAGGCAAAAGCGGCCGGCACCAAGAGGTTGAGTATCGAGCCGATGCAGGGGAAGGCGGCGATTTCGGTCATCAGCTTGCTTTGGTGGCGGAATACGCGGGTGCGCGCCAGCTCTTTGGCTTGTTCCAAAGTGTCCTGCACTTCGGGGCTGCACAGCGCCAGCAGGTCTTTGCCGCGGAATTGGCCGTTGAGCAGATCCGATTGGTGCATCATAAAAGTTTGCGCCATGTCGTCGATGGCGCGGCCGATGGCAATGCCGCGCAGCATGGCGCAGCGCTGGCGCGGCGATTGCTCCTGCCACACGGTGTCCACATGGGCGATGCCCTGCAAAATATTTTCCACTTCCAATTCGTGCAGCAATTCCAATTCCACCGCGTCTTCCAAATCCAACAGCGCATAGCAGATGTCGTCCGCCGCCTCCATCAGATAAGAGAGCGGGTGGCGCAGCCAATGATGGGGCGCGGTTTCAGGTAGCCCCAATTCCTGCGCCACTTGCTCGATAAAAGGCAGCTCGGTTTGGTAGATATTGAATTTTTTCCAACCCTTGGGGTCGGAAGTGGTCCACGGGTATTTCATCAGCGCGCCGATGGAAGCGGCGGTGAGCCGCATGCCGCCGCGGTTGCGGTACATTTCCAAGCTCGCCAGCAGGCGCAGGCTGTGCGCGTTGCCTTCATAGGTTTGCACATCGCGCCGCTCGGTGTCGCTTAAGCCTTTCAGGTAGCCTGCATGGGCGGGATCGCGGAACCATTCGCGCAAAGCGTCTTCGCCGGTGTGGCCGAAAGGCGGATTGCCCATATCGTGCGCCAAACAGGCTACCTGAACCACCGCGCCGATGTCGGAAGGGGTGTTGCCCGGCGGCAGAAAACCGCCTTTCGCCATCATCACGCCCACGCGGTTGCCCAGGCTGCGCCCCACGCTGGCCACCTCCACGCTGTGGGTAAGGCGGTTGTGGGTGTGGTCGTGCTCGGCAAACGGGTGCACCTGCGTTTTGCGCCCCAAACGGCGGAAGGCGCCGGAAAACACCACGCGGTCGTAATCGATATGGAAATCCGTGCGCAGCGCATCCGCGCCTTCCTGGCTCGACGGCGTTACCGTGGCCACCCATTCGCCGTTGTGGGCTTTAAAACGTTTGGTGCTGAGCAGTTGCGCCCAGTTCATCGGAGCAGTCATCGGAGGCTACCTGAAAAGAGGGGAAAGGGCGGTATTGTAGGGGATTTGCGGGGTGGTGGGCAGATGGAGCGGGGTTTCAGGTAGCGTGATGGGGAAAGCAAAGCCGTCTGAAAGGGAGGTTTCAGACGGCTTTGAAGGCAGAGATTTAAGCTAAGAAGCTTGTGTAGCTTGGACTGCCTTGGATTAATCTACTGAATTATTGGAACTATGATTGTTTGAAACTATTGAAATATTCTGTATATAAGTAATCAATACTATGCGAGAGATAATGATATAAGAAGGCCAGACTGGAAGCATGATTTTCATCACTTGGGTCTAATTTTCGACGTTGTATCCATTTATATGCTTTTTTGTTGTTCTCTAAGTTGGCAAGGAAAGATTTACTTAATGTAATTCCATTTTCATCATATAGATTAGGTTCTTGATAATTCCATTTATTTCGAACTTGACTAGGAGAAATCCATCTGTTTCTACCAGTCAAGATACTCGATACATATTCCATTTCAGTTAAATAATTAGAATGCTTCCTGTCGTCTTTTTTGAAAAAATTGTCATTCATATAATTCCATACTAATAAATGACTTTTTCCAGAGGCTATTGAAAATTTTATTTCTATTTCGTTGTCGGTATTGATGGATACTCTGGCGTTAAAAGATGAAGCGGGGTTGTTTAAAGGAATATGGTTGTCAAATTTAATTTCATTAAATATTTCATTAAGTTCTCTTTCTTGAAATGTTATTAGAAAGTTTCCCATTAATCGATTTAGATCTAGTGCCATATAATAACAAGCATAATATGCAGTTACTATTATCCATGCTGGATGAGTTTTTTTGTTTTCTAAAAGTGCTGTTAAATTTAATTTATGATTTTGAATCCTCTTATAGTTATAGAAGAAGTCATTGCAAAGAGAATCGTTAAAATCATAACGACTTAATTTTATAATGAAAAAATTCTTTTCACTATGCCCAGAAGTCATAAGCCGTAAAGATTTTTTCAGAATATTGTTAAGATTTGGCTCAAAGTCTCTGATATAATTTTTCATTAGGTAGCAATTTAAGTTACTTTCTATTTTATTTTTTATAATTTTATGCATTCCTAAACCAACCCACTAGGTGTTCCTAATTTGTGATTTGCTATGTCTAGTAGATTTGAAAGCTCAGCTGCTAACCTTGAAATGGCTTGCTCATTAGAGCCTGTGTGCTGTTCAAAATCTAATGTTGGCATTTCTTTCAAAATTTTCTCAAATGATTCCTGTTGGTAGTTTTGGAAATGAGCTAATGTTAACGAGCATGCTTTCTCAAATATTTTAAAAATAGCTTGAAAAAATGCTGATGTATATAGTTTATTACTATTGCCTTCTGCTTCAAGAAGCCAAGATTTTACTGCACTTAAAAAGTTAATTAATATTTTCTTTTTTGTATCGAATTCATAAGTTCCGAGAGTTCCTGTTGTTAGTAATGGGTCAAGTGCATTTTGAAATGGAACTAAAGATAATTTACCTGGTGTGGATGAAGTGGCACTTAATTTTCCAAAGAGTGGAGAGTCATTGTCATTATTCAGTTGTTTAAATAGTGTATTTCTTATAGAGTCAATAGAGTCAGGTTCGGATAAGAATTTCATCAATTCAATACGTAATGTTTTGGGTACACCTTTTTGATTGGAGTTGATATCAAGAAAGTATTGTACTTCTTGTTGCAGGTTTAAACCAACTAAAATGCAAACAGGAACACTGATATCGTTAGATGCTTTTTTCATTCCGTATAAACGGTGCTGTCCATCAATTACAAAAAAAGAATTTGGATGAGCAGTTATATTTATCTCATTTTTGTTTGAATCAAAATTAATTTCTGCATTTTTCTGAGCACTTAAAATAATTGCTCCCGGAATAATATTTCCTGCGTCAATGTATTCTGCAATATCTTTTGCCCTTTTTTCATTTAAAAGACGTTGATAACCAGTAGTGGGATCTTCATCGGCACGAGAAACTGTTGATAGTTTGAATAACTCATCTGCATTCATTACGGTAACATAATATTTAACAGAATCGTTACTTAAGTCAAAAGCCTGCTTTTTTATTGTTTCGTATTTAGTTTCCATTTTAATATCCTTGGGTTATTCTCATTAGAGCTCAATTTTTTAATGATACTATATCCTTCAAATGCTTCCCCGTATAACTCCTCCCAACCTTAACCACTTCCTCGGGGCTACCCTTAGCAATAATCCGCCCTCCACCATTACCGCCTTCCGGCCCCAAGTCCACAATATAATCAGCGGTTTTTATAACGTCAAGATTATGCTCAATAATCACAATCGAGTTGCCTTTGCCTTTCAGACGGCCTATGACTTCCAGCAGCAGGGCAATGTCGGCGAAGTGCAGGCCGGTGGTGGGTTCGTCTAGGATGTAGAGGGTGCGGCCGGTGTCGCGTTTGGAGAGTTCGAGGGCGAGTTTGACGCGTTGGGCTTCGCCGCCGGAGAGGGTGGTGGCGGATTGGCCGAGGCGGATGTAGCCCAGGCCTACGTCCATCAGGGTTTGCAGTTTGCGGGATACGGTGGGCACGGCATCGAAGAATTCGCGGGCTTCTTCTACGGTCATGTCGAGCACTTGGCTGATGTTTTTGCCTTTGTATTGCACTTCCAGGGTTTCGCGGTTGTAGCGTTTGCCGTGGCACACTTCGCAGGGCACGTAAACGTCGGGCAGGAAGTGCATTTCTACTTTAATCACGCCGTCGCCTTGGCAGGCTTCGCAGCGGCCGCCTTTGACGTTGAAGGAGAAGCGGCCGACGTTGTAGCCGCGTTCGCGGGCGAGGGGTACGCCGGCGAAGAGTTCGCGGATGGGGGTGAAGAGGCCGGTGTAGGTGGCGGGGTTGGAGCGGGGCGTGCGGCCGATGGGGGATTGGTCGACGTTGATGACTTTGTCGAGGTGTTCGAGGCCGGTGATGTCGTCGTAGGGCGCGGGTTCTTCGTGGGCGCGGTTGAGCTCTCGCGCGGTGATTTTGGCGAGGGTGTCGTTAATCAGGGTGGATTTGCCGCTGCCGGATACGCCGGTGATGCAGGTGATGAGGCCGAGCGGCAGCTCGAGGGTAACGTTTTTGAGATTGTTGCCGCGTGCGCCTTTGAGGACGAGCATTTTTTCGGGGTTGACGGGCGTTCTTTCAGACGGCACGGCGATGGCTTTTTTGCCGCTGAGATATTGGCCGGTAACGGATTCTTTGCAGGCGGCGACTTTGTCGGGGGTGTCGGCGATGATAACGTTGCCGCCGTGTTCGC
>JAUMZB010000045.1 GCA_030528345.1 Eikenella sp.
CATCTGCAAACAGTGGAATGACCAGCCTGAACGCTTTAGAATAAATCCATGCCAGATAATGGCGGGACTATACATCTAGGGCGTGTTGTCACAAAGCGTTGCGGCGGTATTTTTGGTCAAACCCCGCATCTGCGGCGTTAAAAATGCTCGCAAGATGTTCAATCTTGCTGCGCTTTTTGCCTTGCATTTGCAGATTTTGCCTCAAAAAACTGCTTCGCAAGCATTATGACAACACGCCCTAAGCGCCGGATACAAAAAAGGGGCTGCATCGGTTCGCCCTTTTTTGCTGTGTTTTATTCTGGCGGTGTGAGGCAGGCTTCTAAAGCCTGATGGAGGCTGCCCGGATGTTTTTGCGGCACGGCCGGAGTGAGGCGCGGCTCGGCCAGCAGCAATTGGATTAGGCGGGTGGTATCGCTTTGGGGGAGGGCTTGGGCAAATGCCTGCCAAGACTGTTTGACATCCGGCAGCAGGCGGCTTCTGCTTGTCTGGGGCTGTCGGGGTGGCGTTGCAACCAGTTTTCCCAGGCATGCAGGCGGCCGCCCAATTGATCCCAGCTCACGGCCAAGCCGGCATCTTCGGCGGCCGGCCGCTCACGTTTGGTTTGTAAGTGCAGGAAATCGTGTTCGTCGGCGGGCAGACAGGCGCCGAACAGGCGCAGGTAGTCGGGCAGCACCGTAATCATGATGATGCCTTCGCCGTTCGTATTGCAAACCCAGAGCAGCCAGTTGGCGCTGTTTTTCCTGCAATTCGGCATTGGGCAGATAATTGTCGCTTGCCGCGTCGTATTCCATCATGCTGTGATAGCTGTGCGCGAGAAAGGCGGCTTCCTGTTGGTTTAGGGTGTGCAGCAGGGATGGGTTGTCTTTTTGGTGCTGGCGGTAGAGGGTGGCGGCCTGTTCGGGCGTGGTGTGTTGCAGGGCGTTTTGCACTTGGCGCGTGCGCCCCTGCTTGCGGGCCGGGATCAAGCCCGCAGGCTTTGGTCCATGTCGTCGGACGGGCGGGCGGAAGACTGGCCGACGGCGCGGGCAGGTACGCCGACCACGGTGGTGTGGGCGGGCACGTCTTCCACCACCACGCTGCCGGCGCCGATTTTGGCGCATTCGTGCACGCGGATGTTGCCCAAAATCGAGGCGTTGGCACCGATCATCACGCCGTCGCCGATTTTCGGGTGGCGGTCGCCGCTTTCTTTGCCGGATCCGCCCAAGGTGACGCCGTGCAGGATGGAAATATCGTTGCCCAAGACGGCGGTTTCGCCCACCACCAGGCCGGTGCCGTGGTCGACCATGATGCCGTAGCCGAAGCGGGCGGCGGGGTGGATATCGACACCGAACACTTCGGAGGCGCGGTTTTGCAGGAAATAGGCCAGGGTTTTGCGGCCGTGCTGCCACAGCCAGTGGTTGATGCGGTGGGCCTGTACGGCGTGGAAGCCTTTGTAGTAAAGCAGGGGCTGGTGGTAGGCGTCGCAGGCGGGGTCGCGCTGGTAGTGGGCGATGATGTCGGCCTGCATGGCTTTGGAAATACGGGTGTCGCTGTTGAGCGACTGGAAGAAGATTTCATACAGGGCGCGGCTGTCCATTACCGGGCTGGCCAGTTTGCTGGAAAGGTGGAAGGCCAGCACGCGGTCGAGGCTGCTGTGGCGCAGTACGGTTTGGTGCAGAAAGCTGGCCAGCATGGGTTCGCCGGCGGCGGCTTCGTGGGTCTCGGCAAGTATGGTTTGCCACAGGGTGCGGCTGTGTTCGTAATCGGGTAGGGTCATGTCGGTGGGCGGGTGGGTTTAATGGGCAATTCGGTGGTGTTGCAGCAGTTTGACACAGAAGTCTTGGCTTTGGCTGAGGATTTTGTCTTCGCGGTCGGCAAGCAGGGCATGGCAGCATGGCGGGTTCATCGGCGCTTCCTTGATGGTGGGAGCAAACGGTTTCGGGTTTCAGGCCGCTTGTTGTTTCAGGTAGCCTGCGGCAGACGGGGCTTATAACAAGACGATATCGAATTGTTCCTGCGTATAGCTGTTTTCCACCGCCAGGGAAACCGGCTTGCCGATGAAGTCGATCAGCATGGCCAGCGATTGCGATTCTTCGTCGAGGAAGAGGTCGATCACCGGCGGGGCGGCGAGGATGCGGAATTCGCGCGCGTCGAAACGGCGGGCTTCGCGTACCACTTCGCGCTGGATTTCGTAGCACACGGTTTGCGCGGTTTTCATGCGGCCGCGGCCTTTGCAGGCGGGACAAGGCTCGCACAGGATGTGGTTGAGGTTTTCGCGCGCGCGTTTGCGGGTGAGCTCCACCAGGCCGAGGCTGGTGAAGCCGTTGAGGGTGACGCGGGTGCGGTCGAAACTGAGCGCTTTGGCCAGTTCGGCCAGTACGGCCTGGCGGTGTTCTTCGCCGGCCATGTCGATGAAGTCGATGATGATGATGCCGCCCAGATTGCGCAAACGCAATTCGCGGGCGATGGCGTGGCAGGCTTCCAAATTGGTTTTGAAAATGGTTTCGTCGAAATTGCGCGAGCCGACGAAACCGCCGGTGTTCACGTCTATGGTGGTCATCGCTTCGGTGGCTTCGATGATTAAGTAGCCGCCGAAATTGAGGTTGACGCGGGGCTGCAGCGCCAGATTGATTTCCTGCTCCACCGCATACAGCTCGAACAGCGGTTTGTCGCCGTGGTAATGCTCGATGATGTCGGCGGCACCCTGCACATATTGGCGGGCGAAGCCCAGCATTTGGGCGTGGTTTTCGGCCGAGTCGATCAGGATTTTTTCGGTACCGGCATGAAACATATCGCGCAGCACGCGCAGGCTCAGCGGCAGGTCGCGGTAGAGCATGGTTTCGGGCGGGCTGGTTTTGGCCTGGTGCTGGATGTTTTGCCACAGTTTGCCCAAGTAGTCGACATCGGCTTGAAGCTCTTCATCGGTGGCGTTTTCCGCGCTGGTGCGGATGATGTAGCCCTGATTGCCTTCCGCCGGCAGCAGGTTTTGCAGGCGGCTGCGCAATTCGTTGCGCTCGTTTTCGTCTTCGATGCGCTGGGACACGCCGATGTGGCCGTCTTGCGGCAGATACACCAGAAAACGGCCGGCCAGCGAAATCTGGGTGGAGAGCCGCGCGCCTTTGCTGTTGATCGGGTCTTTGATGACCTGCACCAAAAGGGTTTGCCCCTCAAACAGCATGTGTTCGATGCGCTGGGTTTCTTCGGGTTTCTGCCGCTGCTCCAATAAATCGACAATGTGCAAAAAGGCGGCGCGCTCCAAGCCGATGTCGATGAAGGCGCTCTGCATGCCGGGCAGCACGCGGCGCACCACGCCCAGATAAATATTGCCCACCAGGCCGTGGCCGCTGTTGCGGTCGATGTGCAGTTCGCACACCTTATTGTCTTCCAGGAGGGCGACGCGGGTTTCCTGCGGCGTGATATTGACGAGTATGGTTTCGGGCGGCCGGGCGCTTGCGTCGGCCGGCCGGATTTGATTGGCAATCTGCATGCTGTGGATTCCTGAAAATCGGATTTTGCAGGCGGTACTGCCGCCAATACCGCCTGCAAAATCCGCTGTGTGGAAGGACGCATTATACGCCGAGTCGGCAGCCTGTGTGGATAGGCTGCCTGAACGCCCGGCGGGCGGCGCGGAATGCCGCGGAATAATGCCGCGGAATGAGATGTTGGTTTTATGAATCGCATTCATGGATTGGTGCAGATTTTTCAGGGTGCGGCGATTGCGGAAAACGCGCGGAAACGTTACTGTTCCGCTCTCGGCACGGAATGTAGATGATGAAAAAAAATACCCTGAGTTTTGAATTTTTCCCCACCCGCACCCCCGAAGGGCGGGAGAAGCAGAAGATTACCCGCAAACAGCTGCGCCAATACCGGCCGGAATTTTTTTCCTGTACCTCGGGCGCGGGCGGCTCTACCCGCGAAGGCACGCTGCAGGCGGTGGGCGACATCATGGCCGAAGGCACGGCGGCGGCACCGCACCTGCCCTGTGTGGGCATGAACGAAGCCGAGTTGTTGGAGATTCTCCATACCTATAAGAACATGAATATCCGCCACATTGTGGCGCTGCGCGGCGACATTCCTTCCGGCATGGGCGCGGGCAGTTCCGGTCTGCGTTACGCCAACGAATTGGTGGCGCTGATCCGCCGCGATTTCGGCGATTGGTTCCACATCGAAGTGGCGGCCTATCCCGAATTCCACCCGCAGGCGCGCAGCGCGGAGGACGACATCAACCATTTTGTGCGCAAAGTGAAGGCCGGTGCCGATTCGGCGATTACCCAGTATTTCTTCAACCCCGATGCCTATTTCCGTTTTGTGGACGATGTGCGCGGCCGCGGGGTGGACATTCCGATTGTGCCGGGCATCATGCCGATTGCCAGCTTTTCCAAGCTGGCGCGCTTTTCCGACACCTGTGGCGCGGAAATTCCGCGCTGGCTGCGCCTGAAATTGCAGTCGTATGCCGACGACACCGCCTCGATCAAGGCCTTGGGCTTGGATGTGGTCACGGAAATGTGCGGACACCTGCTCGATCAGGGCGCGCCCGGCCTGCATTTCTACACCCTCAATCAGGCCGGGTTGGTGTCGACCATTTGCCAGCGTTTGGGTTATTAATCTGTATCCGGCGTGTTTTCAGGCTACCTGAAAGGCTTTCAGGTAGCCTGTATTATTGACGTGTTGCGCTATTGCTGGCCGCCGCTCCGGCGTACAATGCCGCGCTTTGCCCGCCAAAATCTTTGCTTTGCTTTCAGGTAGCCTATTGGCACTGTTGGCGGCTCAACTGTAAAGGAAGCCCATGATTCGTGCCTTTGCCATTATTTTTGCCTGTTTGGCCGCCGGCGAACTGCTGGTGCGTCTCACCGGTTTGAAACTGCCGGCCAGCATTCCCGGTCTGCTGCTCTTGTTTGTGCTGTTGCAGCTCGGCTGGGTGAAGGCCGAGTGGTTCAAGCAGATTACCGACTTTCTGATGCAGAACCTGATGCTGCTGCTGATTCCGCCCTGCGTGGCGCTGATGGATCATTTGGATTTGATTGCGCGCGATTTTTGGTCGATCACCCTGGCCACGATTGCCAGCAGCATTTTGGTGCTGTTGGCGAGCGCGAAAACCCATGAGTGGATGAGGAAGCGGCGATGAAGGAGATGGCGGCCAATCCGGCCTGGTTGCTGCTGATGCTGATCAGCATTTATTGGTTGTGCATGACCATCCGCCGCCGTACCGGCAATCCGCTGGCCAATCCGGTGCTCATCGGCACCCTGCTGATGATCGGCTACCTGAAACTGACGGAAACCAGCTATGAGGCATTCTGGCAGGCCGGTCAGTATGCTGCGTTCTGGCTGCAGCCGGCGGTGGTGTGTTTGGCGGTGCCGCTGTATCGGCAGTGGCCGAAAATCCGCAAACAGTGGCGGCCGATTGTGGCCTCGCAGCTGGTGGGCAGCGTGGTGGGCATTGTGTCGGGCGTGTGCTTTGCCCATTGGCTGGGCGCCAGCCGCGAAGTGGGCATGGCTTTGGCGGCCAAATCGGTGACGCTGCCGATTGCCTTGGACATTACCCAAGTATTGGGCGGCATTCCCTCCATCAGCGCCGCCGGCGTGATTTTGGCCGGCCTCACCGGGCAGATGGCCGGCTTTTGGCTGCTGCGCCGCAGCCGTATCCGCAACCGCATTTCGCACGCTTTGGCGCAAGGCACGGCTTCCCACGCAATGGGCATTGCCGCCAGCTTGGAGGTGGGCGGCAAATTTGCCGCTTATGCCACGCTGGGCTTGATTTTCAACGGTGTACTCACCTCTTTTCTCGCCCCTTTGATTGTGCCTTGGCTGGGGATTTGAACAGCCGGATTCAGACAGAGGCCGGCGCTTGTCGGGCAGACATTAAGATGCGGGCTACCTGAAAACGTTTTCAGGTAGCCCGCATGGTTTTTGCGCCGCAGCGCGGGGTCAGGCAATCGGCCGCATGGTGAAGAAGACGCCGTCTTCGTTTTGCCGGCGGCTGATCGGCCATTGGTAGATGTCGCTGAGGCGTTCGGCCTGCATCACGTCGTCCACGCCGCCCTGCGCCACGATGCGGCCTTTGTTCATTAGGATGATGTGGTCGGCGTAGGCGGCGGCGAGGTTGAGGTCGTGCAGCACCATCACGGCGCCGAATGTGTCGCGCCGGGTGTGCAGATAGTGCATCAGCTGGTGTTGGTGGCGGATGTCGAGGTGGTTGCAGGGTTCGTCCAGCAAAACGGCGGCGGCCTGCTGCATCAGTGCGCGCACGATGTTGGCCCGCTGTTGTTCGCCGCCGGACAGGGTGTCGATGCGCTTGCCGGCCAAGTGGCCGAGGTCGAATTGACGAAGCAGGCTGTCGAGCAGTCCGTGGTCGGGCGCATCGGCTTGAAACAGTCCGCCGCTGCGCCGGCCGAGCGCGGTGTATTCGCGTACGGTCATCGGCAGGTTGTAGTGCCCGTTTTGCGCTACCCAAGCCACTTGGCCGGCCTTGATTTGCGGGGCGGCATCGCGGCCGAGCAGGGAGAGCGGGCAGCCAAAACGGCCGAGCAGGGCTTTGAGCAGGGTGGATTTGCCGGCGCCGTTGGGGCCGATGACGGCGGTGTGGCCGCCTTGCGGGATGTCAGTGTCGGTATCGGTTTGCAGGATGATGCGGCCTTGCGGGGCCACGGTGAGCGGAGGAAGGCGAAACAGCGGCGTGCTCATATCAGCCCTTTCTGCGGTGCAGCGACTGCAAAAACAGCCACAGGAAAAACGGCCCGCCCAGCAGGGAAATCACAATGCCGACCGGCAAATCGACGGGGTAGGTGAGCCAACGGGCTGCGCTGTCGACGGTGAGCAGAAACACGCCGCCCAGCCAGGCGGAAAGCAGCACCAGCTTGCGCCGGGAGCCGCCCACCGCAGCGGCCAGAACATTGGGCACCATCATGCCCAGAAAACCGATGATGCCGGACAGGGAAACGGCGGCGGCGGTGAGCAGGGCGGCCGCCAGCACGGTTTGCACGCGCAGGGCGCCCACCGCAATGCCCATGCTGACGGCGGTTTCTTCGCCCAACATCAAACCGTCCAAGCGTCTGCCGGCAAACCACAGCAAAGCCAGCCCCGCCAGCATGGCGGCCAGGGCGTAATAAGGCGAGGTGAAGCCGGCTTCGGCCAGGCTGCCGGCCAGCCACACGGTGGCGCTGCGCAGAACCAAATCGTCGGATAAAAACAGAATCAGGCTGACGGCGGCACCGCAAAAGGCGCTGACGATCAAGCCCATAATCAAGAGGCCGAAGGTGCCGCCGCCGAACAGGCGGTGGGTGGCGAGGATCAGCAGGCAGACCGCCAATGCGCCGGCAAAGGCGGCCAGCGGCACGCCGATGCCGCCCCAGCCGAAAGCCAATACGCTGATGACGCCCAGCGCCGCGCCGCCGGAAGTGCCGATCAGGCTGGGGTCGGCCAGCGGGTTTTCAAACAGCGCCTGCAGGCCGGCGCCGGCCGCTGCCAGCGCGCCGCCGACCAAAAGGGCGGTGCCGACACGGGGCAGGCGGATATCGAGCACCATCTGTTCCAAAGTGTGCGGGGTCTGCCAGGTACCGAAGCCGATGCCGGCGGCAAACCAGACCAGCACGGCCGTCAGAACGAGACAGGCGGCGAAAATAAGCGGTGTTTTCATACAAAGTGAGGAGGGGTGGGGCAGGAGGCCGCCCGGCCGGCGGCCGCTGCTGTTGCCGGATGCCCGGCGGGCAGGGCGGCCGTCAGCGGCACGGCCGGGGTTTAGCGGCGGGTGCGGCCGAGATTGTGCAGCCGGCGCAGCACCTGCGGCGTGTCCAGGCCGTAGCGGAAGAAGTCGTTGGCCGGCCACAGATGGATGTTACGCGTTTGCGCGGCGGGGCTGCCGGCCACTTCGGGGCGGGCGGCGAACTGGCCGACACCGCCGATCAGGTGGCGGTTGTGTTCGGCAATGATGATGACGTCGGGCTTGGCGGCGATCCAGGCTTCGCGGTTGAGGGGCTTGATGCCGTCGATATTGGCGGCGGCGTTGATGCCGCCGGCACGGCGGATAAGCTCGTCGGCGGCGGTGTTGCGGCCGGCTACCAAGCGGCCGTCATAGCTCATCAGGTAGCGTTTGCCGGTGGCGGGGAGCTGGCCGACGCCGCTTTGCCAGCGCGCGGCGAGGGCATCGGCTTCGCGGGTTTTGCCGATCAGTTGGCCGATTTGGCGGATGCTGGCCGGATAAGCGTTGATGCTGTCATCCGGCGCCACGTTGACGGCTTTGATGCCGACGCGGTTGAGGTGGCTGTAAATGCCGGCCGGTTGCGCCATCCAGGAGCCGATGGCCAAGGTGGGGCGCACGGCCGCGATCGGTTCGACGGTGAGTTGGCGGTGGATGCCGATATTGGGCACGTTTTTAACGGCAGGGTTGGTGGCGGTTTGGTCGCGGCCGACGATTTGCCGGGTCGCGCCCAGCGCCACCACCACATCGGTTACGTCGGGGCTGAGGGTAACGATGCGCGGTTGGGCGGGCGTTTGTGCCTGTGCCAGCGGCAGCAGGGCGGTAAGGAGGGCGGGAAGGAGGATTTTTTTCATGGATGTCCTTTCAGGTAGCCTGTGGGCAGGCCGGGTTATTCGGTTTCAAACAATCGGCTGCCGCTGAGGGAAGCCGCAGGGTGCGTTTTGCCGTTGATGACGATGCTGTGCACCGGCTGCGGCAAACGGGAAAAGTCGATGCGGAAAGCGGCCACGCGGGAAGTTTCCACCAACAGGCGGCCGTTGTCGATGCGGGCGCGGACTTTACCCGATACCGGCTGCTTCTCGAATACTTGATAGTGGTAGCCTTCGTTGAAGCGGCCGCGCAAAACGGTTTCGCGGCCGTCGCGCAGCACGGTGATTTCCACCGGGTCGCCGGCCCGTTTGTCTGCCAAATAAAGATAGGGGGCGTAAGGGTGGTTCATGGCGGTTTCGCCCATTTTGAGCACGATGTCGCCGATGCGGACGCCGATGTTTTGGGCGGTGCTGTTTTCTTTGCCGAAGCCGGCCACCTTCAGCCCGTTGCGGTAGTCAGGGTCGAAGGCCATGCCGAAGGAGGCTTTGTTGTTGAATAGGGTCAGCCGGTAGGGGCGGTGCCAAGCCTGCGGCTCGGCTTGGGGCTTGAGGCGTTCGATGTGCAGCCATTCGCTGCTTTGCGCGGCTTCGCCGTTGCTCTCCCATACCAGTCGGGTGGGGGGTTGACGGCGGTGGCGGTCGATGAAGGTGGTCAGGGCGGGAATTTCCTGCGGCAAATAGCGCATATCGTGGCCGCCTTCGGGCGTGCTGAAAACGAGATCCGGATGGTGGCGGCGCAGTTCTCTGGCTACCGGCTGCATCATATCGGCCGGATACAGCATGTCGTTGCGGGTATTGATGATGTACAGCGGTTTGCGGTTGAAATTTTGCGGATAGACGGGCGTGTGGCCCAGATGGGCGGCCACCGGCAGCGAGCCGTTCATGGCGATAAAGCCGGCGAAGCGGTCGGGGTGGGTGGCGGCCAGATACAGGGTGCCGGAGCCGCCGTCGGAAAAACCGCTGAGGAAGACCCGCTCGGGGTCGGCGGCGGGGAAATCGCGCAGTACGGCGTCCACTTCGCCCAGCACCATGTTCACGCCTACGGGGTCGAACCAGCCGGCGTCTTTTTGGCCGAACGGAAACAGCACGTAGTAGCGGCCGGCGTCGGCCAGTTTGAGGAAGCTGGAGCGTTGAACGCTGGCCAGCGGGTCGCTGCGTATTTGCGGGGAGGCGATGGCGCCGTGCAGGTGCACCAGCAACGGGCGTTGCTCGCCGGCTTCAATATTGGGCGGGGTATAGACAATGTAAGGCCGCGTTTGGCCGTCTTGGGCGGTAAAGCGGAAGGTTTGGAAGCTGCCGCTCTGTGCGGCGGCGGTTGCCGCAACCCAGAAGAGCAGGGCGGTGAGTAAGATTCTGATTGTATGCATAGGGGTATCTGTTTTGACGGGCGTGTTTTCAGGTAGCCCGTGGCCGCACAGGCTACCTGAAAAGCGGTTTTAGAATTGCAGATGCAGACCCAATGAGAAGTTGCGGCCGGGTTGGGTATAGCGGTCAACCGAGGCATCGGCTTTCACACCGCCGACATCGGAGAAGTGCCAGTAGCGTTTGTTGCCGATGTTGTAGACGCCGGCATTGAGCTCCAGATTTTTCCAGGGGCGGTAATGTGCGGTGACGTCCCACACGCCGTAGCCGGGCGCGCGGAAGTCGCCCGCTTTGACGCGGTGGCGGGCGGCCGCCCAACGCAGACGGGTGACGACGCCCCACTGTTCGCGTCCGTAGTCCACGCCCAGCACGCCGTTTAAGGGGTAGGCGGTGGAGAGCGGCTGGTTGAGGCTTTCGTTTTTGCCGCGCATCCAAGCCATGCTGCCCTTCAGGCGCCAGGCGGGCGTGATGTGCCAGCCGCCGGAGAGTTCGAGGCCGTAAGTTTTGGCCCGGTCTAAATTGCTGAAATAGAATTCGGAAACATAACCGGGTGCGGGGGAGGCTTTTTCGGCGGTGGCGATAAAGTCTTTGTAGCGGTTGTAGAAAGCGGTGGCATCCAAGCGGAGGGTTGGGCTGCGGTAGCGCAGGCCGGTTTCAAAGTTGTGCGAGGTTTCGGGCCTGAGGTCGAGGTTGGGCACGACGCGGTAGCCGCGGAAGCTGTCGTAGCCGGAGGCCATCAGATCCACGGGCGGCGAGCGGTAGCCACGGGAATAGGCGGCAAAGCCGGTGAGGGTTTTGCCAAAGGGCATGCTGAAGCGCACGCCGGGCAGCCAGGCATGGTGGCTGACGCTGTCGGCAAGCGGAATGTTGTTGCTGGTTCGGCGGAAGGCCTCGTCGATCTCGAAGCGGGTGCGCTCGTGTTCGTGGCGCAGGCTGAACGTCAGTTCGGCTCCGTTGTCGAACACCAGACGGTCTTCGCCGTAGAGGCTCAACAGGTGCTGTTTGTAGGAAGGGAAAAAGCGTTGTTCGCCGGCGCTGTTGCCCGTGCGGGTATCCGATATGGTTTTGCCGAGCAGGCGGTCGTGCTCTTTCAGGCGGTAACTCAGGCCGGCGCGGATGCGGTGGGTGATGCCGCCGGTATGGGCGTGGGCGCTCAGATCGACGCCGGTGCCGGTGAGGTGTTGGGTAAAAGTATTGTGGTCCCGGGTTTCCTGGGTGCGGGTCGGGCCGCCGTTAGGCGGGGTGCTGCGGGTTATCTGGTGGCTGTCGTTGTCCACATCGAAGGTTTGACGGTAAGCGTGGACGGACAGGCTGTCCAGCCAGCTGCCGGCCGGCGTATAGCGGTAGCCGAGGCCGAAACGGCGGCGTTTGTATTCGTCGTAAGCCAGCGCGAGCGGGGTGTCGAGCGTGTTGCCGCTGCGCGAACGGCCGGTGCCGAGTTTTTCTTGGCGGTTGGTGTCGTTTTGGCGGGCAAACTGTTCGAATACCGCTTCGATATTGTGTATGTCATTACCGATGCCGCCTTTGGCCAAGATGTTGTAATTGCGGTTGTCCTGCCGGTTGGCAACGGTGCGTTTGGCACCGTTGCCGTCGTTTTCGGCATAGTTTTTTGCTTCGTGAAGATTGCGGCGGGTCAGCATCAGCAGGCCGGATACCGGGCCGGTTTGGCCGGCTGCGGTGGCGGTGGCGCCGTGGCTGCGGTAGCTGCTGCGGTAGCCGTATTTCAGGCCGAAGTAGAAAGGTTTGTCGGCACGCACAAAATCGGCGGGCCGGTAGGTGGTCATGGCCACGGCACCGCCTAAGGAGCCGCTGCCGTCTGTTGCGGCATCGCCGCCTTTGGAAACGGTGATTTGGCGGAGGGTGTCGGTTTCCATGGTGTCGCGGGTCACACTGGCGGCGTTGGCGGTGGGGCCGATGTCGGCATGCATATCGGGCAGGGGGACGCCGTCGATGGTCATCAGGATACGGTTGCCTTCCATGCCGCGGATATTGATGCTTTCGTGCCCGCCTTGAAGGTTGTTGGAGCGGACGCCGACGCCCGGCTCGTAGAGAAACAGATCGTCGATGTTTTGCGCGCCCGTCCGCTGCAGATCTTCCGCTTTCAATACGGTGGTGTTGGGGGCTTTGTGCCCGTTTTCGCCCACCACTTCGATGGTTTCCAATTCTGTTGCGGCTTGGGGAGGGGAGGTTTGTGCATAGGCGGCTGTGCTTGAGAATAGTAAAGCGATGACTTGGGACAAGTAAACAGGTTTCATGATGTGCATATTTAATAATAATAGGAACGATTATTATATAAATTATTATAAAAATTTACAATGATTAAATATTAAAAACAAATATGCACGTTTGTTCATCGAATATGCGGGATGGTCCGGGGCTGTCGGCCTTTGGTATTGCGGCGGTATTTTGGCTTCGCAAGTCCGCTTGGCTACCCGGTTAACAAGCCAGGTCTGTTGTGCGGTTCATGCTTGCCAAGTACCCAGGCTCGCGTGCATTTCCGCCCGGCATACGCGGTTTTTGCCGAGAAAACCGCTTCATCAGCCACAGCGCTGCGCGGCCAATGGCTCCAATACAATTGGGCCGAATGATTTTTATGCAAAAAAGGCTACCTGAAATGCTTTCAGGTAGCCTTTGGATGGGTTCCGTCAAACCTTTACCGGTTTGCGGAAAAGCCGTTCGGCAGCCGGATTACAGCAGGCCGGGTTGGCCCAAAGCAGGGTCGCTTTCGCGGGCGGCGATGGCATCGGCCACGGTCAGACCCAAGGCTTTGGCAACGCCCTCACCGTAAGCCGGGTCGCAGGCGTTACAGTTGCGGATGTGGCGGTATTTGATGAAGTCCGGTGCGTCGCCCATGCCGGCTGCGGTATTGTTGAACAGTACCTGCTTCTGCTCGGCGCTCATCAGATTGAACAGCGCGCGCGGTTGGCTGAAGTAGTCGGCATCGTCTTCGCGGTAGTTCCAATGTGCCGCATCACCGTTGATTTTCAAAGGCGGCTCGGCGTATTGGGCTTGCTCTTGCCATTGGCCGAAGCTGTTCGGCTCGTAGTGCAGGGTGCTGCCGTAGTTGCCGT
>JAUMZB010000046.1 GCA_030528345.1 Eikenella sp.
TGTTGCAGGCGGTTGGGATTGTCGCCGTAGCGGCCGTCTTTGGGGCGGCGGCTGGGCTGCACATAGGCGGCATACCACGGCTCGGGGCCGAGGGCGCGCAGGCAGGTGGCGGGGTGGCTGGTGCCGGCGCCGACTTCCATATCGAAGGGTTGGATGATGGTGCAGCCGCGATCGGCCCAGAAGGTTTGTAATTTGAAGATGATTTGTTGGAAGGTCAGCATGTCGGGGAAACAATGAGTTCGGAAGATAAAGAAAGGCGGCATTTTACTTGGTTTGGGGGGGAAACAAAACCCACCGCCGGCCGGGCTTTTGTGTTAAGATTCCGCCGTTTTTTCATGAGTAACAGAGGATTCGCAACATGGCTTCACAAGATGAAGAAGATAAAAAACTGCGCCGTCTGCTGACTTGGCTGGGTGTGTTGGTGGGCTTGGTGGTGGCCGGCGTGCTGACCTTGGCTTTGTGGGAAGCGCACAAAAATGGCGACTTGGGTTTCGGCTGGCCTGAGGCACAAGTACCCAGCCGCGCCCAAGTGGAAAACGGCCAAGTGAACATGGTGCCGCAAAGCGGCGATTATGCTTTGGTGGAAAACGGCATTGTGAAATTCTACTTCGCCACCGGCAGCAGCAATCTGGCGCCGAATGCCGAAGAGGTGTTGGCGGTGGTGGTGGATGGTGTGAAGCACGGCCGTCGCGCGGTGATTTCCGGCTATCATGACCACACCGGCAATGCCGAAGTGAATGCAGAAGTATCGAAAAACCGCGCCATTGCGGTACAAAACGCCCTGTTGGCTTTGGGCGTGCCGCAAGAAAGCATTGAGTTGCGCAAACCCGAAGTGGCGCAAGGCAGCGGCAGCGATGCCGAAGCCCGCAGAGTGGAGGTGCTGCTGGTGGATTAGGCCGGCCGCTTGCTTCTTTGCAGACAAACCGCACAGTTGATTGAAATCGGCTGTGCGGTTTGTTTTGGTGGGCTGGAGCTGTGATGCTTTGTTTTCAGGTAGCCAGGTATCAGGGCTCTCTTATTTTGAATCATAGGTTTTCAGGTAGCCCTTGCAGGCTACCTGAAATGCTGTTTCTTTTATAATTCAATCCCTTTTAATTTCGCTACCGTGTTGATGTCTTTATCGCCGCGGCCGGACAGGTTGACCAGAATCACTTGGTCTTTGCCCATTTTCGGCGCTTCGGCCACCGCCCACGCCAGTGCGTGGCTGCTTTCCAGCGCGGGGATGATGCCTTCGTACCGGCACAGCAAATCAAAGGCTTCCAGCGCGGCATCGTCGTTGGCGGCATGGTATTCGACGCGGCCGAGGTCGGCCAAGTGGCTGTGCTCGGGGCCGATGCCGGGGTAGTCCAGGCCGGCGGAGACGGAATGGGTGCCGACCACTTGGCCGTGTTCGTCCTGTATCAGATAACTGCGGAAACCGTGCAGCACGCCGATGGGCGCACGGCTGCTAATCGGTGCGGCGTGCTCGTCTGTATCCACGCCTTTGCCGCCTGCCTCCACGCCGATCAAGCGCACGTTTTTTTCGTCGATATAGGGGTGGAACAAGCCGATGGCATTGGAGCCGCCGCCCACGCAGGCCACGGCCACATCCGGCTGGCGGCCAATCGCTTCCCGCATCTGCTCTTTGGCTTCGTTGCCGATCACGCATTGGAAATCGCGCACCATTTCGGGGTAAGGCGCAGGGCCGGCGGCGGTGCCGATGATGTAGAAGGTGTCGTCCACCCGCGCCACCCATTCGCGCATGGCTTCGTTCATGGCGTCTTTCAAGGTGCGGCTGCCGCTGTCCACGCCCACTACATTGGCGCCCAGCAACTTCATGCGGAATACATTCGGCGCTTGGCGTTGGATGTCGTCCGCGCCCATATAAACGTGGCACTCCATGCCGAAACGTGCGGCCACCGTGGCGCTGGCCACGCCGTGCTGCCCCGCGCCGGTTTCCGCAATCACGCGCTTTTTGCCCATGCGCTTGGCCAACAGGGCTTGGCCTATGGTGTTATTCACTTTGTGCGCGCCGGTGTGGTTGAGGTCTTCGCGCTTGAGCCAGATTTGCGCGCCGCCGAGTTGTTCGCTCAGGCGGGCGGCATGGTAAACCGGGCTGGGGCGGCCGACATAATGTTGCAAATCGTGGCGGAAAGCGGCCCAAAAGGCCGGATCGTTTTTGGCTTCGCGGTAGGCGGTGGCCAATTCCTGCAAGGCGGGAATCAGGGTTTCGGAAACATAAGCGCCGCCGTGCTCGCCGAAAAAGCCGCGCTCGTCGGGAAAAGAATAATCTTGCATGGCATTCCAATGGGAGAAATACGGAAAACGGGGCGGATTCTACCATGCCGCGCGGTCAATTCAGGCAGCCTGACCATGCCGTCAAACGGTTTTGCCGGCGCCCAACAGCATGACTGCCGCGCCGCACAGGCAGAGTGCCGCGCCCAAGTAGTCGCTCCATTGCGGCCGCACGCCTTCCACCAGCCACAGCCAAACCATGGCGGTGCCGATATAGACTCCGCCGTATGCCGCATAAGTGCGCCCCGCAGCCGTAGGATGCAGGCTCAGCAGCCAGACAAACAGTGCCAGGCTCGCGGCAGCCGGCAGCAACACCCACGCGGGGAACTGTTTTTTCAGCCACAGATAAGGCAGCCAGCAGCCGACGATTTCCGCCAGCGCAGTCAGCGCAAACAGTAAAAAGGTTTGCAGAAGATTCATCACACTATGCTTTCAGGTAGCCTTCGGGCAGGGCGCATGATAGCAGGGCAACTCGTTTTTTTCAGGGCGGTGTGATAGTATCGGCACATTATATTTCCTCTTTTATCGAACCAGTCTTGAGAAAGGATCATCATGTTTCCCGAATATCGCGATTTGATCAGCGAGTTGAAACAAAGCGACAACCACTTCGCCCGCCTGTTTAACGAACACAATGAGTTGGACGACAAAATCACCGGTCTCGAAAACAACCCGGTTACCAGCGGTTTGGACGAAATCGAGGGGTTGAAAAAGAAAAAACTGTTTTTGAAGGATCAGCTGTATGTGATTCTGCGTAAAGCGGATGCAGAGCGCCAACAATAAGCGGCAATCAGGCTACCTGAAATCTTTCGGGTAGCCTGAAACCTTTACACACTCCTGCATTTTCGCTACACTTCGGTTTAGAACGATTGCTCTCCGATGTTTTTGATTGGCCATCCGCCGTTTGAGTGGGTGGTCGTTTTGATTTTGCCCGAATTTCGGCGATAAAGCTGGACATTTCGCCGAAATTCGCTGAAAATTCCATCTTTCCATTCTTGGCGCTGTCTTGCTTGGCGGGGCAGTTTTCCTTATGAAGCCCACCCTGCTTGTTTTGCACGGCCCCAATCTGAACCTGCTGGGCCGGCGCGAACCGGAAATTTACGGACACGCCACGCTGGCGGAAATCAACCAAGCCTTACGGCAACGCACGGAAGCTGCCGGCTTGGCTTTCGAGGCGCTGCAAAGCAATGCCGAGCACATCTTAATCGAGCGCGTGCAGGCTGCTTTGGGCGACCGCACCGCCTTCATCATCATCAATCCCGCCGCTTTCACCCATACCAGCATTGCCCTGCGCGATGCCTTGGCTGCCGCCGGCAAACCCTTTATTGAAGTCCACCTGTCCAATGTGCATGCCCGCGAACCCTTCCGCCGCCACTCTTATTTGTCGGATTTGGCGCAAGGAGTGATTTGCGGCCTGGGCGTACACGGCTATCATGCCGCCGCCGACTTCGCCATCGAATATCTGAGCCGCCGCTAAACTGCGGCCGCGTCCCTTATTTCCGAACAAAGGATCGACATCATGGATTTACGCAAACTGAAAAAACTGATCGACTTGGTGGAGGAGTCCGGCATTGCCGAAATAGAAGTGACCGAAGGTGAGGAAAAAGTGCGCATTACCCGCTCGCTGGCCGCGCCGCAAGCCGCTTATGCGCCGGCAGCGCCGGCGGTAACAGCCGCGGCTCCGCTTGCCGCCGCACCTGCCGCCGTTGCCGCAGCGCCTGTTGAAGCCGCGCCCGCCGCCCGTGATTTGGGCCATGCCCAAAAATCGCCCATGGTGGGCACCTTCTACCGTGCGCCCGGCCCGAATGCGCCGGCTTTTGTGGAAGTGGGCCAAACCGTGAATGCCGGCGATACCCTGTGCATTATTGAGGCCATGAAATTGATGAACGAAATCGAAGCCGAAAAATCCGGCGTAGTAAAAGAAATTTTGGTGGAAAACGGCCAGCCGGTGGAATACGGCGAGCCCTTGTTCATTATCGAATAAAGGCCTGTGTCGATGAAACATTGGCTGCTTGCGGCAAGCTGCCTGCTGACCATACAGACGGCTGCGGCCATGGACGATCTCTATAATGTGATGGTGCAAATGCGCGACGGGCGCGTGCTCGTATCACCATGTGCCGACTTGACCGCCGCTTGGCCGGCAACGTTTGGCCATGCCTCCGACGAAGAAACCGTACGGCAACACATCAAGCGTTATCCGCCCGTGTCCGGCGACAGCCCCCATGCCCGCTTCGTTGCACGGCTTCTCGGAGAGCCGCAGTATGAGCAATCCGAAACCGACAATGCCGCCTCCGTCCGAGATCCCCATCCGAACGGCAGCTGGGGCGTCAAACAATTCGCCGTGCGTGAAATCATCCATCTACAGCCGGGCTCGTGCGCAGTCGGCGATGCCTTTGAGGCAATGCTCAAATCCCCCGAAGCCATGGAAGAGTTTCGCAAGACAATTGAATTGATTAAGTAAAAACAATAGCCTGTCCGTGCAAACGGTTGATGCCGAACCCGCATAAGCCTTTTCCCGTCCCGCTCAAAATGCCGCGTTGTAGGGGCAATGTGCCGAGCTTCGGTTGGCTGTTGGGTAAGCGCGGTTTTCGCTCCGCAGAAAGCTTCGGTTTTCAGGTAGCCTGCAAAATATTTTCCCTGTTAGGAAAACGATATGTTGAAAAAAGTCCTCATCGCCAACCGCGGCGAAATCGCCTTGCGCGTACTGCGCGCCTGCCGTGAAATGGGCATCGCCACCGTGGCGGTGCATTCCGAAGCAGATAAAGACAGCCTGCATGTGAAGCTGGCCGATGAATCCGTCTGCATCGGCCCGGCGCCTTCGCCGCAAAGCTACCTGAATATTCCCGCCATTATTGCCGCCGCCGAAGTGACCGGAGCCGATGCGATTCATCCCGGTTACGGCTTTTTGGCCGAGAATGATCGGTTTGCCGAGCAAGTGGAACAATCCGGTTTTGTGTTTATCGGCCCGCGCGCCCACACCATCCGCATGATGGGCGACAAAGTGTCGGCCAAAATCGCCATGTTGGAAGCCGGCGTGCCTTGCGTGCCCGGCTCCGACGGTGCTTTGCCGGAAGATCCGGAAACCATTCTCCGGATTGCGGATAAAGTCGGCTTCCCGGTCATCATCAAAGCCTCCGGCGGCGGCGGCGGTCGCGGTATGCGCGTGGTCGAGCGTCGCGAAGACCTGCTCAAATCGGTGGAAATGACCCGTACCGAAGCCGATGCGGCCTTCGGCAATCCGATGGTGTATATGGAGCGTTATCTGCAACGGCCGCGCCACGTAGAAATTCAGGTGTTGGCCGATGAGCACGGCAACGCCATTTATCTGGGCGAGCGCGACTGTTCTTTGCAGCGCCGCCACCAGAAAGTGATCGAAGAAGCGCCGGCTCCCGGCATCACCGCCCAAGAGCGCGACAAAATCGGCCAAGCCTGTGTCGAGGCCTGCAAACGAATCGGCTATCGCGGTGCGGGCACATTTGAGTTTCTCTATGAAGACGGCGAGTTTTTCTTTATCGAGATGAACACCCGCGTACAGGTGGAACACCCGGTGACCGAGTTGGTGACCGGCATAGACATCGTACAGGAGCAAATCCGTATTGCCGCCGGCTTGCCGCTGCAATATACGCAGGCGGACATCGTTATCGAAGGCCATGCTTTCGAATGCCGCATCAATGCAGAGGATCCTTACACCTTTGTCCCCAGCCCCGGCTGCATCACCAGCTGCCACTTGCCCGGCGGCTTCGGCGTGCGGGTAGACAGCCACATCTATCAGGGCTACCGCATTCCGCCGAATTACGACAGCTTGATCGGTAAAATCTGCGTGTACGGTAAAACCCGCGAGCAGGCGATGGCCAAAATGCGCGTGGCCATTTCCGAGCTGACCATCAGCGGCATCAAAACCAATGCCGATCTGCATGCCGACTTGTTCCGTGACGAAGGCTTCGCCCAAGGCGGCGTGAGCATTCATTATTTGGAACATTGGCTGGCCGAACGCAAGGCGAAGCTGCAAAAATAAGTGCCGGCCAGATTATCTTATTTTTAATATGAAAGGTTTATTGAAAAATATCGGAAAATCTGCACCGGTGATTTGACAGATGAATCAGCCGAACATATAATGCGCGCTTCCTTTCCCCGATAGCTCAGTCGGTAGAGCGACGGACTGTTAATCCGCAGGTCCCTGGTTCGAGCCCAGGTCGGGGAGCCAAAAAGGGTCGTTAGCTCAGTCGGTAGAGCAGCGGACTTTTAATCCGTTGGTCGAAGGTTCGAATCCTTCACGACCCACCAGATATTCAGACCCAAGCGTAAGCTTGGGTCTGTTTTTATTGTTTTTGGCCGTTAAGGTCACTTGATACCGACATTTCTGTTTGCATTGGTTTGTTCGTTTGTGAGGTTGGATGCTGAGGCGTCGTGTGTTGCTGTGCGGCCTGACTTTTCAGTGATGGATTGTGACACCGTCGATATTTCAGGTAGCCCATCGTAGGAGACAGGAGATGGTTTTGTGGTCGGAGAAGGCGATCTTGGAGCATAAACGCGCAATATGAAATGTACTGCAGACGAAGGGGATGGGGATTTTCTGAAATCTGGCCGATGTCGCCGGGGCAATATAATTTTTCTTTTGTTGCATATTGCTTACTGTTATTTCAGCCTTTCGGGCAGTCTTGCTAGAATCGCTTTTTTTATTTAACCGACAAGGGGAGACGATATGGCCCGTTTAACTGTGCACAGTGTGGAATCTGCGCCCGAGGCGGCAAAAGCCCGTGTAGAAGCGGCGCTGAAAAACAACGGTTTTTTGCCGAATCTGATTGGCGTATTGGCCAATGCGCCGGCTGCTCTGGCGATGTATCAGGAAGTGGGCGCGTTAAATGCCACCGCCAGCCTGACCGCCGGCGAGCGCGAGGTGGTGCAGATTACGGCGGCGGTACTGAATGAATGCGGTTTCTGCAAGGCCGGACATACGGCCTTGAGCACCAAGAAAAAATTGCTTGATGCGCAAGCGATTGAGGCTTTGCGCCAGACGCAGGTCTTGGACGACCCCAAACTCAACCGCTTGGCCTTGTTTACCCAAGCGGTGATGGCCGGCAAGGGCAATGTGAACGATGCCGAGTTGCAGGCGTTTTTTGATGCGGGTTACAACGAGCAGCAGGCTTTGGAGGTGGTGCTGGGTGTGGCGCTGGCCACTTTGTGCAATTACGCCAACAATCTGGCGCGCACGGAGATCAATGAGCAGTTGCAGCCTTTTGCCTGAGCAAACTGCCGGATATGTGTGAAGCGGCCGTCTGAAACATTGTTTTCGGACGGCCTTTATTATGGCTTGCAGCGGTGAGCACGATTAAGGCTGTGGCGCAGTGTTTTCAGGTAGCCCGAAACATTGAATCAACTCCCACAGCGGATCCTGTTCCGGATGACAGGCAAGATCTGTGCAGAACGTCCGGATGTGGATGCCGTTGAAACCGTGGCGGCGCAGCGGGCACAGGCATATCCGCTAGATAGGCAGGCGGGCGGTATCCGCAGAGCATCGACGCACAGCACGGAAATGCGCCGCGAATGGGGGCGGCAAAGCTAGCAGGCAATATGCTGTGCATCTGCCTTTGTTTATCTGCCTCGGCGAGCCAAGGATGTGGTCTGTCTCGCCGTCGGTTTGCGTCCGGGTTTAGCGTACCAAGGCCAGCAGTTCTTGGCCGAGAAAGCTGCCTTTGGCGACACCGGGCAGGGTGAAGAAATAGCCGCCGCCGAAGGGGCTGATGTATTCTTCTAGCGGTTCGAAATCCAGCAGTTTTTGTACAAAGATAAAGCCGTCGCTCAGGTTGGCCTGATAGCAGATAAACACCAGGCCGACATCGAGCTGGCCGGATTTGGCGAGGCCGCGCGAGTAGTTGAAGGGGCGGCGGAACAGTTGGTGGCGCTTGAGAAATTCGGGATCGCGCGGATTGGCTAGGCGCATATGGCTGTCTTTGGGAATGACATCGCCGGCGGGGTCTTTGCCGTAGTCGGGGGCGTCGTGCTCGTATTTCATGCCCAAGGGGGCGCCGCTGTATTTTTCGCGGCCGAAGATGGTTTCCTGCTCCTGCAGCGGGGTGCGGTCCCAAAATTCGACGAAGTGGCGGATCAGGCGTACGGCCTGATAGCTGCCGTTTTTGGTCCAGGCCGGTTCGTCCAAGCTGTTCTCCGCCACGCCGGTCCACACAACTGCATCGGCGGTTTCGGGGCGGCTGACATCGGGGTTGGCCGAACCGTCGTGGAAACCGAGCAGGTTGCGGGCGGCGGAGCCGGGCGGCGATTTGGGCAGGAAGCCGTCGATGCACCAGCGGATCACGGTCAGTTGGGCGGTGTTTTTGATGATATCGCGCAGGGCGTTTTGGCAGGTTTCGGGGGTGAAGGCGCAGATTTGCAGGCTGATGTCGCCGTCGCACCAATCGGCGGCCAATTTGTCGTTGGGAAAACTTTTCATTTCCTGCAGGTGTTTGGGCTTGTGCGCGGCCAAGCCGTAGCGCCCGTCAAATAATGAAGCGCCCACGCTGAGGGTAACGGTTAGCCCGTCGGGGCGGATGACTTTGCCGAGGATGCCGCTGCCGGCCGGCGGCAGTTTGGCATCGCCGTCTTGCAGTTCGCCGCCTTGGGTGAGGAATTCGATGCGGGCGGTCAGGGTGCGGAACAGGGTTTCCAATTCTTTCGGGGTTTTGGCCAGCACGTCGAATGCGGCCATGATGCCGAATTGTTGATGGGGCGTGGTGATGCCGGCCTGATGGGTGCCGTAGCAGTCGTAGCGGTGGGGGGAGTGTTCGCTGTTGCGGGCGTCGCCGACGGGCGAATCGGGCTGGCGGGCGGTTTCGTCACGCTCGCGTGGCCACATCAGGCCGCCGGCCGCGCCGATGGCGGCGCCGGCGCCAACGGCGACAACGGTTTTGAAGAGTTGGCGTTTGGAAGGGGATTCGGGTGTGTTCATGGTGGTGTTTGCGTGAAAGAAAACAGCCCATCTGCTGAAGTCAGGGCGGGCACGTGCAGCAGGCTTGGGTGCGGTCAGTTGCCCGGCCAGGTAATGGATGACTCGGGCGCGGATTGTCCGCTGCCTCGCGGCCGCCAGCCGCCGCCACAGGGGTGGCCTTGGTAATAGAGGCGGTAGAACTCGATTTTTCCGCTGAATACATCGGCCAGAAAATCCAACGCTTCGCTGCAGATGGAGGCGATATCTGGCGCATCGGTATCGGTTGTGCTGCCGTCGAAGTGGCCGTGGGTGATGTCGCCGATGTCAACGGTCAGCTCGTGGCCGTTATCAAAGATACGAAGCCGGCCGATTTCCGGATTGGGTGCGGGGATGGTTAACACCCCTGCATTGCAGGTGAACACCGTCTCGGGGAAGCGGCGCTTAAAACTTTGCCTGAAATGGGATAAGAGGCTTTCTTCAGGTAGGGAGGCGTGATGTGCCTGATCGGTATTCATGAGATATTGGGTTGGAAAGAAGCCGTTTGCTCAGGAAAACTCGGGTTGCCAGACTGGGCCAATATTCAGGCAGGATGCGCCTGCTGCCGGGTACGGAAGTCGGCAGATAACGGCGTTTGCCTCTTAATTTGTGGCGTCGGCATGCCGAACAGTGCTTTCAGGTAGCCTGATGGTGTCGGCAACAGGCTACCTGAAAAGCGGGGGCCGGGATTATTTCAATCCCAAGGTGCCGCGCAATTGGGCCAAATCTTCCGCCAGGGCGTTGATGGGCGCTTGTAGGGTTTTGCGGTCGGCCTCGCTCAATTTGTCGTAGGTTTCAAAGCCGTCGGCGGTTTTGTATTTGCCCAGCGTGTCGTTGACCGCTTTGAAGTTGGCGTCCACTTTGTCGAGCAGGGCTTGGTTTTTCTCGGCAATCAAGGGGCGGAACAGATCGACAATCTTCATGGCGCCTTCCACGTTGGCGTTGAAGTCGCTCAGGTCGGTATGGCTGTAGCGGTCTTCTTCGCCGCTGATTTTGCTGGCGGCCACTTCTTCAATCAGCACGGCCGCGCCGCCCACCACTTTGCCGGGCGGGAAGGTGAGTACGTCGATTTCGGCTTTCAGTTTTTTCACATCGCTTTCCAAGCGGTCGGCAATGTCTTTCACGCCGTCGGTGGATTTTTCAATCCACAGGGCGTATTCGATGCGGTGGAAGCCGGTGAATTCGGGGTCGGTGGGGCCGGCTTTGTAGTCGTCTTCGCGCGCGTCGATGGCCGGGTCCAGCTCGTTAAACAGCTCGGCAATCGGCTCGATGCGCTCGTAGTGGGTGCGGACATCGGCAAACATGGCTTTGGCTTTGTCGATTTCGCCGGCTTTCACCGCAGCCACGAAAGCGCCGGTTTTGCTGACCAGCTGTTCGGCCTCGGTCTGAACATAGGTTTTGTAGTCGGCCAAAGGTTGGGCCAGTTTTTCCATATCGGCTTCGCCGGCGGTTTGCTTGAAGCCGCTGTCGGTGACGGTCAGTTTGCCGCGCGGATTGTTGAGCAGGCCGCAGGTCATGGCGTATTCGCCGGGCAGCAGGGTAACAGTCATTTTGTCGGACAGGCCGGGGGCAATGTTTTCGCGCTCGTCCACCACCATCACGCCGTTGAGGATTTCCCATTCCAGCTTGCGGCCGCTGTTGTTTTTGATTTGGAACACCACTTCGCCGCTGGGCACGGTGAGTTCCATCGGCTCGCAGGCTTGGTCGTTTACGGCAATATTCACGCTGCCGTCGGCATTGGCAGCGGCAGCGCCTGAAGCGGCCGGCGTTTCGGCCGGTTTTTCTGCGGCGGGCGGTTGGCAGGCGCTCAGGCCGAAGGCGGCCAGCACGGCCAAGGCGGTCAGATTCAGTGTTTTCATACAAACCTCATGTTTATCGGACAGGTTCAGGAGAGGCGGCCGCCGGGCGGCTGCCGCGTAAAAACAGATATAAAACGGGAATCAGATAGGCGAAATACAGCACAAAGTCACTGAGCAGCGGGTGATGGGTATAGCCGAAAAAGCCGCCCAGCAACACGCCCAAAGGGCTGTCTTCGTGCAGATAGGCCGACCAATCCAGCGGCATCGGAGAAGACCAGTCAAACGGGTTGACTTGCCAAAGATTCCAAACGCCGGCTTCATGCAGGGCGCGGAATGCGCCGGCAAACAAACCGGCGGCCACAAAAATCAGGAATACGCCGGTCCAACGGAAAAATTTGGCCAGATTGATGCGCATGCCGCCCTGATAAATCAGCCAACCGATGACGACGGCCAGCACCAAGCCCAAAACCGCGCCTACCGGCATATGCCAGCTCGGGCTTTGCTGGAAAACGGCGAGTAGGAAAAACACGCTTTCCAGGCCTTCGCGTGCTACGGCCAAAAAGGCCATGCCCACCAAAGCCCAGCCGTGGCCGTGGCCGCGTTGCAAAGCGGCTTGTACCGACTGCTGCAGCCCTTGTTTCATGGAGCGGGCGGCTTTCTGCATCCACAGAATCATATAAGTGAGCAGGCCGACAGCCACTAAGCCGATCAGGCCGACCGCCAATTCCTGCTGTTTCTGAGGCATTTCACCGGTTTGCCGATGGATGACCCAGCCAGAACCAACGCACAACAAGAAGGCCAAGACCACGCCCAGCCAAACTTTGGGCATCAGACGGGTGTAGCCGGACTGCTGTAAAAAGCCGGCCACGATGCCGACAATCAGGGCGGCTTCTATGCCTTCGCGAAGGGTAATCAATAAGGCGATCAGCATAGACGGAATCCTTATGGATGAAGGTTTGATTATAGGACTCTAAATATATTGAATGCAAATTATTTTCAAATGTATTTATGGGGCTTGAGCGATAAAAGGCAATGAATGCGATATGGATGAATCAGGATAAGCAGGAACTGCGTTGAAGCCGGCTGGGCGGTGATTGAGCCCGATAGATATCATGCCGGTCGGAGAAAACCGGGATGGTGCAGAATCGGCAAGCGGTGAGAAAAGGGGGTTGTAGGGTTAGTCTGCAAAAAAAGGCTACCTGGAAAGCATGGGGGCTTTTCAGGTAGCCTGTGTCTGTTCTTGCGAGCAACGGGGTTTAAGGAATGGCTTGCCGCCGGATCACGCGCCAGTCGCGCAGGCGCACGGTGTAGCGGTAGTTTTTGCCGGGCGTATTGCCAATCTCGCTGAGTTCGTTGGCTTCAATCAGCAGCGTGCCGTTGGCACCGAGGCGGATTCGGCTGATGAAGCGCGGGTTGATGCCGGTAGGGTGGCGGTTGATGCGGCTGATGACATCGTTTGCTTGGGTGTGCCAGCGGCCGTTGCGGTAAACCGCTTCGTCTACGCGGATGTGGCCGGTGGCGGAGCCGTAATTGCATTCGCCGTCTTCTTTTTCTCCGTCTACGGCATACCACAGCAGATAACGGTGGGCGCTGAGGCGCAAGTATTGCTGCCCCAGTTTGGGATCGACCTCGCAAAAATTCTGTTTGGCGGCGGTGCGCACGCTGTGCACGAGCGCGGGCGGAATCGCTTCGCCGGCGGGCGCGGCTTGGGCGCATAGAGTGGCGGATAAGGCGGCAAGTAACAGGGGTTTCATCACGGCACACTCCTGTGTCGGTTTGAGAAGGGGAATGAGGCGTGTTGATTCTAAACACAATGGCCGCAGCGGGGCAAGCGGTGTGAAAGCAGGCTACCTGAAAGCTTTTCAGGTAGCCTGTGTTGATGCCGTGGCGGTTTACCAAATATCGGATTTGATTTTGCGGTTCAAGCCGGGGTGTTCGGCGA
>JAUMZB010000047.1 GCA_030528345.1 Eikenella sp.
CGATATGCTGTGTCTGATGCGCAATAAAAAGGTGAACGGCCAATGGTAGGCTGAAGACGGTTTTCCAAGGCACCAACACGCTTTCAGGTAGCCTGTTTCCCCGCTCTTACGGCAGGAAACAGGCTACCTGAAATCTTTTGAGCGGCCGCGTTGTCGGTACTGCAGCGCAGGCGGTGAGGCCAAATCAGTATTCCATCAACGTCGCGTAAGCCTTGCGGCGTTGCGCCGGGCCAAACTGCCGCCAGGCCTGCGGCTGCGTATGGGCTCGGCGCACGGTGGCGGCCGCCTGCCGCACCCATGCCGTCCGACTCCCGCTGAATTTCGGCTCTATTGGCCGCCTAACGGGTCTGCGGCAAATATCCGCAACGCGGCACTTGGCGCAGATGCTTGCCCTGAAAAAGTCTTCAGCCGGCCTGAGAACTTGTTCAAAGCCTCCACGGAGGCGGTGTTCGGGGCAACCATCCCCGCTTGTTCCCTCCTCCCGGGGAATAACAGACATACCCGCAAGATTGGACATCTTGCGGGCATTTTGGCCGCCGTAGGTGGGGATTTTTACCCAAAACCGCCACCAGAAAAATTGCCAACAGCCCCAAGCGAAGCCTGTCAAACCGCCTCTGCGGGTAGCGCCTGTCATCGTGGTTTTTGCCGCGCCGAACTGCTTTGCAAGAAGGTTGTGAACAGGCTGGGAAGCAGGCTGCGGTTTATTTGCCCAAGTTTAGCGCTTGGCACCGCGTACCATCTCCAGCAAAAACAGGCGGCAGTCGAGTTTGCCGTTGTAGAGCGGAATTTTGCGTTTGGGCGACAGGCGCATCAGTTTGGGCATGTCGCGGTCGGCGGTGAACATGCCGGCCAGCCAGCCGGGGTAATGCTGCTTCAGCCAGCTGCCCAACTGCGGATAGAGTGCGTGCAGCGCCTGCACTTCGGCCAGGCGTACGCCGTAGGGCGGGTTGGACAGCAGAATGCCGTGTTCGCCGTTGGGGCGGGTGTCGCACACATCTAGGCAGTCGAAAGCCGCGGCTGCCGCCACCTGCGCCGCGCGGGCATTGGTTTGGGCCATGCGGATTAAGGCGGCGTCGTTGTCGCTGCCGGCAAGCGGCATCGGCGGGCTTGGCAGAATGTCGGCTTCGGCGGCTTGGCGCAAACGCTGCCAGAGGGCGGCATCGAAATTTTTCAGCCGCTCGAAACCGAAGCGGCGCTGCAGGCCGGGCGCGCGGCGGGTGGCGATGAGAGCGGCTTCGATGACCAGCGTGCCGCTGCCGCAAAACGGGTCTTGAAAGGGTTGGCTGCCGTCGTAACCGGCCAGTAAGAGCAGACCAGCGGCCAGGTTTTCGCGCAAGGGCGCGCTGCCGCTGTCTTGGCGGTAGCCGCGTTTAAACAGGGCTTCGCCGCTGCTGTCGATAAACAGGCGGGCGTCCTGTTCGTCGAAAAAGGCGTGGATGCGCACATCGGGTGCGGCTTTGTCTACGCTGGGGCGGGCTTGACAATGGTCGCGGAAAGCGTCGCACAGGCCGTCTTTCACTTTGAGGGCGGCGAAATCCAAACTTTTCAGCCGCGCGCGGCGGCCTTCGGCTTTGATTTTGAAGGTCTGTGCCACCTCAAACCATTTTGTCCAGGCGGTGCTGCGGGCTAGGGTGTAAATGTCTTGTTCGTTGCGGTAGCGGCTCTTGCCCAGTTGGATGAGCACGCGGCCGGCGCTGCGGGCGTGCAGATTGATGCGGTACACGGTTTCCAGCGTGCCGCGGCAATACACGCCGCCGTCGCTTGGCCGGACGTCGCGGCCGCCGCAGGCGGCCAGTTCGTCGGACAACACGCTTTCCAAACCGCGCGGGCAGGTGGTGAACAGGGTATGGGTGGTCATGGTGTGGGGAAAAACGGGTTTCAGGTAGCCTCAGCGGCGGGGGACGGCGTCATGCCCGCAGACGGCCGGCAAGGCTGCAGGCCGTCCGCCCTGCCCTTTCAGCCCTCGGCCTCGGGGTGTTGGCTGCGGTAATATTCCCATTCGTCCAAGGTTTGGCCGTCGGGCAGGCGGCAGACGCCGTATTCGTTGCCGTATTCGTCTTGGCGGACTTCGCTTTGGCCGCCCTGCCGGGTGCAGTAGGCGCCGGCGGGATTGACGGCGGCCAACGGCGGAACCGGCTGTTGGGCGGCGCAGGCGGCCAGGGCAAAGATGGCGCAGAGGCTTAAATATTTCATGCACATTCTCCCGCAGAAAAGGTTTCAGGTAGCCTCAAAGGGGTAAAGGCTACCTGAAAGGGTTTACTGCTCGACAAAGGCGCGTTCGATCACATAGTCGCCGCGCTGGCCCATTTTCGGCGATACGGTGAGGCCGAAGCCGTCGAGCACGGCGGCGGTGTCGCGGTTCATGGAGGGGCTGCCGCAGATCATGGCGCGGTCGTCTTGCGGGTTCATCGGCGGCAGGCCGATGTCGGCAAACAGTTGGCCGCTTTTCATCAGGTCGGTGAGGCGGCCTTGGTGCTCGAAGGGCTCGCGCGATACCACGGGATAGTAGATGAGTTTGTCGCGCACCATCTCGCCGAGGTATTCGTGCTCGGGCAGCTCTTTGGTGAAGCGGTCGTAGTAGGCGAGGTCTTTTTTCAGCCGCACGCCGTGCACCAGAATCACTTTTTCAAACTGCTCGTATACGTCGGGGTCTTTGGTGATGCTGAGGAAAGGGGCGATGCCGGTGCCGGTGGAGAGCAGGTATAGGTGTTTGCCGGGGTTGAGGTCGCCCAGAATCAGGGTGCCGGTGGGCTTTTTGCTGATCAGGATGTCGTCGCCCACTTTCAGGTGCTGCAGGCGGCTGGTGAGCGGGCCGTCGGGCACTTTGATGCTGAAAAATTCGAGATGCTCTTCCCAGTTGGCGGAGGCCACGCTGTAAGCGCGCATCAGGGGTTTGCCGTCCACCATCAGACCCACCATGACGAATTGGCCGTTGTCGAAACGCAGGGCGTCGTCACGGGTGCAGGTGAAGGTGAAATAGTCTTCGGTCCAGTGGTGGACGCTCAATACTTTCTGAACATTGAATGCTGCCATATTGTCTTTCCGAAATAATGCGAAGTTGAGAAATAAGGGGGATGCGCCAAAACCGTAAAGCGCACCGTCAAAATATCGGGCTGAGGCCTTTGCAAACCTCCCCTCTGCGGCGCATTTCTGCGTTGTGCGTTTATGCCCTGGGGGTACTTGCTCGTTCGCTTGCCTATCTATCTGATATGTCTGTCCCACAGGGATTCTCGGCATTCACACTCGCTGTGCTGCTACGCCTTGAACTGCATCCACATCCGGAGGTTTTGCAAAGGTCTCGGGCTACCTGAAAGGCGGGCAAAGCCGTTTTCAGCCAGCTTCTGCGTCGTTTGACCGCGCTTCCTGCTGCTCGTGAAACTGCATGCGGTGCAGATCGGCATAGCGGCCGCCGCGCGCCAGCAGTTCGGCATGTTTGCCCTGCTCCACAATCCGACCTTCGTGCATCACCACGATGTTGTCGGCCTGTTCGATGGTGGAGAGGCGGTGGGCGATGACGATGGTGGTGCGGTTTTCCATCAGCTTTTCCAAAGCGGCCTGCACCAGACGTTCGGATTCGGTGTCCAGCGCGCTGGTGGCCTCGTCCAAAATCAGAATCGGGGCGTTTTTCAGCAGGGCGCGGGCGATGGCCAAGCGCTGGCGCTGGCCGCCGGAGAGTTTGAGGCCGTTTTCGCCGATTTCGGTGTCCAGCCCCTGCGGCATGGCTTCGATAAACGGCCAGGCATTGGCGGCGCGAGCGGCGGCTTCAATCTCGCTGCGCCCGGTGTCCGGGCGGCCGTAGGCAATGTTTTCGGCCACCGTGCCGTTGAACAGCACCACGTCTTGGCTGACCAAGGCCATCTGTTCGCGCAGGGAAAGCAGGCTGTATTCGCGGATGTCGCGCCCGCCGATGTGCACGGCGCCGGCGCTCGGGTTGAAAAAGCGCGGAATCAGGTTGGCCAGCGTGGTTTTGCCGCAGCCGGATGCGCCCACCAAGGCCACCACGCTGCCTTGAGCAATGGTGAGGCTGATGCCGTTGAGGCTGCTGCGGGCGGCGCCGTCGTAGCGGTATGCCACGGCCTTCAGTTCGATGTCGCCGGTTTCAGCGGGCAAAGCGGCCTGCCCCCGGTCTTCTTCGGCCGGCTCGTCGAGAAAGGTGAACACGCTCTCCGCCGCCGCCAAGCCGCGTTGCAGGGAAGACATGATGCCGGTCATGCGCTTGATGGGATCGAACATCATCAGCATGGCGGAGAGGAAAGACATAAAATCGCCGGCGCTGAAAGCGTCTTCGGCGGCGCGGCTGGCCGCCAGATAGAGGATGGCCGCCAAGGCCGAGGCAATCATCAGCTGGGTGATGGCGGTGCTCATGGAGTTGGCGGCGGTCTGCTTCACGCCGTTGCGGCGCACATTGACGGCGGCTTGGTCGAAACGGCGGCTTTCGTGCGCCTGGCCGCCGTATACCTTGATGACCCGCGCCCCGTCTATGCTTTCGTTGAGCACCTGCGTCATCTGTCCCATGTGCTGCTGGTTTTCGCGCGACAAAGTGCGCAACCGCCTGCTCACCTGACGCACGCACCAGGCCACGACGGGCAGCACGGCAAAGGTAATCAGGGTCAGTTGCCAATCCAGATACAGCAGCAGACCGAGCAAACCGACCACGGTCACGCCGTCTTTGGCCGTTACCGTGATCACATTGAAGCCGGCATCGGTAATCTGGCTGGCATCGTTCAGGATGCGCGACATCACGCGGCCGCTGGAATGGTCGCTGAAATAAGCGGACGGCAGCGCCAGCATTTTGGCGAACATCCGGCGGCGGATCTGCTGTACCAAATGACCCGACAGATAGCTGGTGCTGTATTCGTTGATGAAATTGGCCGCGCCGCGCAAAATAAACAGGCCGATGATCGCGGCCGGCACCCAACGCATGGCTTCGATGTTCTTGGCCACAAAGCCTTCGTCAATCAGCGGTTTGAGCAGCCAGGCAAACAAAGGCCCCGTACCCGCCACCACAATCATGGCCGCCACCGCCACCATAAAAATGCGCCAATATCCCTTCAGATAGGGAAACAGGCGTCGGTAAAGGGCAAAGCCGTTGTGTTCGGGTTGGGGCATGGAGGGAAAGTAGGATTCGGAGCAAAGGCGGGATTGTAAGGCAAAAGCGGCGGGGCAACAATGTATCGCTTTCAGGTAGCCTGTCCGCCCGAAACGGCATGCGCCCCTGCCGGCAAACGCGCCAGCAAAAAGCGGCCGAATGCGCGCACGGCGGCCGCTTTGCGGCTGTGTTGCGGCCACACCAGATAATAGGCGTCGCCGGTGGGCACGGCAGCGGCAAACGGCAGCGCCAGCCGCCCTTCCGCCAAGGCACGGCCGCATAGGGCCAAATCGCCCACCGCCACACCATGGCCGGCTGCTGCAGCCGCCGCGGCCTGCTCCAGGCAGTCGAACACCTCGCCGGCGGAATAATCTACCTCAGCATATCCGGCAGCGGCCAGCCAGCGGCGCCAATCGCGTTTGTCGGCAGACGGGTGGATAAAGCGGCACGCCGTCCAATCGAAACCGTCGCCCATTTCCGCCAACAGAGCCGGTGCGCAAACCGGCGCCAGCCATTCCTCAAACAGCTTCAGTGCTTCGATGCCCGCCCCGAAACGGCCGTCGGCCAGCAAGACCGCGCAGTCAAACGGCTCTTCGGCAAAGTCCACCTTGTCCTGATCCATCCACACGCTGCTGGCCTGTACCGCCGGCTGCCCGCCCTGACGGCGGTATTCGCCCAAACAATCCAGCAGCCAGGACATCATCAGGCTGGTGGGCGCTTTCAGGCGCAAAACCGAAAATTCGCGCTCGAACAAACGGCAGGCCTGCTCGATGCGCCGGAAACCCGGCTGTAGTTCCTGTGCCAACAGACGGCCGTGCTCGGTTAAGGTCAGACAGTGGCCCCGGCGGGCAAACAGGCGGCAGCCGACATGCGCTTCCAAATTGCGGATGTGCTTGCTGACCGCGCTTGGCGTGATGTTCAGCTCCTGCGCCGCCAAGGTAAACGAACCCAAGGCGGCCGCCCGCTCGAAGGCGCGCAGGGCATAAAGAGGCGGCAAAGCCATCGCCACTCCTAATTCTTCCGATTAAGCAAGCAGTGGGGCCGCCCTAACGGCCGCCCGTCCCGCTTTCAGGTAGCCCGGCCACCCGAAGCCCCTCACAGCCGTAAAATACCGGCCGTGCTTACCGCTTATCCGCCGGCCAAACCCGCCAGCGCCTGTTGTAAATCGGCGATCAAATCGTCGGCATATTCCAAGCCCACCGCCACACGCAGCAGGCCGTCGCGGATGCCGGCGGCTTTCTTGTCTTCCGGCGCCATTTTGCCGTGGGTGGTGGTCCAAGGGTGGGTGATGGTGGAGCGCACATCGCCCAGATTGGCGGTTTTGGAGAAAATTTCCACGCGGTCGATTACCTGCCAGGCAGCCTGCTGGCCGCCGCGCACCTCAAACGCCACCACAATGCCGCCGGCCTGCTGCTGTTTGGCGGCCAATGCCGCCTGCGGATGGTCGGGCAGGCCGCTGTAATGCACCGCCTTCACCTGTGGTTGCATCCGCAGCCATTCGGCCAGCCGCTGCGCGTTTTGACATTGGCGCTCCAGGCGCAGCAGCAGGGTTTCGCTGCCGCCGAGCAGAATCCAGGCATTGAAGGGCGAGAGCGCCAGGCCGGCGGCGTTCACATACAAAGCCATCTGCTTCACCAAATCGGCGCGGCCGCACACGATGCCGCCCAAAACGCGCCCTTGGCCGTCCACCGCCTTGGTGGCCGATTGAATCGCCAAATCCACGCCGAAGGCCAAGGGCTGCTGCAAAGCGGACGAGCAGAAACTGTTGTCCACCGCCAGCAGGGCGCCGCAGGCATGCGCCATCTCGGCCAGCGCCGCCAAATTGGCCACTTCGTTGAGCGGGTTGGAGGGGGTTTCCAAGAAAAACATTTTGGTGTTCGGCCGCACCGCCGCGCGCCATTCGGCCAAATCGGTTTGCGACACCAGCGTGATGTCGATGCCGAAGCGGCTCACATGGCCGGTGAGAAAACCCATGGTGGTGCCGAACAGACTGCGGCTGGCGATCAAATGGTCGCCAACGCTGAGAAAGGTAAGGATGGCGGCCTGCACCGCAGCCATGCCGGTGGCGGTGGCGATGCCGGCCTCGGCACCGTCCAATACCGCCATACGTTTTTGAAAGGCGGCCACGGTGGGGTTGGCGGTGCGTGAATAGGTAAAGCCTTCTTTTTGCTGGGCAAACAAGGCGGCGCCGTCGGCGGCGCTGTCAAACATAAAACTGCTGCTCAGAAACAGCGCCTGATGATGTTCTTTATAAGCGGTTTGTTCTTTGCCGGCACGCACGGCCAGGGTTTGCGGATGGAGTTTGCGGGTCATGTTCGGTTCTTTAAACGGTTCGGATGGTGTATGGGCTTTTCAGGTAGCCTGAGACCTTTGCAAAACCCTCAGATGTGGATGCAGTTCAAGGCGTAGCAGCGCAGCGAACGCAGACATATCATATAGATAGGCAAGTGAGCGAGCAGCGCACAACGCAGAAATGCGCCGCAGATGGGGGTTTTGCAAAGGTCTCAGCCTGATGCTGTGAGGTTGCCTGAAAGGAGCGAAGCATACCTTTTTTGGGCGCTGCGGGAAACCGTTGCCGCAGCGGCGGGCAAACAAAACGGCCGCCGCAAGCGGCAGCCGTGGTCTGTTACGGAAAATGACGGGAAACAGGCAGCTTAAGCGCGTTCTACGGCCAAAGCCACGCCCATGCCGCCGCCGATGCACAAGGTGGCCAAACCTTTTTTCGCATCACGGCGCTGCATTTCGTGCAGCAGAGTCACCAACACGCGGCAGCCGGACGCGCCGATGGGGTGGCCCAAGGCAATCGCGCCGCCGTTCACATTCACTTTGTCCAAATTGAAACCCAGCTCTTTGGCCACGCCCAAGGCTTGGGCGGCAAAGGCTTCGTTGGCTTCGATCAGGTCCACTTCGTCCAGGCTCCAGCCGGCTTTGGCCAGGGTTTTCTTCACCGCGCCCACCGGACCCATGCCCATGATTTCGGGCGCGCAGCCGTCCATGGCGTAGGCTTTGATTTTGGCCAGCGGTTTCAAGCCCAATTCGGCGGCTTTTTCAGCAGACATCATCAGTACGGCGGCGGCGCCGTCGTTGATGCCGGAGGCGTTGGCGGCGGTAACGGTGCCGTCTTTTTTAAAGGCCGGACGCGGTTTGGCAATGGTTTCGATGGTGGCGCCTTTTTTGATGAATTCGTCGCTGTCGAACACAATCGGATCGCCTTTGCGCTGCGGAATGCTCACCGGCGTGATTTCGTCTTGAAACTTGCCGGCGGCTTGGGCGGCTTCGGCGCGGTTTTGCGAAGCGAGCGCCAGTTGGTCTTGCTCTTCGCGGCTGATACCGTATTTTTCCACAATGTTTTCGGCGGTAATGCCCATGTGGTATTGGTTGTACACATCGGTCAGGCCGTCGTACACCATGCTGTCCACCACTTTGCCGTCGCCCATGCGCTGGCCGTTGCGCATGCCGGGCAGCAGATAGGGAGCCTGGCTCATGTTTTCCTGACCGCCGGCAATTACGATGTCGGCATCGCCCAAGGCAATCGCTTGCGCCGCCAAATGGGTGGCACGCAGGCCGGAGCCGCACACCACGTTGAGCGTTGAACAGGGCACGGTGTTAGGCAGGCCGGCTTTCAAAGCCGCCTGACGGGCAGGGTTTTGCCCCGCGCCGGCAGTCAGCACCTGGCCGAGCACCACTTCGTCTACCGCCTCGGGCTTCACACCGGTTTCGTCCAACAGCGCCTTAATCACGGCCGCGCCCAACTCCGGGGCGCCAACGCCGGCCAGGCTGCCGGAAAAATTGCCGATGGCCGTGCGTTTGGCGGCCACAATCACCACTTCTTTCATCTTCATCTCCTTACATTCGGGGTTCAGTCGGGCGGCTTCAGCCGCCCCCGGCAAGATCGGAATGCCGAAAGCCGCGCTGATTTTAGCGTATAAATTCGGCTGCGTGTAAACCTTTCTTAACCGATTCGCCATGCGAATCCGATACTTCCGTCCGACCGTCCCAACGCGGCCTTGGGCGCGTGTTATGATGCGCACTTTAACAGGGGAAAGTACCGCAGCCATGCCGGGAGAATTCGACTTTATCCGCCGCCATCTGCAGGCCGTGCCGCAGCAGGATGCCGATGTGCTGCTCGGCATCGGCGACGACGCCGCCATCGTGCGCCCGCGTGCCGGCTTTGATCTCTGCTACAGCAGCGACATGCTGCTGGCCGGACGGCATTTTTTTGCCGACGTTGCGCCCGAAGATCTGGCTCATAAAATTCTGGCGGTGAATATTTCCGACATGGCCGCCATGGGCGCTGTGCCGCGCTGGGTTTTGCTCGGCGCCGCCCTGCCCCGCCTCGAGGAAAACTGGCTGCAACGCTTTTCAGGTAGCCTGTTTGCCGTGCTGAGACAATACGGCCTCACCCTCATCGGCGGCGATACCACCCGCGGCGACTGGGTATTTAACGTTACCATCATCGGCGAAGTGCCGCAGGGTCAAGGCCTGCGCCGCAGCGGCGCACAGGCGGGCGATGATATTTGGGTGTCCGGCCGTGTCGGCCTGGCGGCGGCGGCGCTCAACCACATCTGGCAGCGCGTGAGGCTACCTGAAAACCTGCTGGCCGCCTGCGAAGCCGCCCGCCTGCGTCCGCAACCGCGTGTCGCACTCGGCCAAGCCCTGCTGCCGATTGCACACGCCGCGCAAGACATTTCCGACGGCCTGGCGCAAGACTTAAGCCACATTCTCGCGGCCTCGAAAGTCGGCGCCCTGCTGGAAGCCGACCGCATCCCCACCCTGCCCGGCCTGCGCGACTGCCTGCCCGAGGCGCTGTACGAAGACTTTATTCTGGCCGGCGGCGACGACTACGAACTGCTCTTTACCGCCGCGCCCGAACAAGGCCCCCAGATTCTCGCCGCCGCCGAACACAGCCGCACCCCGGTGGCCCGCATCGGCCGCATCACAGACACCGGCTACCTGAAAACCGTGCGCGCCGACGGCCGCGAACTCGTGCTGGCCAAACAAGGATACGACCACTTTGCCTAAACCCGCCCCCGCCTTCCGCCCCACTTTCCGCTGGCTGCTGCGCCGGCCCGTCTGTCTGCTCGGCTTCGGCTTCGGCAGCGGCCTCGCCCCTGTGGCGCCCGGCACCTTCGGCACCCTGCCCGCCCTGCCCATGGCCGCCGGGCTGACGGCGCTGGACATCCACGGCTGGCCGCTGGCTGCCGTCGCCCTGCTGCTGTTTGCCGCCGGCATCCCCATCTGCAACCGCACCGAAGCCGCGCTGGGCGTGCACGACTATAGCGGCATCGTGTGGGACGAAATCGCCGCCATGCTGCTGGTGTTGGCCTTCACGCCGCCGCATTGGGCCTGGTGGCTGGCTGCTTTCGGCGTGTTCCGCCTGTTCGACGCCGCCAAACCGCCGCCGGTGCGCTGGTTCGACCGACGGGTCGGCGGCGGCTTGGGCGTGATGCTCGACGACCTCATCGCCGCCCTGCTCACACTGGCCGTCTTGCAGGGTGCGGCTTATTTGTTACAATGAACGCCGTTTTCCTTTTTGCTTCCGCACAGATGATCATCGAAATCGGCATTCAGGTCGCCTCAGAATACCGCCCCGACCTCAGCGACGTCATGCGCGACCGCTATGCCTTTGCCTACCACATCACCATCCAAAACCGCAGCCCGGAAACCGTCACCCTGCGCCGCCGCCATTGGGACATCACCGACGCTCACGGCAAACGGCAGACCGTAGAAGGCGCCGGCGTGGTGGGCGAACAGCCGCGCCTGCTGCCCGGCCAGATTTTCGAATACAGCAGCTCGGTCATTCTCGATGCCCCGTGGGGCGAAATGCGCGGCCGCTACCTGTTTGAAATTGCCGACGGCAGCCAAGCCTGGGCTCCCATCGAGCCCTTCGCCCTCAAAGCCGAATTCACCCTGCAATAAACCCGCATAAGGAGCCCTTCATGAACGACCTGACCCAACAACTCCTGCTTACCGGCATCGGCGGCTTTCTGATCGGCGCCGGCTTCACGTGGCTGCTCACCCGCGGTAAAAAACAAGACAAAACCGAATTGGATGCCGCCCGTCAGGAATTGCAAACCTACCGTCAGGAAGTGGAACGCCACTTTATCGACACCGCCGATGCGGTGGACGAACTCACCCGCAGCTATCAAAAAGTCTTCAGCCACCTGAGCCGCGGCGCCGAAACCCTGATGAGTCAGGAAAGCTACCGCAGCCAGCTGGAGCAACGCAGCGGGCAGGCCGTTACCCTCGCCTACCTCAGCCGCCGGGCCGCCGACGGCGCTGCCGAACCGGCCGGCTCCGATATCGGTGCCGCTGCCCCCGCCGATGTGCCCGAGCTGCCGCAAAACCGTTTGGACGACATTAGTGCCGCCAGCAATGCGGCTCCGGTATTCGACACCCGCCCCACCGAAGCGCACGATGCGCCGCCCAACAGCCTGGACGGCATCAGTGCCGCCAGCAACGCCGCTCCCGTTTTCGATGCGCCGCCCGCCCAAGCCGAAACGGCGGCAGACGGCAAAAAAGCCTGATTTTGTTGCCCGCAACAACAGCCGGTACGGCGTCCGCCGCTACCGGCTGTTGTTGTCTGCCCGCCCCCCGCCCTGTACACTTCATGCGTCCGGCCGCTCTGGAAAAAAACCTTGGCCGCCCATATGGTATCGGACGGCGCCCATTCAAAGCCTGTCCGCCATCTTCCGCAGGCGGTTTCCGAGACAAAACCGTGTACGCGGGAGATTTTGAACAGGCGCTCAGGCAGCCCGTCCCCGCTCCCCCTCCGCCATATCATGCCCGCCCCCGTTACCGTTACTACCTACAACATCCACAAAGGCATGTCGCCGCTCAACCGCAAACTGCTGCTGCCGCAAATGGCCGACGCCCTGCAAAGCATCGCGCCCGACGTGCTGTTTTTGCAGGAAGTGCAGGGCGAACACCGCAAACGCTTACTCACCGTGCCCGACTTTCCTGCCGAACCGCACGACGAACTGCTCGGCCGTCTGCTCTCCTACCACCGCAGCTACGGGCGCAACGCCGTCTTCAAAGACCGCCACCACGGCAACGCCATCCTCAGCCGCCTGCCGCTCACCACCAAATACAATCTCGACGTGTCGGTCAACCGCTTGGAACAACGCGGCATCCTGCATTGCGAAATCCAGCCGCCCGGCTGGCGCTATCCCCTGGTTTGTCTGTGCGCCCACCTCAACCTGCGCGAGCCCGACCGCCGCAAGCAATACCGCGCCCTCTACGACTACATCCACCGCCACATTCCGCACCACATCCCCTTGGTGCTGGCCGGCGACTTCAACGACTGGCGCCACCAGTCCTGCCGCAACCTCGGCCAAGTGCTCGGCCTGGACGAAGCCTTTCTCCGCTTCAGCGGCAGCCGCCCCAAAACCTTCCCCGCCCGCCTGCCCGTACTCAGTCTCGACCGCATCTACACCCGCCACCTCACCGTGCTCGACGCCGTTACCTACCAAGGCAAACCCTGGCAGCTCTTGTCCGACCACCTGCCCCTCTCCGCCACCGTGGTGCCCAGATAAAGCAGCAGGCGGAATGGCGTATTGGCCGGCACGGCCGCTCTCAAACACCCCGTCCAAAACAAATGCCCGCAGCCTTAGGGCATTCTTGCCCGACATTTGCCCCATCCGTGGCACGGCAGACAGAAATGCCCGCCCGACAAAATAAAGCAGGCCGAGACCTTTGCAAAACCCCCGGATGTGAATGCAGCTCAAGGCGTAGCAGCACAGTGAATGTGAACGCCGGAAATCCTGTGGGACAGACATATCAGATACCAGGTTAAGCGAACGGGCAGTATCCCTAGGTGTTTAGTCCCGCCATTAGCTGGCATGGATTTATTCTAAAGCGTTCAG
>JAUMZB010000007.1 GCA_030528345.1 Eikenella sp.
GACCAGCCTGAACGCTTTAGAATAAATCCATGCCAGCTAATGGCGGGACTATACAGCTACCTGAACGGCGGGGATGCCGTTCAGGTAGCCTGAGGGCGGAGCAAGGCGTTTAATCAACCAGTTTGACTTGGCCGTTCATCACGCCGGCGTGGCCGGGGAAAGTGCAGAAGAATTTGTACTCGCCATCCGCGCTCAGTTTGCTGACGGGGAAGGTGACGCTGGTTTCTTCGCCGCCGCCGATCATGCCTGTGGCGGCAATTACGCGCTCGTCGTCGGGTTTCAGGTAGCCTTGGTCTACGCCGGCGCTGATGCCGTCGCTATTGACGCCGTTCATGTCGGCAGCTTTCGTGATCACGATGTTGTGGCCCATGGCGGCTTTGGGCATGGTGCCGGTATGTTTCAGGGTGACGGTGAAGTCGGCGCAGCCTTTCGGCACGTTGATTTCTTTGGTGTTGTACTGCATGCTGTCGCCGGTTTCCACGTTCAGGCTGCAGCCGGCGGCGGCCGGAGCGGGGGTTTCGGCTGCGCTGGCCTCCGAAGCGGTATGGTGGCTGTGGTCGGCCGGTGCGGAAGCGGGCGCGGAGGCTGCGGCCGGGACGGAGGCCGCCGGCGGAGCAGAAGGGGCGGATTCGCCGCCGCAGGCGGCAAGAATCAGGGCGGAGGCCAGTAAAGCGGGCAAACGGATTTTCATGATGCTTCCTTATGGTTGGGAACAAATGAAGGGAGGCCGAATCGGCACCCGGAAAGGGCGTCGGTTTCCCGGAAAATAAAGAGTGCAGCCCGTTTATACGCCTTTGTCCGTGGGGCGTCAAATTTGCGGCGGGCGGGGAGGCGTATGGCGCAACGGTGTGTCGGACGGACATAAAAAGAGACGGCCGGGCGGCCGTCTGAAACATCACAGATTACAGAAGAATCAGGAGAATTGGTTCATGGTGTTGTCTTTGCCGCCGGCTTTCAGCGCGGCTTCGCCGGCAAAGTATTCTTTGTGGTTGTCGCCAATGTCGGAACCGGCCATGTTTTGGTGTTTCACGCAGGCGATGCCGTTGCGGATTTCTTGGCGTTGAACGTTTTTCACGTAAGCCAGCATGCCTTCTTCGGCGAAGTAGCCTTTGGCCAAGGTGTCGGTAGACAGGGCGGCGGTGTGGTAAGTCGGCAGGGTGATGAGGTGGTGGAAGATGCCGGCTTGGGCGGAGGCATCTTTCTGGAAAGTGCGGATGCGCTCGTCGGCTTCTTTCGCCAATTCACTGTCGTCGTAATCGGCGCTCATCAGTTTGTTGCGGTCGTAAGCGGAAACGTCTTTGCCGGCCTCTTGCCAAGCGTCGAATACCTGCTGGCGGAAATTCAGCGTCCAGTTGAAAGACGGGCTGTTGTTGTACACCAGTTTGGCGTTGGGGATGGTTTCGCGGATTTTGTCCACCATCTCTTTGATTTGGCCGATGTGCGGTTTTTCGGTTTCGATCCACAAGAGGTCGGCACCGTTGCGCAGAGAGGTGATGCAGTCCAATACCACGCGGTCGATGCCGGTGCCTTTGCGGAATTGGAACAGGTTGCTGGGCAGGCGTACCGGTTTGATGGTCTTGCCGTTGGTGTTCACCACCACGTCGCCGGCTTTGATTTGGGAGAGATCGGTGATTTCCTCGCCGTCCAAGAAGCTGTTGTATTGGTCGCCCAAGTCGCCCGGCTCGGCGGAAAAGGCGATTTGCTTGGTCAGGCCGGCACCCAAGGAGTCGGTACGGGCAACGATTACGCCGTCGTCCACGCCCAATTCCAAGAAGGCGTAGCGTACGGCATTGATTTTGGCCAGAAAGTCTACGTGCGGCACGGTCACTTTGCCGTCTTGGTGGCCGCATTGTTTTTCGTCGGACACTTGGTTTTCGATTTGGATACAGCAAGCGCCGGCTTCAATCATTTTCTTCGCCAACAGATAGGTGGCTTCGGCGTTGCCGAAACCGGCGTCGATGTCGGCAATAATCGGCACCACGTGGGTTTCGAAGTTTTCGATTTTGTCCAGGGTCTCCTGTTCTTTGGCTTTGTCGCCGGCAGCGCGGGCGTTGTCCAATTCGGTGAACAGCAGGTCGAGCTCGCGGGCATCGGCTTGGCGTAGGAAGGTGTACAGCTCTTCAATCAGTGCGGGCACGGAGGTTTTTTCGTGCATGGATTGGTCGGGCAGCGGGCCGAAGTCGGAACGCATGGCGGCCACCATCCAGCCGGACAGATAAAGATAGCGTTTGTTGGTGGTTTTCTGATGCTTTTTGATGGAGATCAGTTTTTGTTGCGCCACGAAGCCGTGCCAGCAGCCGAGCGATTGGGTGTAGTTGGCGGAATCGGCATCATACTCGGCCATGTCGCGGCGCATGATGGCGGCGGTGTATTTGGCAATGTCCAAACCGGTTTTGAAGCGGTTTTGCAGGCGCATACGGGCCACGTATTCGGGGTTGATGGCATGCCAGCCGTTACCGGCTTCGTTTTGAGCCTGTGAAGCGGCCTGGATTTGGTCTTGATATTGAGACATGATGCAATCCTTTGTTCTGATTAGCGTTTTATAAGGTTTCTGCTTTTGTTGCAGTGCAGTAAATGTACCCCTTTTTTTGAGCTTTGGCTAGCCCCGGCCAATGGGCGGTTTGGGTGTTCGCAAGGGCGCAAAAACGAATGTTTGCTTTTCGTTTCGGGTGTTTTACCGGCCGGTGCGGGCGGCGGTGTGCCGGGTGCGGTTTCGTTTGTAGTGAAAAACGGCGGGCAGCGGGCGGGAGATGGCGCTTTGTGCAGATGCTTGGGGGAGAAAAAAACAGAAGAAAAACGAGAACTTTTATTTAATATGATGATTTGTATTGAAAAATAATTTTGCGCTGCAATAAAGGGCGGGCGGTTTGATGTGCGTTATGGAATGCCGAGGCCTTGGCCAACCCCATTTGCGGCGCATCAAAATCGGGCTGCCTGAAGCGTTTCAGGTAGCCCGATGACTGGGCAAAGTGTGCGCTCAGTTGGCCGGGCGGCGGCCGAACCAAATAAAGCCGATTAGGCCGAGTATCATCATCGGCAGGCTCAGCCATTGCCCCATCGACAAGCCCAGTGACAGCAGGCCGAGGAAGTCGTCGGGCTCGCGGGCGAATTCGGCGATGAAGCGGGCTGCGCCATAGCCGAGCAGAAACAGGCTGGCGGTTTGGCCGTCCGGCCTGGGCTTGCCGGAAAACCACCACAACACGGCAAACAACAGCAGGCCTTCGAGGGCGGCCTGATAGAGCTGGGAGGGGTGGCGCGGCAACATGCCGTATTGTTCGAATACCGCCGCCCAGCGTTGGGGGTCGGCCAGCACCAGCTGGCGGTCGGCCGCCTGCGCTTGGGGGAAACCCATGGCCCAAAAGGCGTTGGGGTCGGTGGTGCGCCCCCACAATTCGCCGTTAATGAAATTGCCGCCGAGGCGAACCACGGCAAAGCCCAAAGGGGTGAGCGGGGCGATGAAGTCGAATACTTTGAGCACGCTGATGCGGTATTTGCGGGCGAAGAGCACCATGGCAACGAGCACGCCGAGAAAGCCGCCGTGAAAAGACATGCCGCCCTGCCAAACTTTGAAGATTTCGATGGGGTGGGCGAAATAAAAATCGGGGCGGTAAAACAGCACATAGCCCAAGCGGCCGCCGATGATGACGCCCAATACGCCCCAGGTGAAGAAATTGTCGAGCATTTCTTGGGTAAACACGGTGTGGCCGGCGCGGATACGGCGGCGGCCGAGCCACATAAACAGCATAAAGCCGACAATAAAGCTGAGGGCATACCAGCGAATGGCCAGGGGGCCGATTTCGATGATGGCGGGATTGAATTGGGGGTGAATCAGCATGGAAGGCGCCCAATCGGTGGAAAGGGCGGCATTATATAGCGGAATGGAGGCAGGCGGGGAGCGGCGGCCTGCGGGGAGAGAATGGAAGTGGAAAGAGGGGAAGGGGGTGGGCGAGGTAAAACGGCCAAAGCCGGGTTTCAGGTAGCCCGGCGGGGATATAGAGGCTACCTGAAAACCAGACGGTTTGCGTTTAACTGCCGTACATCTCGGCCAATACGGCCAACACGGCTTGGTTTTGCTCGGGCAGGCCGATGGTGATGCGCACGCATTGCTCCAGCAGCGGGTGGGTGCCGTGCAGGTTTTTAATCAGGATTTTGTGTTCGTAGAGCTTGTCGAACAAGGCTTTGGCATCGGGCACGCGCAGGGTGAGGAAGTTGGCCTCGCTGGGGAAATCGCGGATGGCGGGGTAGGCGTGCAGGGCGGTGCGCATCCGTTCGCGCTCGCCTTTGAGCTTGTTGATGTTCTCGGCGATAAAGGGGCGGTATTGCAGGGCAAATTCGGCGGCGGCCAGGCTGAGCTGGTTCATATTGTAGGGCGGGATGATTTTTTTCAGCTCCTTAATCAAGGCCGGCGTGCCGCTGGCGTAGCCGATGCGCAGGCCGGCAAAGCCGATTTTGCTCAAGGTGCGCAACACCACCAGATTGGGGATTTTGCCCGCCTCGCCGAGAAAGCTGTCAGAAGAAAAAGCGCCGTAGGCTTCGTCCACCACCACAATGCCGGGGGCGGCATCAATAATGGCCTGCACTTTTTCGCGGGCGAAGCGGCCGCCGGTGGGGTTGTTCGGATAGGCGATGAACACCAAGGCCGGCCGGTGTTCTTTTACCGCGGCCAGCATGGCGTCCAAGTCCATGGTGAAGTTTTCGCGCAGCGGCACGCCGATGAATTCGAGGCCGAAAAATTCCGCATTTACGCGGTACATCACAAAAGACGGCGCGGGTGCCAGCACTTTGGCGCCGGGTTTGGACACCAACATGGTGAGCCGTTCGATCAGTTCGTCGGAGCCGTTGCCCAATACCACCTCGGCTTCGGCCGGAATCTGGTAGGTGTCGCGCAGCACTTGCAGCAGGCCGCAGGTGGAGGGGTTGGGATACAGGCGGATCGGCGCTTCGGCCAGGGTGCGGCCGAGTTCTTTTTTCATGTCTTCGGGGTAGTCGTAGGGGCTTTCCATGGCGTCCAGCTTGATGAAGCCGGCCGGCACGTCGGCCACCTGATAGGCGCGCATATTGCGAATGTCGCTGCGGACGCAGTCTATGGGGTTCATGGTGTTCTCCTTTGATTTCATCTGTTTGAATAGAATACGGTTTTGTCTTGTCTGATGAGGGTCGGCAGAAAAAACCGTACTCGGCGGAAAAGGCTTCCGCCTGATGGCGGCAGGCAATGTAGCAGATTTTACGGCAGGCGGCTATCTTGTCCGCCGGGCGCTTGGCGGCGGGCCTTGTGTAAGGCTGGTTAAATTTTCTTGGCAAAGAATGAAGCAAATCGGCATAATCTGTGCAGATTTTACAAACAGGCTGTTTGTGTTTGTAAAGCCGGTGTGGGCGTGCTGTTGTGCCTGCTTTCCATTTTGAAGTCCTTTTAGAGGAACCGCTATGAAAAAACTCGCTTTAGTTTCTGTATTGGCTGTTTTGTCCGCGCCGGTTTGGGCGGCCGACAGCTATTTGAGCAGCGCCCAGGAAGTCAACCGCAATACGGTGAAAGAAGCCGATGCCCAAGCCCGTGAAATCCGCTTGCACAATCTGAATCTGAAAGCAGGCGAAACCGGCCGCACCACTTTGAATCTGGAGGCGGGCAAAACCTACACCGTATTCGGCGACTGCGACACCGATTGCAGCAATATCGACATGACCGTGAGCCTGAACGGCACGGAAGTGAAAAGCGAGCGCGGTAGCAGCGATGCGCCGGTATTTTCATGGGTGGCCGACAAGAGCGGCGCCTATCAGGTGGAAGTGTTGATGAAAGACTGCAGCGACGCGCGCTGCCGCGCCCATGTGCAGGCGTTTGAAGGCACGAAAGTGGTGAGCGGCGGCGGCAGCCGAGGCGGCGATTGGCTGCAGGAAGCGCAGAAAATCAACCGCGATAAGATTCTCGAAGCCGATTCCACCGCCGTAGAGCGCCCGATTGCCACCCGCAGCCTGGCCGAAGACGAAAAACACAGCGAAACCGTTCAGCTGACCGCCGGCAAATATTATGCCTTCTTCGCCGATTGCGACACCGACTGCAGCGACATCGACCTGACCTTGACCCGCGGCAGCGAAACCATCCGTTCGCTCACCGACCCGGGCGACGCTCCCGAATTTGTGTGGCGTGCCACGCAAAGCGGCGACTACAAGCTGACCGTGTCTATGGAAGACTGCGATGCCGACAAGTGCAGCTACAGCACGCAGATTTTCGAGAGCGATAAAGATTTGGACACTTCCTTGGTGAATGCACACAAACAAAACCGCGAAGTGGTGCAGCAAAAAGACTCGGGCGCACGCGAATTGCTGCTGCGCGAAACCCGCCTGCGGCAAGGCCAAACCCTCACCGTGCCGCTTAATCTGCGTGCCGGCAAGGTATACACCTTCTACGGCGATTGCGACAATGCCTGCTCCGACATCGACCTCACCCTCAGCCGCAACGGCCGCGCAGTGAAAAGCGATGTGCTGCCCGACAGCGTACCGCTGTTCAGCTGGCGCGCCAACCGCAGCGGCGCCTACACCGTGACCATTCCGATGAAAACCTGCTCTGCCGAAGATTGCGCCGTGAGTGCCCACATCTTCGAAGGCAGCAAAATGGTGTATGAATAAGCCGGCTTGACGGCATGATTGATCTTTGCTTGAAGCAGGCTCTCAGGCTACCTGAAAGCGTTCAGGTAGCCTGAAACAAGCCTAGCATCGTCATCAACCCTATATTAAGGAGAACCGCTATGAAAAAATGGAGTTTGGGTGTGTTGTTGGCGTTGGCGGTGTTGCCGGCTCAGGCCGATGTGTTGGCCGAAGCGCACGATGTCAACCGCGAGGTGGTGGCGCAGGCTGACCCGGAGGCCAAAGAACTGTTTTTGCGCCGCACCACTTTGGGTAAGGGGCAGGTGTTTACCCTGCCGGTTACCCTGCGTGCCGGCAAGGTATACACCTTTTACGGCGATTGCGACCGCGACTGCCGCGACATTGATTTGACTTTGCAGCAAGGCAGCCGCGAATTGGCAAGTGACCGCTTGGACGACGACCAACCCTTGTTCAGCTGGCGTGCCGCCCGCAGCGGCACCTACACCCTGAAACTGAGCATGGAAGCCTGCCTCCGCACCCGCTGCACCGCCACGGTGCACGCCTTTGAAGGCAGCGTGATGGTGTATCCGGAATAAAAGCCCCCTTCCCGCCGCCGTTTGCCTGGATAGCTATGCCTATGCGTCATTTGTTTCTGTGTCTGCTGCTGTTGAGCAGCGTTGCCGCCGCCCACGGCGATTGGCTGGGGCAGGCGCAGCAAATCAACAGCGATACGATGGCCAAGGAAGACCCTTCGGCCAAGCCGCATCTGGCGATCAGCGGCAGCTTGGCGAAAGGGCAGGCGCGACCCTACCAAATCGAGCTGACTGCCGGCCGCCATTATACTTTCTTTGCCGATTGCGACCGTCGTTGCAGCAATATCCATTTGGTGCTGCTGCATGACGGCAGCGTGCTGAAAGCCAATCAGGCAAGCCATGCCTTCCCCGTATTCGGCTGGCCGGCTTCCGAAAACGGCAATCATACCCTGACCATCAATATGGAGCAGTGCGCTGCCAAGGTGTGCGATTACAGCATCCAGGTATTCGAAGGGCGCAAGAAAGTATTTTAAGCAATCGGGCTACCTGAAAACCCCGCACGGCCGAAACCTGCCGTGCGGGGTTTTCAGGTAGCCCGAAGGCCGACCATCGTGCCGTCTGTTTGATTGCGGCAGCCGGCGGCGGAAGATGTGCCCAAGGTTGCCGGGCGCATCTGCATCCGAGGGTTTCGCAAAGGCTTCGGGCTGCCTGCAAGCTTTCAGGTAGCCCGTTCGGATGCTGGTTTATATCGGGTGCGGTGCCGGCTGGCCGCCCAATCGGGCGGGGCTCAATCCCAGTCTTCTGCAATCAGGCGGATGGTGTTGCCTGCGGCATCCTCTAAGGTCAGCCGGTGTCCGGCCAAGCGGTAGTGCTTGAAACGGCCGATTTGCCGGATGAATGCCTGCTCGAGTGCCATCCGGCCGTTGCAATGCATACGGGTGGCGCCGCCGGGACGGATGTCCAATGTGCCGCCGGCTTGCCGGGGATTGCGGACGGCTACTTGAAGCTTCAGTTGGTTGCAGCCCATAAAGGCGGAAGCATTGGGCAGCGACCGGAGGTCGAGGCGGGCTTGGGCGGCGGGCGGGTAGAGCTGGGATGCCGGCCATTCAACCAGCATCCACCGCCGTTTCAGGCCGGGCTCGGCAACTGCTTCGGGCGTGGTGGCGCAGGCGGTAAGCAGACCCAGGCTGAGGATGGCGGCGAGTAAGAGACGCATAAACATGATGGCAGGGAGAGCGGCGGCTGCCATAACGGCAAACAGGCTGGGATCTTTGCAAACCTCCGGATGTGGATGCCGTTCAAGGCGTAGCAGCGCAGCGAGCGTGAACGCCGGGAATCCTTGTGGAACAGACATACCATGAAGGTAGGCAAGCGAGCGAGCAGTACCCCCGGGGCATAAACGCACAACGCAGAAATGCGCCGCAGATGGAGGTTTGCAAAGATCCCAGCCTGTTTGCCGGACGGGTTGGCAGTCAAATCCGCATCGGCATTACGATGTATTTGAAATCGGGGTTATCGGGGATGGTGAACAGGGTGGAGCGGTTGGCATCGCCGAAGGCCAGCCGGATGTCGTCGGAATGCACGTTGCGCAGCACGTCCATCAGGTAGCCGATGTTGAAGCCCACTTCCAATTCCCCGCCCTGATAGGCGATTTCCAATTCTTCGCGCGCTTCTTCCTGCTCGTTGTTGCTGCACAAGACGCTGAGCAGGCCGGGGCGCAGCTGCAGGCGGGCGCCGCGGAATTTTTCATTGGCCAAAATGGCGGCACGCTCGAGTGCGCCGAGCAGGTCGGTGCGGCTGAGTTGGAAGATTTTGTCGTTGTCTTGCGGGATCACGCGGTTGAAATCGGGGAATTTGCCGTCCACCACTTTGCTGACGACAACGGTATCGTTGCAACGGAAGCGCACTTGGTTGTTGAGCAGCTCCACGGTAACCGGCTCGCCGGGGCGGTTGAGCAGCTTGAACAGCTCAAGCACGGTTTTGCGCGGCAGGATGACTTCGGCTTTGGGCAGGTTGGCGTCGATGACGGCGGCGGAGTAGGCCAAGCGGTGGCCGTCGGTGGCCACCAGGCGCAGGCTGTCGCCTTCCGCCTGCATCAACAGGCCGTTGAGATAGTAGCGGATGTCCTGTACGGCCATGGCATACTGCACTTGGGAAAGCATGTTCTTGAAGGTTTCCTGCGGCAGGGTGAAGGCGGACACCACGTCTTCGCCCACGCTCATCAGAGGGAAGTCTTCCGCCGGCAGGGTTTGCAGGGCGAAACGGGATTTGCCGGCTTTGAGGGTGAGGCGGTTTTGCGCCCAATCCAAGGCCACGATGGCGCCTTCGGGCAGGGCGCGCAAGATGTCTTGCAGCTTTTTGGCATTGGTGGTGATGCGGAAGTCTTCGGCATCGCTGTGCGGGCCGTGGGTGTGGATTTGGATTTCCAAATCGGTGGCGAGGATGTTGGTTTGGCCGTTGCTGCGCTCGATCAGCACATTGGAGAGAATCGGCAGGGTGTGTTTGCGTTCGACAATGCCGGTCACGGCTTGCAGCGGTTTGAGCAGGGTGTCGCGTTCGGCTTGTAAAATCAGCATGGTAAATCCCTTCGGATTAATTTTTGATTAGGATCAGGAGTTTTTCGTAATCTTTAGCCAACTCGGGCTGCTCTTCGCGCAGCCGGCCGGCTTTTTCTACTGCGTTGATGACGGTGCTGTGGTCGCGCTTGCCGAAGGCCTCGCCGATGGCGGAGAGACTCAGATCGGTGAGGTCTTTGCACAGATTCATGGCGATTTGGCGCGGGCGCACAATGCTTTGGGTGCGCTTTTTGCCGGTGAGGTCGCTGTCTTTGACGCCGTAGTATTTGCCCACGGTGGCGATGATCAGCTCCGGCGTAATCAGCTTGTGCTTGCTGGCCACAATGTCTTTCAGCGCATCGGCGGCCAGCGCTTGGTCGATGGGTTTGCCGGTAAATTGGCTGCGGGCGAGCACGCGGTTGAAAGCGCCTTCCAGCTCGCGCACGTTGGAGCGGATGTGTTTGGCAATAAAAAAAGCGGCTTCTTCGCTCAAATCCGCCCCGGAAAGGGCGGCTTTTTTCTGCAGAATCTGTACCCGCATTTCCAATTCGGGCGGTTCCAACTCCAGAGTCAGCCCCCAGGAAAAACGGGATTTGAGGCGCTCGTCCAATTCTTCGATCAGGGTGGGCAGCACGTCGCAGGTGAGGATGATCTGTTTTTTGTGGCTGTGGAAATGGTTGTAGAGGTGGAAGAACTCTTCCATGGTGCGCTCTTTGCCCTTGATGAACTGAATATCGTCGATAATCAGCAGGTCGTATTGTTTGTATTGTTGTTTGAACGCATCGTAGGCATTGTTGCGGAAGGACGACATCATGCTGCGCAGGTAGTCGTCGGAGTGCATATAGCGCACTTTGGCGCGCGGGTTGAGGGCGAGCACGCGGTTGCCGATGGCCTGAACCAGGTGGGTTTTGCCCAAGCCGGTGCTGCCGTAGAGGAAAAACGGGTTGTATTGGCTTTTGCCCAGCGATTCGGCAATCGACTGCCCGGCGGCCACGGCCAAGCGGTTGCCTTTGCCTTCCACCAGATTGTCAAAGGTATAGTCGGGCGACAGATGGCTCTGTTCATACCATTGCTGCTGCTGTTCTTCGGCGGCGGTTTTGGGTTTGCTGCTTTTGGGGGCCGCGGCGGGTTTGGCTGTGGCGGGGGCTTCGGCCGCGCCGGAATGGTTTTTTTCGCCGCCGGCATCGTTGGTCTGTATTTGGTGGAGGCGTGCGGCCACAATATCGACGGCGCTGCGTTGCGCGTTTGATTCGGCCGGAGGGGGAGGTGGAGCGGTTTTCTTTGGTTTTGCCGGGGCGGGTTTGCCCGTGGCTGCTGCCCGTGCCGCACCGCTGTCTGCCGCGGCCATATCGTAGTGTCGGCCTTGGCCTTTTTGCAGCAATAGAATGGGCGGGTTTTCAGGCAGCCATTGCTGAATCAGGCTGCGGATTTGCGCCGCATAGGTTTGGCGCAGCATATTGAGCGCGAACACGCTGGGTGCGTACACCACCCATTCGCCGGCCGCGCCTTCGCCCACACTCAGGGGCGCAATCCAAGTTTGGTATTGCTGTTCCGGCAGAGTGTGGTGTAAATGATGCAGGCAGCGGAGCCAGAATTGTTCGAGCGTCATCGGGCGGTGTGTTTGGTGGATTGACGGCCGCAGGAGGCGGGTCGGAAAAGGTCGGCGGATTATACCGAAAATCAAGCGCGGCGGCTACGCCGGCGCGGCACGGTTTTTACCCGCTGAAGGATTGACAATACGGGCAAAATCGGGTGTAATCCGCCGCTTTAGATTTCGAATCATCCCTTAGGAAGCATCAACATGAAACGCACTTACCAACCCTCAGTGACCAAACGCAAACGCACCCACGGCTTCTTGGTGCGTTCCAAAACCCGCGGCGGCCGCGCCGTATTGGCCGCGCGTCGTGCCAAAGGCCGCAAACGCTTGGCCGTATAACTGTGGATCAGGGTTTCGGCAAACGCTACCGCTTATTGAAAACGGAAGAATTTTCTTCCGTTTTTGCTTTGCGCCGGCTCAGCAGCCGGGCGGCGGTACAGGTTTGGCAGCGGCCCAACGGCCTGCCGCATCCCCGCTTGGGGTTGGTGGTGGCCAAGAAAACCGCCAAGCGCGCCAACCGCCGAAACTATATGAAACGGGCGCTGCGGGAATGGTTCCGCTGCAACCGCCACCGCCTGGCCGCCAACGACATCGTGGTGCGGGTGCGTCTGCCCTTTGATGCGTCCGGCTGTGCCGAAGTGTGGCGGCAGCTCGAACAAACCGTGCAGCGGAAGCATCATGACTAAGGTTCTGCTCGGCCTGATCCGTTTTTACCGCTGCGCCCTCAGCCCGATGCTGCCGCCGCGCTGCCGTTATACGCCCACCTGCTCACAGTATGCATTGGAGGCTGTACAGAAATACGGTGCCTTAAAAGGCGGCTGGCTGGCTTGCAAGCGCATCTGCCGTTGTCACCCTTTGGGCGGCAGCGGACATGATCCGGTGCCTTAATCCCGCCCTTTGAACAGACTCAAATTGAGACGCCTGCCCAGCCGCCGCATCAAAACACACCACACCGCAGCTTACCGTGTTCGAAACAGACACGGCAGCCGCCGCCTTACTTAAGCAAGGCTACCTGAAAGCCTTTCAGGTAGCCTGTCCCGATACCAATACGGAACGCACATAATGGACGAAACCAAACCCTCCGATTTCAAACGCATGCTGGTGTTTGTTGCCATCGCCATGGCCGTGATGCTGACGTGGGAATACTTTTTCCCCAAACCGCAACCCGAACAGCCTGCCGCCCAACAGCAAACTGCGGCCGCGCAAGCACCCGCCATCGGTGCCGACTTGGGTAAAACCACACCGGTGGCGGTTCAGACCGACACCTTCCAAGCAGTCATCGACGAGAACAGCGGCGATCTGCGCGAATTGGTGTTGCAACGGCACAATGCCACCGGCGATGCCGAGCAAGCCTTTACCCTGTTGAGCAACGGCGAGCGCCACAAATATGTCGCCCAGTCGCTGCTGCTGGATGCCGACGGCCAATACCTGCTCAAAGACGTTCCCTTCCAAGCCAGCCAGAAAACCGAAGGCCAGACCACCGAAGTGCGCCTGAGTGCGCCGGAAACCCAGGGCGTGCAGGTAGACAAAATCTATACCTTCCGCCAAGGCAGTTATTTGATCGATGTGCGTTTCGACATCACCAATGCTTCCGACAAGCCGCTTAAACTCGACAGCGTTTACCGCCTGCTGCGCGACAACAGCGAGCCGGAAGGCGCCGGTTTCTTCGACCAAACCTACACCGGCCCGGTGGTATACACCCCCGAAGGCAAGTTCCAAAAAGTGTCGTTTGACGATTTGGACAGCGATTATGAATCGCGCAAGGATCAAGCCGATTACGAGCGCACCGCCACTGCCGGCTGGGTGGGCTTTACCCAACACTATTTCTCCTCCGTTTGGGTATTGCAGCCCAAAGACGGGCAGAGCATCTGCCAAAACGGCCGCTGCCTCTTGGACGTGAAGCGCCGCAGCGACCATCTGTATTCTGCCGGTGTGCGCGTGCCGCTGCCCGAAATCGCGCCGGGTCAGAAACTCAGCTTCCCCGTCGGGCTGTATGCCGGCCCGCAGGAATATTCCGTCATCACCAAGGTGGCCGACGATTTGGAGCTGATCAAAGACTACGGCAAAACCCATTTGTTCGCCTCGCCGCTGTTTTGGCTGCTGAACTGGCTGCACGGCATCGTGGGCAACTGGGGTTGGGCCATTGTGCTGCTTACCGTGATTGTGAAAGCCGCCTTGCTGCCGCTCACCAACGCCTCCTACCGCTCCATGGCCAAAATGCGTGCGGTGGCACCCAAGCTGGAAATGCTGAAAAAACAGCACGGCGACGACCGCATGGCTTTGCAGCAGGCGATGATGAAGATGTACCGCGACGAGAAAATCAACCCGCTCGGCGGCTGTCTGCCCATGCTTTTGCAGATTCCGGTGTTCATCGGTCTGTATTGGGTGCTGTTCGCCTCGGTGGAGTTGCGTCAGGCGCCGTGGGGCTGGATTAACGACCTGGCCCGGCCCGACCCGATTTTCGTGCTGCCGGTATTGATGACGGTGACCATGTATGTGCAGACCCTGCTCAACCCGCCGCCCACCGACCCGATGCAGGCCAAAATGATGAAGATCATGCCCTTGATGTTCTCCGTGATGTTCTTCTTCTTCCCTGCCGGTCTGGTGCTGTACTACGTGGTGAACAACTTGCTGACGATTGCCCAGCAATGGTTTATCAATAAACGCTACAGTAAAAAATACCCCGCTGCGGCATAAGGACAACAGGCTACCTGAAAGCTTTCGGGTAGCCTGTTTTGCTAATGTTGCCGCCCGGAGAAATTTTGGCGCCAAACCGTGTTTTTCCCAGCGCTTGGGAGTAGAATACGGACGGATAAAGTTTCGGCTCGAAGCCCCGGTCGGCGCAGGCGGCCGGGCTTCGAATGCGCCGGCGGAGACGCCGTGGCAACAGCGGACAGTTATTGTTTTACCGTGTCATTTTCCCATCCACCTATCCACAAAAGGAACACCTTATGGCAGAAAAACAACTCAAACCTTTCGAAGCCGTCGATCTCGGCGATAAAAAAGATCAACTCAGCGTGTTTGAGGAAAAAGTCTTGAAGCATGAAGGCAGGACTTCTTGCGAAAATTCTTCCAGCGCCCCGCTGCCGGAAAGCTATCCCTACCGCACCCGCATCAGCCGCCGTGTGTACGAAAAAGAAAAACGCATTTTGCAAATCGAGCTGTTGAAAGTGCAAAGCTGGGTGAAAGACAGCGGCCAGAAAATCGTTTCCGTTTTCGAAGGCCGCGATGCCGCAGGCAAAGGCGGCACCATCAAACGCTTTATGGAGCACCTCAACCCGCGCGGCGCCCGCGTGGTGGCGCTGGAAAAGCCCAGCGAGCGCGAGCGCGGCCAATGGTATTTCCAACGCTACATCGAACGTTTGCCCACCGCCGGCGAAATGGTGTTTTTCGACCGCTCCTGGTACAACCGTGCCGGCGTGGAGCGCGTGATGGGTTTCTGCGAGCCGCACGAATACCTGCAGTTTATGCGCCAAGCGCCCGAATTGGAGCGCATGTTTGTCAACAGCGGCATCCATCTGTTCAAATTCTGGTTTTCCGTGTCGCGCGAAGAGCAGCTGCGCCGCTTCCTTTCCCGCCGCGACGACCCCTTGAAACATTGGAAACTGTCGCCGGTGGACATTGAATCGCTCGACCGATGGGACGATTACACCGAAGCCAAAAATGCGATGTTCTTCCACACCCACACCGGCGATGCGCCGTGGACCATCATCAAATCGGACGACAAAAAACGCGCCCGTCTGAACTGCATCCGCTATTTCCTGCATACGCTGGATTATCCGGGCAAGGACGAACAAGCCATCGGCCGGGTGGATCCGTTGATCGTACAAGTGCCCAATGCACAGTTTAAAGACAACTTTGACCTGATTGCCGACTAAGGCGCCGAACGCAAAGGCCGGCTGAAAGCGGTTTGTGCCTGCTTTCAGCCGGCCTGATGTATAAGCATGGTTTGTTGCCGATAAAAACATGCCGCCCGAAAAAACGGCGGCATGTTTTTATCGTCTTTTATCAGCCGAAAAAGCCCATTTTCACTTGAATCAGCTTTTCCAATTCGCGCACCACGCGGCGGCGGGAGACGAACAGGATCACATGGTCGCCGTCGGCCAGAATAATGTCTTTGTGCCCCATAAACACGTCTTCGCCGCGCACCACGGCGGCCACGTGGCAGCCGCTGGGCCAGCGAATGGATTCGATGCGCCGGCCCACCAGTTTGGAGGTGTCGGTGTTGCCGTGCACCACCACCTCCACCGCCTCGGTGCTGCCGCCGCGCAGCGGGTGCACGGCCTCCACGTCGCCGCGGCGGATGTGGGCCAGAATCGAGCCGATGGTGACCAGATGGGGCGACACCACGATGTCGATGGTGTTGCCCTGCAGCAAATCCACATAGCTGGAGCGGTTGACGATGGCGATCACCCGTTTCGCGCCCAGGCTTTTGGCCAGCATGCCCGACATGATATTGGTTTCGTCGTCGTTGGTCAGCGCGCAGAATACATCGATTTCGTCGATGTATTCGCCGGAGAGCAGGCTCTCGTCGGTGGCCGAGCTTTGCAGCACCAAGGTGTCGTCGAGCTGCTCGGCCAGCCATTCGGCGCGTTTTTCGTTGGCTTCGATGATTTTGATGTCGAACTGAGCCTCCAACTGCTTGGCCAGGCGGTAGCCGATGTTGCCGCCGCCGGCAATCATCACGCGGCGGGTGGGCTGTTGCAGCGGGCGCAGTTCGCGCAAAACGGCGGGCACATGCTCGGTGGCGGCGGCCACAAACACCTCATCGCCCTGCAGAATCACGGTTTGCGCGGTGGGTACAATCAGCTTGTTGTTGCGGTAGATGGCGCAGATCTGGCAGTCTACCTCCGCCGGCAGGTGTTCGTGGATGGCGTGGATGGGTTTGTCGAGCAGCAGGCCGCCTTTTTGCGCGCGCAACACCAACATGCGGACTTTATCGCCGGCAAACTTCAATACCTGCAGGGCGCTGGGGTGGTTGAGGAGGCCGATCAGGCGCTCGGTCACCAATTGCTCGGGGCAGATGGATTCGGTGACTTCAAACATTTCCAGCGCCGAAGGACTGTCTTCTTCCGCTTGCTCGCCGCGGTACTCCAGATATTCGGAAGCCCGCACCCGCGCGATGCGGTTGGGAATATTGAACAGCGAGGCGGCCAGTTTGCAGGCTACTAAATTGGTTTCGTCGTTGCGGGTGAGCGCCAGCAGCAGGTCGGTATCGTAGGCGCCGCCCTCGGCCATCACTGCGGGAGAGGAGCCGTTGCCGGTGAGGGTTTGCACGTCGAGCTTGCTGCCGATGCTGCGCAGGGCTTCGGGGTTGTTGTCGATGACGGTCACATCGTGGTGGGGCAGTTCGGCCAGGTTTTGCGCCACGGTGGCGCCTACTTGGCCGCTGCCGAGAATCAGGATTTTCATGGTCGGGCCGCCGTTGTCGGCAAAAATAAGGCTGCCATTTTACCACCTCTGAGGGGCGGAAAAAGCAGGGCGGAAAAAAGAGACAAGGCTACCTGAAAAGGGTTTCAGGTAGCCTGTCTTTCTTCGCCGGGTTTAAGACGCCAAGTCTTCAAACAAGGGGGTGGAGAGGTAGCGTTCGCCGTAAGAGGGAATCACCACCACAATCAGCTTGCCTTCGTTTTCCGGTTTTTTCGCCAGCTCCAAGGCCGACCAAATGGCGGCGCCGGAAGAAATGCCCACCAGCAGGCCTTCTTTGGCGGCGGCGGCGCGGGCGGTGTCGAAGGCAGCCTGGTTGGGCACGCGGATCACGCCGTCGTACACGCCGGTGTTGAGGATTTTGGGCACAAAGCCGGCGCCGATGCCTTGGATGGGGTGCGGCCCTTTTTCACCGCCGCTCAATACGGGCGAGGCTTCCGGCTCGACGGCAAACACCTGCACGCCGGGTTTTTTGGCTTTCAGCACTTCGCCCACGCCGGTAACGGTGCCGCCGGTGCCGACGCCGCCGACGAAAATATCGACTCGGCCGTCGGTATCGCGCCAGATTTCTTCGGCGGTGGTGAGGCGGTGCACTTCGGGGTTGGCCGGGTTTTCAAACTGCTGCGGCATGAAATATTGATCGGGATGGGCGTCCACCAATGCTTGGGCGCGGGCGATGGCGCCGCCCATGCCTTCGGCGCCGGGGGTGAGGATCAGCTCGGCGCCGTAGGCGCGCAAAAGCATGCGGCGTTCTTTGCTCATGGTTTCGGGCATGGTGATAACCAGTTTGTAGCCGCGGGCGGCGCACACCATGGCCAGGCCGATGCCGGTGTTGCCGCTGGTGGGCTCCACAATCACGGTGTCGGCCTTGATTTTGCCGGCTTTCTCGGCGGCGTCGATCATGGCCACGGCAATGCGGTCTTTCACGCTGTTGCCGGGGTTGAAAAATTCGAGCTTGGCGGCCACGCGGGCGGGCAGGCCGGCGGCCAGGGTATTGAGGGCGACCAGCGGGGTGTTGCCGATCAGGTCGGTGATGCTGTTGGCGATGTTCATGTGCGGATTCCTTCTGTTTAATCTGATGACGGGCGCATGATACGGACAATGCCGCAGGGAAACAAATGATTTGTGTTTGTATGCTTATAAGCAAAGGGCATATGCCGCGGCGGCTGTTTTCAGCCAGCCGTTTGGATGCGGGCTACCTGAAAACGGTTAGGTTGCGCTTGGGCGGATTTGCAGGGCGGGGAAAATGCCGTCGGATGGCAGGGTGAGGCCGTGGCCGGCGGCGAGCCGATGGAGGGCGAATGCGCTGTCGAAGAAAGCGCCGTCGGCGGCGGGCGGCGGGGCGGCCTCGGTGCGGCTCGTCCAGCGCAGGCGGGCGATGTCGCCGCCGCTTTGACGGCGGGAGAGATGCCACCACAGGCTGCCTTCGCTTTCGCCCGGCTGCTGCGCTTCGTAAGCCCAGCCCAGCAGCACGCTGTGGTCGGGGTGGGCGAGCAGGTGGTTGAGGGCGGGATAGAGCGGCGACCAAGGGAAGCCGGCGTCGGCGGCGGCAAACACGCTGTTGCCGTGGCAGCCCAGCGCCTGCATCAGATGGAAGGTGGCGGCATTGTGCAGATTGGCCATAAAGTCCAGCGGCGAAGGCAGGTTTTCCCGATACAGTTTTTCGCGCAGGCGGATGATTTTTCCGGGCGAGCTGAAGGGCGAAGCCAGATGCACGGCGGTGTCGGGCGGCAGGCCGTTTTGCAGCGGCAGGGCGCCGAGCAGGACGAGCTGGGTGAAACGGCTGAGGCGGCGGGCGTCGATGCCGTACTGCTGTTTGAGCCGGCCGCGCAATTCGGCATCGGTGTCGTCTGCTGCGGCACGGTAAACATGGGCGGCGTTGAGGTGGAAAAGGGTGTCGGGGGGCGGCATGGCGTTCTCGCAATCAGGTTTGCCAATCCAGCACCCAGGCGCTGTGGCTGCCGCCGAAACCCAGGAAATAATGCAGGTAGGCACCGTTGCCTAAAGTTTGGCCGTGCAGGGTGGACAGGACAAGCGGGGCTTGGCGGTTGCCGGGCAGGGCGGGCAGGGCGCCAAGGCGCAGGGCGTGCAGCAGCAGGGCGCTTTCCAGGGCGGCGGTGGCGCCGAGGGTGTGGCCGGTATAGGGTTTCAGCAGGATGGCGGGCACTGCTGGCAGCAGATCGGCCAGCACGGCGGCTTCGGTGTCGTCGCTGTTGCCGCCGCTGCCGTGGGTTTTGACCGCGCGCAAGTCTGAGGGGCTGAGGCCGGCCGCCTGCAGGCAGCCGGCCAAGAGGCGGCGCAGCGCTTCTTCGCTGCTGGCGGTGAGGCTGTGGCGGTCGGTTTGGCCGAGGGCGCCGAGCAGGCGGGCCGGGTAAGTGCGGGGCACTTGGGCACAGAGGGCGACGCAGGCGGCGGCTTCGCCCAAAATCATGCCGCCGGCCTGTTGGAAGGGCAGCCGCCCGCTGTGTTCGGCCAAGAGGTGCATGGCATGGAAGTGTTCGAAGGTCATGCGGTTGAAGCTTTCGATGCCGAGCACCAGGGCGCGGCGCGTAAAGCCGTTGGCCACGGTGTGGGCGGCGGCCAGTATGGCTTGGGCGGAAGCGGTGCAGGAGGTGGCGAAGCTGAACACATTGGGGTGGCCGAAGCGCTGTTTCAGGTAGCCTGCGATTTGGTCGAAGGCGTAGCGGGTGTGCGGGCCGTGGCGGGTTTGCCGCGCTTCGCGGTCGGACATCACATAGGAAGTGGAACCGATAAACAGCGGGATGTGCGCCAGCGCTTCAGGCAGCCAGCCGGCGTCTTCGGCGGCGGCCAATATCTGTGCTTCGGCGAGGCGGCACAAATCGGACAGCGTGAGCAGATCGGGCGCGAAGGCTTTGAAATACGGCAACGTTTGACGGCTGCCGAGGGCGGAAACGGTTTGCGGTTGCGGCGGGCGGAAGGCGGCGTCGGGATGGCTGAACAGGTTCGGCTCGCCGCTGTGGCCTTGGGCGCAGTCGTAGCTGCCGCCGCATAAGTAAACGGGAAGGGGCATGTGTGAGGTGGTGGGGATGGCTAGCTGAAAGCCGAAATGCGGTTGTAGAAATTAGGGCATGTCGTCACAAAGTGTTGCGGCGGTTTTTCAGCTTCGCCAGTCCGCTTTGCTACTCGGTCAACATCCGTATCTGCGGCGTTATCCCCCAAGGGGACGCAGAAAATGCCCGCAAGATGTCCCATCTTGCTGCGCCGGCCGGTTTGACTGGCGTAGCGTGTCAAACCGCCCTCTTCGAGTGGGCCCGGCGGCTGCAGATTTTGCCTCGGTAGTGCAGCGGACTGGCGAAGCTGAAAAACCGCTGCGCAAGCATGATGACGACACGCCCTAAGCCGAGCCGTGTTCGGCGCGCACGAAGGCGGCCAAATCGCGTACGCTGCCCATGTGCTTGTGCACCATGCGGTCGCCGTTGAGGCGCACCTGAAAATGTGCTTGCAGGGCAACGGTGATTTGCAGGGCGTCGAGCGAATCGAGGCCGACCGGGCTTTGCGGGCCGAACAGGGGAGCGTCGTCGGTGAAAGCGGCGGCGTCCACATCGTCGGTTTTTTCGGTTTCCTGCAGGATGAGTTTTTTCAGTTCCCGTTCCAAGTCGCCGGGTGCGAGGGTTAAGCGGTAAGCCATCAGAATCTTGCCTGTGTTTTTAATTGGTGGCGGTAAAGGAGGACGGCGGCGGCGAGGGCGGCGAGGCCGAAGCCGGCCAGCCGCAGCAGCCAGGGTTGGATTTGCGCCAGAGTATAGTGGTTGAGCAGCAGTTTTTGAAAGCCCGCCAGCCCCCAGCCCATGGGCGAAAATTCGGCAATCTGCTGCATGGTTGCGGGCATCACGTACACCGGCACCATAATGCCGCCCAGCGCGGCCATGATGATGATGCCGCCGCCGCCCAGCACCACGGCCTGTTCGGTGCTGCGCGCCAACACGCTCACCAAAAGGCCGTAGCCCAGCGCGGCCAGGCTGACGGCGGCAGACAAGGCGGCATACGGCCACAGGCTGCCGGAAAGCGTGAAGGCGGGCATATCCAGCCTGGGCAGTACCCAATAGCCCAGCGCCACCATGCCGGCAAACTGCAATTGGTTGATGAGAAAATACGGAATCATTTTGGCTGCCATCAGCGAGGCAGCGGGCGCGCGCGCCATATTGAGGCGGGTGAGGGTGTTGGTTTGCCGCTCCATGGCCATCACGTTGGAGAGCGGAATCATGATGAAAAACATGCCGAAAATCAGCCAGGCCGGCACGCTGTGCTGCACCGAATTGGGGCGCGCCACTTCGCTGCCCTGGCGGTTGAGATAGGTTTCCTGCCACATATCCCGCCCCAGATAGGCGCTGATTTGGGCGAATTTGTCGTCCAATTCGGCGTTCACTTCGTCTTGGATTTTCCGCACCATGCGGTTGCGGTTGTTGTCCAATTCGATGTTGTTGCCGTCGAAATAGGCGGCCAGCCGCGCTTCGGTGTAATGCTTTTGCAGGGTGCCTTTGATGCCGAGCAGCCAGCCGCGGTCGGTATCGGGGTTCAGCCACAGATGCAGCGGCGCTTCTTCGGCCAGCGGCGTGTCTGCGCGGTTGGGGTTGAGCAGCAAGAGGTCGATACCGCCCTGCTGCAAAGCGGTTTGCCATGCGGCCAGCTCGCTTTGCGGTGCGGTGCGCACATTGAGGTTTTCGTTTTGCAGTGCTTGGCTCAGTTGGTGGTTGAGTGCGCTGTCCGGCGGGCTCAAGAGCACGATTTGGGCATTGGGGTTGAGGTTGTCTTGGTTGCTGCTTAAGGCGGCCGACATGATGAGCATAAACACAATCGGCATCATAAACAGCACCGCCACGCCGTGCAGGTCGCGGCAGAGCAGTTTGAGTTCTTTGATAATGGCGGCAATCAGCATGGCGGGTGTGGGGGAAAGATAAACAGGGTTTCAGGTAGCCCGTATGGCTGATGCAGGCTAGTTGAAAGCCGTTTCGGCAGCCGTGCGCTGCAAAAAATCGAGGTAAAAACTTTCCAGCGAGGCAAAGCCGAAGCGGCAGGCGGTGAGGCGGTAGCCGTGCGCGGAAAGGGCGGCGAGCAGGGGCTCGGCGGCTTGGGTGTCGAAACGCACGCTGCCGTCGGCTTCGCGGCGGCCTTTGAGTTCGGCCAGGTGGGCTTCGGATAGCGGCGGCTCGGTGCGCACATGGAGGCTGCCGCTGCTTTCGGCTTGCAAAATATCCGGCACGCTGCCGTGGTAAATGAGGCGGCCGTGGTGGAGCAGGGCCAGCTTTTGGCACAGCTGCTCGATTTCCTGCAAATAATGCGAGGTGTAGATGACGGTCACGCCTTGGCGGCCGAGTTCGGCCACGCTCTCCAAAATAAAGCGGCGCGATTCGGGGTCGATGCCGACGGTGATTTCGTCGAGAAAAATCATGCGCGGGCGGTTGATGAGGCCGATGGCGAAATTGAGCCGCCGCTTGAGGCCGCCGGAGAGGTGTTTGGCCAGTTTGTTGCGGTGGGCGTCGAGGCCGGTTTGCGCCAGCAGCCCTTCCAGATGGGCGCGCTCTTTCACTGCGTAGAGGGCGGCGAAAAACTTGAGGTTGTCCCACACGCTCAACAGCGGATAGAAGGCGAAATCCTGCGGCACCAGCGAAATGCGGTGCCGCTGCGCTTTGCTGAGGCGGCCGAAGGGGATGCCGTCGAAAAAAATCTGTCCCCGCTGCACGCTTTGCAGGCCGGCCAACAGCGACATCAGCGTGGTTTTGCCCGCGCCGTTGGGGCCGAGCAGGCCGAGGGTTTCGCCTTCGGCAATGCTCAGGCTCACGCCTTCCAGCGCGGGTGCGGCGGCGGCGGGGTAGCGGTGGGAGAGCTGTTCGATGCGGATCATGGCCGGCTCGGCTTTCAGGTAGCCCGGGCGGCCAAGCGCCGCCACAGCGCCTCTTCGCGCTCGGCCAGGCGGCGCAAAAAGGCTGCGGTGTCGCGGTAGCCTTCGGGCGAGGGTTTGCGGCACTGGCGCACGCACAGGCTGGCAAATTGCCGCCATTCGTCGCCGATGGCGGTCATTTCTTCGGAGGCGGCGTGGAAGGCCGGCTCTTGGCAGATGTCGGCGGCTTGTTCGAGAAAATAGGCATACAGATAGCGGAAGCCGGCGCCGCCGGTGCCGATTTCTTCCTGCATGCGCACGATGTGGCCGAGATAGAGTTTGGCATATTGCTCCGGCCGTTTGCCTTCGGCCAGCCGTTCGATGGTGTTGGCCACGGTGCGCATGCCGCGCACGCCGATAAAAAACACCGGCGCCAACATGTGTTTGGCGTTTTTACGGATGGCACGGCGCACGAGGCCGGGCAGGCGGCTTTGCCAATCGGGCGCGGCCTGCCCTTCTACGGTGTACATCAGCCCTTTGGCGGCCAAAGCGCCTTTGGCAAAGCGGGCGCGTTGCAAATCGGCGGCGGGGCAGCGCTGCACGGTTTCGAACACGGGGTCGCTGATGAGGTAGTCGCCGTCGTCGCGGCCGTACACAAGTAGGTTGTGGGCGTTGAAGTGGAAGCGCATTTCGGGCGGAAAATAGGGCAGCCAGAACACGGAAGTTTGCAGGCCGACCAGTTTGCCTGCGGCCAAGGCGTCGTCCAAGGCCTGCTGCCCGGCTTCGGGCGAGGCGAATTTTTGCATCCGTAAGGGCACGTTTAGGGCGCGGCAGCAGCGTTTGATGATGCCTTTGGGCGGCATGCGGTAGGAAATCAGCGGCATGCCGGCCAGCTTGACCACGGGCAGATAAACAAAGGTAAGCGCCGAGGCGAGGCCGAACACCAAGGCTTCGTTGAGTGCGTAGCCGTGGCGGGTGAGCAGGGTGGAGACCACGCCGCTTTCGCAATGGGCCGTGTGTTGGTGGGGAAAGTCTGGCATGGTGGGCTTTCAGGTAGCCTGATCGTCGGGCAGGCGGCGCAGCGCCTCCGGGCTGAGTGGGAAGGCTTGGGCGTATTTGGCCAGCACGGCGGGCTTGAGTTTGGCAAACACTTCGGGGCGGAAGTGGCGGCGTATCTGCCAGCGCCACAGGCCGGTGCTTTGCGCCAGCGAGGTTTCGTCGTAGCGGTAGCGGAACATATAGTAGTAGAGCGGGGAGCGCCGCCCTTGTTCCACTGCACGGCGGGCGGCGGCGGTTTGTTCGTCCAAATCGGCCACGGCCTGCTCGGTGGCATAGGCTTCGTCTTGCCAGCCGGTGCTGGTGGCGGCTTGGTATTGGCCGTCGCGCGTGCCGTAGATGATTTTCTGGTGGCCGTGGTAGGTTTTGCTGTTGTCCTGCGGGATGTTGTCGATCTTCATGGCGGGGCTCGTTTGGGCGGTCAGGCTACCTGAAAGCCGCTTTAAACGGCTTCGAGCAGCATAAAGCAGCTGGAGAAACGGCCGCTTTCGGGAATGTAGCACAGGATTTTCTGGCCGGCCTGCACATCGGCACGGCGCATAAATTCTTCCAAAATAATGTAGATGGAAGCGGAGCCGGTGTTGCCTTTTTCGGCGAGGTTGGTGAACCATTTTTCCTGCGCAATCGGCAGGCCGACGTTTTCCAGGCCGGCGGCCACTTTGTCGCGGAAAAAGCCGGAGGAGTAGTGCGGCAGGAACCAGTCGATGTCTGCGGCGCGCAAGCCGTGTTTGGGGATGAGTGCGGCGAGCGGTTTTTCCACCGTGTAATGGATGATGTGCTCGTTGAGCAGCTTCACATCCTGTTTGATGGCCATCAGGCTGCGCTGTTCGCGCTCTGCCGGCGGCACGCCTTTCCAGCCGGTGAAGCCGCCGTTTGCCACTTCGCCGCCGGCATACATGCAAACCGGCATTTCGTTGGCATAGGAAAACAGCTCGATCCAGTGGATTTTGAAATTCAGGCTACCTGAAAGCGGCCGGTTGCTCAGTGCCGCCGCGCCGGCGCCGTCCGACAGCATCCAGCGCAGGAAGTCTTTTTCAAAGCCGATTTCCGGCTTGGCGGTTTCCAGCTTTTGGTGGTCGATTTCGCTGCGGAAGTTTTCGCCGCGCATCACGGCGGAGGCGGCTTCGGCGGCCACCGCCACCGCCAGGCGGTGTTCGCCGGTGCGCACCGCGCGTTCGGCCTGCTTCATCGCGGCCATGCCGGCCACGCAGACGCCGGCGGTGGTGATCACTTCGCAGGGCGGGATTTCGGGCAAGAGGCCGTGCACCATCACGCCTTGCCCGGGCATGATTTGGTCGGGATAAGAGGTGCCGCAGGCGAGGCTGGTGATGTCGGCCGGCGCAATGCCTTGGGCCAACAGGCCGCGCACCGCTTCGGCAGCCAGCTCGGTGCTGGTGTGGGTGGCGGCGCGGGTGAGCGGGTCGATGGCGTAGTGGCGGCTGCGGATGCCGTTGGCACGCAGAATCATGTTTTTCACGCGCGAGGGCAGGTCGCCCGCCATGCCCAACACTGCTTCCATCTGCTCGTTGTCCACAGGATCGTTGGGCAGGAAGGTGGCAATGCGGGTGAGGTAAACGTCGGATAAGGCAGTCAAGTTGTGTTCTCTTGTGGTCAATGGTGTGTGGTGTCTGCCGGCGGGCAGGAGGTTCAGGTAGCCTGCCGGCGGAACGATTTGCTGTTTGGGTTTACTGTTTAAAGGCCACCACCCGAAGGCGGACATAATCGGCCACCGGCAGCCCGTTTTCTTGCGGAAGGCGGCTTTCGGTCAAGACGGCCGCTGCTTGCAGAACGCTTTGCCGCGTGTCGTTTGGCATGGCCGGCAGCATGGGCGCCGTGAAGGCGGTCAGCCAGCCGGCCACACCGGCGGCCACCAATTCGGCGCGGCCGTCAAAACCGGCCACATCGCAGCCAAAGGCGGCGATTTGCCGGGTGAGCACGCCGTCGCCGCAGCCTAAATCGAGAATGCGCTCGTGGGCTTGCGGTGCCAGTAAATCCAGCAGCGGCGTGCCGTAATCGGCCACGAAACGGGCATGGCGGGCATAATCGTCGGCGCGCCAATGCTGGCTGGGTCGGTTCATGTGCGGGCTACCTGAAGTAGGGCGGGCGGCTTGCCCCGCCGTGTGTTTATTCGCCGGAAGGCCAGCTGTAATAGGCTTTTTCGCGGCGGATTTTGTCGCGCATCAGGGGGGCGATCAGGCGTTTGAGCAGGGCGCTGATCGGCACCACGGTGAGAATGATGGCGATCAGGAATACCACGTAAACGGCAACAATGGCGCGGCGCAACAGCGGTGAGCGGCGGCCGGCGGCCATAATCAGCTTGCCCCACAAATAAAAACTGCGGTGGGCAAAGCGTTCGCTGAGAATCAGCTTTTCGTTCACCTTCACCGCGCCCATGCCTTGCAGCAGGGTTTCGTCTAATGTGTTGCCGCTGTGCAGACGCTCGGCGATGCGGCGGCCGAAACGGGCGGCGTCTGCAATTTCCGCCTCGCTGATGCCGGCTTCGGGCAGCCAGGAGGCGGCTTTTTTGCGGCCGGTGAGCATCCACAGCGGGGTGGTGATGAAGCTGGCGGCGCTGCTGCATTGGTCGATTTTGACCACATTGCCCACTAGGCGGGCTTCGGCTTTTTCCAGCAGTTTTTTGGTTTTTTCCTGCGCCATCAGCCACATATTTCGGCAGCCGATTAGGGTGACCACCGGGGTGTGGCGCAACACTTTCGCCGCTTGCGCAGATTGCAGAAAGGCGGTTATCGGCTGGGCGGGCGAGAGAAACCACACGGTGTAGGCAATCACCACCAAATCATAGCGTTCGCGCGCCAGGGCAAAGGGGCGGTTGGGTGGGGGGCGCAGGTGGACGGTTTCCGGGAAGGTGTTGAAAAAGTCCATAAAGCGCCAGGGGAAAGCAAAGTCGCGCTCCGGCTGCAAAACCAGATGCTCGATATGAATGTCGTCCGCCGCAGACAAGCCGCGCAGCAGGCTCTCGCACAGGCGGGCGAGCTGGCCGGTTTGGGAATAGGAAACAAGGAGGACGTGTCGGCTCATGGCGGCGGATCATTGGGGTAAGGGCGGGCGGAATTCTATATTTCGGCTGTTTTTTTTGTCAAATCAGTAGGCAAAGGGCTTTCAGGTAGCCTGTAAGGAGGCCTTGCAAATACCGCCTGCGGCGCATTTCTGCATTGTGCGTTGATGTCCTAAGCGATGGTGGTGTCTGTTTTTCCTTATTTGTACGGAAGCTTGGTTTGTCATGGAGGGCGGCTTAATTTGCTAAGTCCCTAATTTTTCCGAAACATACCCTCAAAATAGGGCGAAATAACCCAGAAAACCAAGGATAGGGCAATAAAATATTTTGGAGCGGCCATACACCATTCAATTAGGTTTGTCCCGGTATCACACAAACAAATTGGCAGCGATAAACAAAGTTAGGCACATTCATCGCAGCTCTCTTCTTTGGCAGAGGCACAGCACGGCTTCCCATGCCTATGGCCATTGCTCACTTGCGTCACTTGGTTTGGACATGTTTGCGCTCGCTGCGCGGATACGCTTTGAACTGCTTATACATTCGGTGTGTTTGTAAAGGTCTTTAAAGGGGGCTTAAGCAGCATCGGGCATTTGGAAATGGCAGCGTGCCACGGCCACCGGTTTGGCGGGGTCGGCCTGCCAGGCTTCTACGGCGATGTTGGCGATGCGGCTGCCTTGGCGGGTGAGCAGGCAGCGGGCGTAGAGGGTTTCGGGTTTGCCGCTGCGCAGGTAGTCGAGCGAGAAATCCACCATTTTGGGCAGTTGCGCCAGCTCGGCCTGCTGGAGCAGAAACAGGGCGGCGCAGCTTTCCATAAAGCCGCCGATCAGGCCGCCATGCAAGGCGGGCAGGAAGATATTGCCCAGATTGTCGCGTTTGTAGGGCAGGGCAAACAGGGGGCTACCGTGTTCGTCTTCGCCGCATTGCAGGCCGATGAAGGCGGCGTAGGGCATGATTTCGGCGGCGCGGGCGGTGCGCTCTTGGGAGGGGTTGAATGTGCTCATGATTGGCTCAGCAGGGCGTGGAGTTTGGCTTGTTCGGCGGCGGGAATGGGGGTGCGCATAAAGGTGGCGGTGCCCAAGGCAATGGGGTCGTCGGGGTGGTCTTGGTAGCAGATGCTGCGCACAAAAGCCACTTGGCCGGCCAGGCGGTAGCATTCGGCACGGCTGTAAATGCGGCGGTTGCGCTCGGCGGGGTGCATATAGTCGATGCGCATATCGAGGGTGGCGATGATTTCCGCTTCTGCCAAACGGGCGGCCACGGCGCAGCCGGAGGCGACGTCGATGAGGGTGGTGATGACACCGCCGTGTATGGTTTGCCAATCTTGGCGGCCCACCAAGTGGGGCTGCCAGTCTATGCTCAATACGGGGCGGCCGGCGTCCAGGCTTTCGCAACGCAGGCCGAGGGCGACACAGTGGGGCAGGCCGATATAGTGTTGGCTGAGCAGGCGGTAGATTTCGGGGTTGTGGGGCATGGTTTGGGATAGTGGTGAGTGTCAATGGTAAAGGGATAAAAGGCGGCCAATTAAACCGAATTGGCGGCGGTGTGTAAAGATGGCGGCGGGCGCACGGTGTCATGCGGCATAGGCGGGTTTGTTTTCAGGTAGCCTGAGCAAGCGATTCCGGATCGGTGTTTGCTGGCGCATCGTGAAGGGTGTCCTCTTGCAGCCTGATGTCGATGTCGCCGAAGGCATCGGCCGCTTGCACCACGCACACCAGGCCTTCTTTGACCAATTCCAAAAGGGCGATGAAGTTCACCACCACATAGGCGGCGCCTTCTTCGGGGCGGAACAGTTCGCAGAAGCGGCAGCCGCCTGTTTGCAGGCGGCGCAAAATGCTGCTCATTTGGGCGCGCACGGAAATGGCTTCCTGAAACACGGCGTGGTTGCGGTGGTGGCGGGCACGGGAAAGAATGGCCAGCCAGGCTTGGGTGAGGTCGGCGGTGTGCACTTCGGGCAGTTTGGCCGCGACGGCGATTTCCAGCGGCAGCCAGGCCCAGGCGAAATCGCGGCCGGCGCGGGGCAGGGCGTCCAAGCCTTGAGCGGCGAGCTTCATCTGTTCGTAGGCCAGTAGCCGGCGCACCAGCTCGGCGCGCGGGTCGCCCGCTTCTTCGTCTTCCGCCGCAGGCGGTTGGGGCAGCAGCAGGCGTGATTTGATTTCAATCAGCACGGCGGCCATCAGCAGGTATTCGGCGGTGAGGTCCAGATCGCGGGCGTCCATCCGGGCGATGTAGGCCAGATATTGCTCGGTGATTTTGAGCATGGGGATGTCGAGCACGTCGATATTCTGCTTGCGGATGAGGTAGAGCAGCAGGTCGAGCGGGCCTTCGAAGCTGTGCAGCACCACCTGCAGCGCGTCGGGCGGGATAAACAAATCCTGCGGCACGTCGGTAACCGGTTGGCCGAACAGCCAGGCCACGGCGGACGGGGCGGGGGAGAGGCTAGCTGAAAGCGGCGGGGTGGCAGTCATTTCAAGCATCCGCCTTTCAGGTAGCCTGTGCGGCCAAATGTTCGATGGCGGCGTGGGCGCAATGCAGGCCGAATGCGGCGGTGACCAGCATGCTGGCGCCGTAGCCGGCGCAAGACAAACCTTGCGGTGCGGTGTCGGCCGCGCAGGCGGCACCGTTTTGCGGGGGGGTGATGTTTTCGGCGGAAAACACGCAGGGCACGCGCATTTTGTCGCCGCCGCGCGGAAAGCCGTAGTGGCGGCGCAAGGTGTAACGGAGGTTGGCCAGCAAGGGATCGTGGGTAACGCGGCTCAGGTCGGCGCAGGCAATGAGGGCGGGGTGGCGTTGTCCGCCCGCGCCGCCGCTGATGACAAAAGGTTGGCGCCGGCGGACAAAATAGTCGGCCATGGCGGCTTTCACGCGGATTTGGTCGATGGCGTCGATAACGAAATCAAACGGTTGGGCGAACAGCTCGGGCAGGTTATCGACGGTCACGAAGTCTTCGATTTCGTGCACGGTGCAGGACGGGTTGATTTGGCGGATGCGTTCGTGCAAGGCGCACACCTTGGCTTTGCCGAAATCCTTGCTCAGGGCGTGCAGCTGGCGGTTGGTATTGGATTCGGCCACGTTGTCCAAATCAATCAGCGTCAGCGTGCCGATGCCGCTGCGCGCCAAGGCTTCCACCGCCCAAGAGCCGACGCCGCCCACCCCCGCCACGCAGACGTGTGCGCTGGCAAAACGCTTGAGAACGGCGGTGCCGTACAGGCGGGCAATGCCGCCGAAGCGGCGCTCGGCGGCGGAAGAATGCTCAATCATCTGTTTCAAGTCAAAAAACGGCGAAAAAAAGGATGCGTGGGCACGCATTGGCGGCTATTATACCGCATAGCTGTCTTTGCCAAGCAGGCGGCAGGCCGCCGATGCGGTGTGCGCCGGCGCGGCAGGATGCCTATTTTGCCCTGAGGGGCGTTTATGATAAGGAGAAAAAACCATGTATCAACACCTTGCAATCGCCGTGGACGGCAGCCGTACCTCTCAGAACGCTTTGGCCCATGCTTGCGGTTTGGCCAAAATGAACAAAGCGGAGCTGACCTTGGTGCACGTGGCCAACCCCGCCGAATACATGGCCACCATGGCGCCGGAATTTCTGCAATACGAAGGCTACGAAGCCGTGGCCACCACTCAGGGCAATAAAATTTTGGAGGCGGCGGCCGAACAGGCCAAAGCGGTGTTGGGCGCCGATGCCAAAGTTCACCAACATCTGTTGGTGATCAATAAAAACACCCGCGAGATGGCTAAGAACTTGGTGGATTATGCTGCGGAAGCCAAAGCCGATTTGCTGGTGTTGGGCACGCACGGGCGCAGCGGTTTGATGCACTTGCTGATGGGCAGCTTCGCCGAAACCGTGATGCGCGAAACCAGCCTGCCGCTGCTGATTATCCGCCGCGAGTCCGACGATTGATTGTTTGGTCTGACCGAATAAAATCAGGCTACCTGAAAGCGCTTTCAGGTAGCCTGTATCGTTAGGAACAGCCGGCAGTTCGGTTTTAGCGCAGATATTTGCGCATCAGATAGTCCGAACGTTCCAGCGTCTTTTGCAGTACGTCCGCAATTTCGCCGTTTTCCGCGCTGCTGCCGTCTTCTTTCCAAAATAACACTTTGCTTTCGATCTGGTTGATCTGCGCCATTTTGCCGCCGCTCTCGTAGAAATACAGATTGTCCGACCGGTTGTTCTGCGTGTGTACGATAAAGATCGGCTTGCCGCTTTCATAGAAGCCGGTCATACTCCATATGCCGCTTTGCGGATCACCTGCGATACTCAGCGCCAAGCGTCCCTGTTCGTCGTAGTAACCGCTGCGCAGGCTTTTGCCGTTTTGAATATCGACAAAATTTGTCACCCGGCCTTCGGGCGTGTACCAAATGGTGCGCCCTTCGCTGGCGGCAACATCAAAGTTTTGTAAATCTTTGTCGTCCGGAATCACCACGGCATTGATCTGCTTGCTTTGGCTGTCTTGGTAGAAATCCTGCACCACGGCTTTTCCTTCGGCGTTGCGGCCCAGCAGCATGCGGTAGTAGCCGCCGCGCATCGGCTGTTGCGCCAATTCGCCGTCGGCGTTGTAATAGGCGATGATTTTTTGCTCGTTTTGGCGCAGCTGCTTGCCGGCATAATCGGCTGCGGCATTTAGAGTCGTTGCGTTGGCCGGCACATTGTTCTGCGGTGCGGTGGTGGCGCAGGCGCCCAGCAAAGCCGAGAGCAGGGCGGCTGCCAGCAGTTTTTTCGTCATGAGCATGCTCCTTTTGAGAGTTGGATGGGGGTATGCGGACGGTTCCGCAACAGGAGGGTGGTGGAAGGCTACCTGAAAGCCGGGAAATGTGCCAGCAGATTTAAGATTGTACCAAGCAGACAGTCTGCACTGATTTACAGCATATTCGGGTACTGGGGAATATCATTTATCTGGCATGGAACTTGCTAGAAAATTTAGCGCTTCCAAGTTTCTGCTAAACTCGGTATACGTTACAATATATTTAATACATTTTAAATCAAGCGGATTTTCTTGGAACGGTGTCGTGGTGCAAACTTGGCATAGAAATCATACTTTGCGATGCCGTTTCGGAATTATCGTCCCACAAAAAACACCAGTATAAACGGAGGTTTGCCATGCGGGTAAATAAAAAACATGCTTTCCAAGTCAAGCCAATAGTTGGCTTGCTGACAGCCATATTAGTACCAATAACAGCTTCGGCGTTGGTGATTGAAGAGGATTTTACCGGTGAAACCTTAAAAAATAACTGGCTGATGCCCTTGCCGGGTGATGGCGTGGTGCACGCCCAGTATACGATTCAGCAAAATACGGTAATAGACAATTTTGCTTGTTTGACTGCAGGTGTTGGAACGGCAAAGCCAACTGCAACAGTGGCGGGTACTCCTCCTAGGTGTCCGAGTCGAAATGACGCTCCGGGGCTGGGTGCATTGCGTTTGACACCTGCCGAACGTTATCGGGTGGGTGGTATTGTGTCCAACTTTTCATTCCCAACTAATGAGGGCGTGGACATTACTTTTACCACTTATGCATGGGGAGGGACGGGTGCCGACGGCATGACCTTCTTCTTGGCGGATGCGGACAAGCCGGCTACCTTGGGCGCCAGCGGCGGTTCTCTGAGCTATTCATGTTCTAAAGCCAACCCTGTTTTTAGTGGTGTGGATGGCGGTTATTTCGGTATTGGTATGGATGAATGGGGCAATTATGTTAACGCAAGAGATAATACCAATACAGGTGCTTTAAACCCTAGCCATCCGGAGAATCGTTCGCCTAATGCTATTGGCATTCGTGGCGCAGGGTCGGTTAACTATAACTATTTTTCCAATCCTGATCGTTTTCTGCAAGATGTTTATACCCGGATGGGATTGGGCGCTGTTCCGGCGACGACCAAAACCAGTTGGCGGAATCAGTGGCAGGTCGCTAGTGCGTCTAATTTGAGAGCAGTAGCCGATAGGCTGCGCAAAGTCTGCGAGACAGGGACTTATCAAATAGACACCTCTTTTTTGCCGGCCGGAAGAACCCCAATTACACTGAGTACCGCTTATGCTAAAGATGATGTGGCTCGTTCACAATTAAAACTTTATAACTATGGTTATTTGACGCATAAAGTATTGCCTAACCCGTTGGCAACCAACGGTGTTCACCTGACATCGAGAAGTCAGGCTAAACCCATTCAATATCGTATTCGGATTACCAAAGATGGTAAGGCTAGTGTTTGGTATAGCTATAATTCGGGTGCTTATCAGCCGGTAATGGTGGACTATGATGTGGTGGCGCAAAACGGTCCGCTGCCTCGAGCATTCCGCTTTGGTTTTACGGGCGCAACGGGTGGTTCTACAAATAACCATGAGGTAACATGTTTTAAAGCCGCGCCGGATAGCCAGTCTGAAGGGGATGCTGCCGTTAATTTGCCTGATGCTAAGATTGTTAGCAACACCCAGTTATTTTTCTCTTTATATAATCCCCATGATTGGACTGGCCAAGTTGTGGCTTATCCTTTGGTGCATAGTGCAGCCAACAATACTTATGATTTTGCAAGGTATGCCAACTGGGATGCATCTTGTAGGCTCAATGGAGGCAGTGAGCTGCATAAGAACGGTATTTGTAATTCAACTAATACCACGGTCAGTGCACAAAGTCGTAACAGCCGCGTATTCTGGACTTGGAATGGCAGTAATGGTGTAAGCTTGGAGTGGGGTAATCTAACAGCTACTCAGCAAAATAGCCTGCAATTGCCTGGAGAAGCGGTAGGCATTGCCCAACAGCGCTTGGAGTATTTGAAAGGCGATATTAGTCAAGAACAAGTTAATGTAGGTGTAGGCTTGTTCCGCGCCCGTAAAAGTTTATTGGGCGATGTGATTAATTCAGGGCCGACATGGGTAGGTGCGCCGGCAAACAGCAAATATCAGGCCAGATGGCAAAATTATCGCCATGCAGGAGATGCTTTGCCGGAAAATCAAGGTCAGAGTTACGCTGCATATATGGCGGAACAGCAACAAAGAACCAATGTGGTATACGCTGGTGCCAATGATGGTTTTTTACACGGTTTTCGCAGTGGAGCCAATAAGGCTGATGGTAGCTTTGATTTGGCGAACAATGATGGTGCGGAAGTATTGGCATATATGCCTGCTTCGGTTTTGGCGAGAATCATTAATAAAACTACAAACAGTTTAAACTTCAGCCATGCCCAATATGCCCATAATTTCTATAATGATGCTTCTCCTGGGAGTGGAGATGTATTCTACAACGGTAAGTGGCATACTTGGCTGATGAGTGGTTTGGGTAGTGGCGGCAGTACTGTTTATGCTTTGGATATTACCAACCCATCCAAATTCACTAACAGCAACAGTGATGCGGGTTCTCAGGTTATCGGAGAGTGGTCATACGATCCGGCTGATCCAATTTGGCGTAACTTGGGTAATACTTATGGTAAACCTGTATTTGGTCGTTTCCATGACGGTAATTGGGGTGCGGTATTCGGTAATGGCTGGTGCTCTTCTGTCGATGCGGCTAATGGCAATTGTACTGCCAACAGTGGTCCGGCAGGCATTTATGTGATGTCGATTGATAGTAGTAATGGTAGACCCTCCTTTACCTTTATCAGTACTGAAGAAGGTGGTACGTTAGATAGCCCCAATGGTATCGCTTATGTGACACCCGTAGATTTGGATCGTGACAGAATATACGATTATGCTTATGCGGGTGATTTGAAAGGCAACGTATGGCGTTTCAACTTGAGCGCCAACAGCAGTGCAGCTTGGGGTAGTACTAGACCTCAGAAAATCTTCACTACCCGTAATGGGCAGCCCATTTCAACTAAAATTGTTGTTGCTCAAGATGCTGGTACAGATAGAGATCCGATTATCAGTTTCGGTACAGGCTTACGCAAAGAAGGTTATTTAGGATCTGGTGTGACTTATGCTGTAGGAACGCAAAGTGTCTATGGTTTGAGGGATAAAACTGCTGTTACTTTTCCTAGTAGCGGAAACAATATTGCTGAGATATCTATTCCCAACTTGTTAAAACAAACAGTTGGTTCTGATCATACATTGAGTGTAAATAGTATTGATTGGAATATACATTCAGGATGGTACATTGATTTGGATACTGTAAGACTTCCGGATGGTTCTACGCAATACGAGCAGATTATTTACAATCCTCACTTGGAAAAAGGTAAGTATCTAATATTGAATAGTTATATTGATGGTAGCTCGCCCACGTTATCTTGCACCAGTACCAAATCATCAGGATATATTTATCCTTTAAATGTTCATGACGGAACAGGTGTCCCAGACTTTGCTCGAAATAACCCGAATGATACACCATCAAGATTGTTGGCTAGTGTGACAGGCAGTGTGACGATCATTTACACCCCGGATGGGCGGAGTTACTTAGTTGGTAAAGATGCTAGTGGCAAACCAATATTGATTGAGGTGTTTTTCCCTAATGAAAAAGCACTTAGACGTATCAGTTGGCGAGAGATTTTCCAGACAGGAATATGATCCGTTATTTGCGAAGCCCCAAACCTTTCTGTTGGAAACGTTTGGGGCGTTTTCGACCTTGACTTGACAATCTAAGTGCAACAAATAGAAGCGGTGCCTATAAAGCAGCATGATTTTTTATCACACAAAAAGCATACGAAGAGGCTTTAGGGTTTGTGGATATCCGCATTTTACTTTATATAATCCACGTATGATTGGAAATATCCTCACGGACGCCCAATGAGTTAAAATTGAACTGTTGTGCAGCGGCGAAGTTACCGATCGCGGACGTAGCGTAGCACTACCTTTTCATCGAAGCCATCCTGTAGATTGTTCGTAACGGTAGTCGATGGCGTGATTTACCCGCAGAGTCGGTGGTTGGAACAAGGTGTGCCAACGCTATACGCTAGGTTAAGAGGCGGACGTGTCCGCAAGATTTTCGAAGCATTCGGTCACGCTCCCGATATGGCGCAATGATCAATGGTGCCATCGTCAAGACTCACTGCCATGGACAGGGCACAAAAAGGGGGATCCGAAATTAGGATATCGGTAAATTCAAAGGCGGAATGACAACCAAAGTCCTCGCAATGGTAGATGAGTTGGGCAATCTGGTAAATTTCAGGCTGCTGCTTGGTTAACGCAATGACATATAATGACATATTGGGAGTGAAATTAGGCTTAAAGGACATTTGGGATGATAAAAATCGCTGAAAGCCTTGCATGGTAAGACTTTCAGCGATTTTTATCATCCCAAATGTCCTTTAAGCCTGGCTTTCAGTAACCGGAACGGTCTTCAAGTGGATTAAAAGCAACTTGAGAGGGTTATTTTTGTTTAGGGCGGAAGGTAGGGCAGATAGTGGTATCGGTTTCGATGAAGGAGCCTCCAATTAGATCCACACAATAGGGAATGGCACCGAACAGACCAAGCATAATTATACTGCCATCTTCTGCGCGTAAGCCACCTAGGGTTTCGGCAATGGCTTTCGGCCGGCCAGGCAGATTCACAATTAAACTACTGCCGCGGATGCCGGCAGTTTGGCGCGATAAAATGGAAGTCGGTACATAATGCAGGCTGATGCGGCGCATTTGTTCTCCAAAGCCAGGTAATTCCTTATCCAACACTGCTAAGGTGGCTTCTGGCGTAATATCGCGTGGTGCTGGACCGGTGCCGCCCGTAGTTAAAATTATATCGCAATGCTCTTCATCTGCCATATGAATGAGGACGCTTTTGATTTTGTCATAATCATCAGGAATTAAAGCTTCAATGTAACGGATAGGATTGCAGATAGCTTGATTGAGCCAGTTTTTTAGTGCAGGAATGCCTTCATCGGGATATATCCCACGGCTGGCACGGTCGCTGGTCGAAATCAGGCCAATGGTGATAGTCGTAAGTGTATTCATGACGATGACAGGCTTGGAAAATATAAAAACCGCATGGTACCGGATTGGCCGCATGTATTGAGTGCATCGGAAATATGGGTAGCTACATTTCTTCGAAGTAGGCTCTCGGTGGAATCAGGAATTCCGATGTCAAGCATTGAAGCAATCAGGCAGATAGTTACAGTCTTTCCAAAATATTTTAAACGTTTGCCCAATACCGCATATTTCATGATATTGATCAGCCAATAGCTATGTCTGAATTGAATATTCCGAATCATACACTTTAGAATTTTCTTAATTACTACGCTACCCAAAATATGCTACCGATTGCTAGGGCGTATCGTCGGAAAGCGTTGCGGCGGTCTTTGTGGTCAACAACCATGCCTGCGGCCTTGCACACGCTTGCCGGGTGTCTAAGCCGGCGCCCATTTCTGCCCGGCATCCACGGTTTCCGCCTCGAAAAACCGCTTCGCAAGCTTTCTGACGACACGCCCTGATTTACCAACAAAAATGCCCGAGATCTTTGTGAAATCTGCAGATGTGGATAACAGTTCAAGGCCTGATAGTCAGGCCTGTCACACGATGGCAAGCGGGCCGCACCCCCAGGGCATAAACGCGTAACGCAGAAATGCGCCGGAGATGGTTGGTATACAAGGTCTCTGCCTGTCTGAAAGCTCCCTTCCAGACAGGCATTTCTTTCACATACCAAGCTGTTCAGACGGCCTTACCTTGCCGGCTCATCCATCCAATCCACTTTATTCATTTTACGCACAATCACCCATTCATCGCGGTTGGAACCGACCGTGCCGTAGTAGTTGAAACCGTAGGCCAATTGGGCGTAACCGCCAATCATATGCGTTGGCTTCAAAATGGCACGGGTAACGGAATTATGGATACCGCCGCGTTTTTGCGAAACCTCGCCCGCGGGTGTGTGGACGATTTTTTCCTGTGCGTGGTACATCAGGATCATGGTTTCGGGGATGCGTTGGCTCACCACGGCGCGGCAGGCGATGGTGCCGTTGGCGTTGAACACTTCTACCCAATCGTTATCGACAATGTCGGCTTTCTTGGCATCGATTTCGGAAATCCACACGTGCGGGCCGCCGCGGAACAGGGTGAGCATGCGCAGGTTTTCCGAATAGGTGCTGTGAATGCCCCATTTTTGGTGCGGCGTGAGGAAGTTAAGCGTAATTTCCTTGTTGCCGTTGGGGTATTTGCCGAGCAGTTTTTTGGTGGTTTTGAAATCGACGGCGGGCTTGTACACGCACAAGTGTTCGCCGAAATCACGCATCCATTTGTGGTCTTGGTAGAACTGCTGGCGGCCGGTGATGGTGCGCCACGGGATGAGTTCGTGCACGTTGGTATAGCCGGCGTTGTAGCACACTTCTTCGCTTTCCACGCCCGACCAAATCGGTGAGGTGACGATTTTGCGCGGCTGGGCGACGATGTCGCGGAAGCGGATGGCGGTATGCTCGCTGGCGTTAATCAAATGGGTATGATCGCGGCCGGTGGCTTTACCCAAGGCTTGCCATGCTTTTTTGGCAACGTGGCCGTTGGTTTCGGGTGCAAGCGTCAACACCATTTCGCAGGCATCGATGGCGGTTTCGATTTTGGGCTGGCCTTTGCCTGCTCCGCTTGCTTGTACGCCGTTGAGTTTGCGTAAAAATTCTACTTCGTGCTTGGTATCCCAAGCCATGCCTTTGCCGTTGTTGTTGATTTTTTCCAACAAAGGGCCGACCGAAGTGAATTTTTCGTAAATCGCGCCGTAATCGCGCTCCACAACAGTAATGGCGGGCATGGTTTTGCCGGGAATCGGGTCGCATTCGCCGTGCTTCCAGTCTTTCGGGTCAAACGGCTGGCCGAGTTCCTGCGGGCTGTCGTGCATCAGCGGTGTGAGCACGATGTCTTTGCGTACGCCGATGTAATCCTTGGCGATTTCGCTGAATTTTTTGGCGAAGCCTTTATAGATTTCCCAGTCGGTTTTGCTTTGCCACAACGGCTGAACGGCCTCGGTGAGCGGGTGGATAAACGGGTGCATATCCGAGGTATTGAGGTCGTCTTTTTCGTACCATGTGGCGGTCGGCAACACGATGTCGCCGTACAGGCAGGTGGTAGACATGCGGAAATCGAGCACGGTCAACAGGTCGAGTTTGCCTTCGGCGGCGGGGCGCACGGTGATTTCAGACGGCCTGATACACTCTTCGTCATTCTCATCGCTCAATACGGCATTTTGCGTGCCCAGCAGGTATTTCAGGAAATACTCGTGGCCTTTGCCCGAAGAGCCGAGCAGGTTGGAACGCCATACAAATAAGTTGCGCGGGAAGTTTTGCGGGTTGTCGGGGTCGTTACACGCCATATCCAGCGAACCGTCTTTCAGACGGCTTGCCACATATTGCGCGGCATCTACACCCGCCGCTTCGGCTTGGTCGGCAATATCCAAGGGGTTCGCGCCCAGTTGCGGTGCACTCGGCAGCCAGCCCATGCGCTCGGCTTTGGCGTTGTAGTCGATCATGGAAAGCGAACCCATGCTGCCGTCGGCATTGGCGGCCAGAATTTCATCTACATGCACTTTTTCATGCCGCCATTGGCTGGTATGGGCGTAGAAGAACGAAGTGCTGTTCATCTGGCGCGGCGGGCGGTGCCAGTCGGTGGCAAACGTCAACGGAATCCAGCCGCTTTGCGGGCGCAGTTTTTCTTGGCCTACATAGTGGCACCAGCCGCCGCCGGATTTACCGATAGAGCCGCACATCATCAGCATATTGATGATGCCGCGATACGCCATGTCCATGTGGTACCAGTGGTTCAAACCGGCACCGACAATCACCATGCTGCGGCCTTCGGTGTCGTGGGCGTTTTGGGCGAACTCGCGGGCTACCTGAATGACCAGCTCCGGTTTCACGCCGGTGTGTTTTTCCTGCCATGCCGGCGTATAGGGTTTGTCGTCAAAATAATCTTTGGCGGTGTTTTCGCAACCCAAGCCGTTGTCCACGCCGTAGTTGGCCACCATCAGGTCGAACACGGTTGCTACCAACGCGGTTTCGCCGTTGGTCAGCGGAATGCGTTTGGCGGGCACTTTGCGGTAAATTATATCGTCATGTTCGCCGCCGAAGTAGGTAAATCCTACGTTTACCACTTCATCGGCACGCTCTTTCAGCGACAAGGCGGCGCGAACTTCTTTGTCTTGCGCACGGGTTTCCAGATTCCATTTTTGGCTGCCGTCCCAACGGAAGCCGATAGAGCCGTTGGGCAGACAAAGGCTGTCTGAAAGCTCGTCCCATATCAGTGTTTTCCAATCGGCGTTTTTCTCTTCGCCGAATGCAGCCAATTCGGACGCACGCAGGAAGTATTTGGGTGCGTAGCCTTTGTCGTTGGCATCCAAGCGCACCAACATCGGCATATCGGTTAGGCGGCGTACATAATCGGTGAAATAAGGAGAAGGGTTGTTGATGTGGAACTCTTTCAGAATCACATGACCCATCGCCATCGCCAAAGCCGCGTCGGTACCTTGTTTCGGCGCAAGCCAAATATCGCCGAACTTCGCCATCTCGCCGAAGTCGGAAGACACGGCCACGGTTTTCGTGCCTTTGTAGCGTACTTCGGTGTAGAAGTGGGCATCGGGCGTGCGCGTCATCGGCACGTTGGAACCCCACACCATTAAATAATTCGAGTTGTACCAGTCGGCAGACTCGGCCACATCGGTTTGCTCGCCCCAAATTTGCGGGCTGGCCGGCGGCAAGTCGCAATACCAGTCGTAGAACGACATCGCCACGCCTCCGAGCAGGCTCAAATAGCGCACACCCGCAGCATAGCTCACCATCGACATGGCGGGAATCGGCGAAAAACCAATCACACGGTCGGGGCCGTAGTTTTTAACAGTGTAAGCATTGGCCGCCGCTACCATTTCATTGGCCTCGTCCCAAGACGCACGCACAAAGCCGCCCAAGCCGCGTTGGGTTTTGTACGACTTGGCGCGGTTTTCGTCTTCCACAATCCATGCCCAAGCCTCAACCGGCGACATGGTTTTACGCGCCTCGCGCCACATTTCCGCCAGCACACCGCGTATCATCGGATATTTCACCCGTTGGGCGGAATACACATACCAGCTGTACGAAGCCCCGCGCGGGCAACCCCTCGGTTCATGGTTCGGCAAATCGGGGCGGGTACGCGGATAATCGGTCTGCTGCGTTTCCCAAGTAATCAGGCCGTTTTTCACATAAACCTTCCAACTGCACGAGCCGGTACAGTTTACCCCGTGGGTGGAGCGCACCACCTTATCGTGCTGCCAGCGGCTGCGGTAGGCATCTTCCCATTTGCGGTCTTCTTCGGTGAGCACGCCGTGCCCGTCGGCAAAGGGTTCGTGTTTTTGGCTGAAGAATTTCAGGCGGTCTAAAAAGTGGCTCATGGCGGGTTCCTTTTGGTTGTCATTCCGGTCGGCAGGTGCAAGCGGAATAGTTTTCTACGCCTGCAATATAAAATAGCCGGAGGCCAGAGAATATGCTCCGAAAGGGTTTGCTGGAAAGAAAAAAGAAGGAAGCGGATAAGACTTTCGGGGTGTGCGCTTAGTTATTTCGGCCGATGGCACGGGGCGGTGTAATGGTATGCGGCAAGCGCGGTTTGAGTGACGGGATAGGGCCGTGCCGACTGCCGACAGGCTACCTGAAAAGAGCATCTGGCTTTTCAGGTAGCCTGTCGGCATGGGTTTTTCAGCCGGCCGTGTTCCATGTGCAGCACTTCGTCTGCCAAGGCTTGGGTGTCGGCGGTGTCGTGGCTGATGATGAGCATGGGCACCGACAATTCGCTTTGCAATTCACCCACCAGCCGGCGCATGTGTTGGCGTAAGTCTGCATCGAGGGCGGAAAAGGGTTCGTCCAGTAACAGCCACTGAGGGCGGGTGATGCAGGCGCGGGCCAATGCGGTGCGCTGTTGCTGTCCGCCGGAAATCTGGTGCGGGTAATGGCCGGCAACCGCTTGCAGCCGCATCCGTTCCAGCCACCGCCGCACCGATTCGGCCGGGCGGCGGGGCGAAGGATTGTGCCAGCCTTGCTGTAGGCCGAAAGCGATGTTTTGCGCCACGGTCAGATGGGGGAACAGGGCGTAATTTTGAAACACCAGTCCGACGCGGCGCCGTTGCGGAGGCAGCCAGATCTGCCGCGCGGTATCGCCGTAGGTTTGCCCGCCGATGCGAATGTAGCCTTGCGCGGGCGGCAACAGGCCGGCCAGCAGTTGCAGGGTCAGGCTTTTGCCGGAGCCGGAAGGGCCGATGATGGCGAGCCGGCGGGCCCGGCTTTGGCAGCAAACGTCCAAATCGAAATATTTTTTACCGGCACGCACCTGTGCCTGCAGGGAGAAATCGAATATCCAGTCTGCGCGGCTCATGTGCGCTCCTTGGGCTTGGCCAGACGGGCAGTGGTCCACAAAACCGCAATGCAGACAGCAGAAATCAGCAGCACCAACTGGTTGGCCAAGCGGTCGTTGCCGGACTGGACGGCTTCGTAGACGGCAATGGAGAGGGTTTGGGTTTGGCCGGGAATGCTGCCGGCAATCATCAGCGTGGCGCCGAATTCGCCCAAGGCGCGGGCAAACGCCAGCAGCAGACCCACCAACAGGCCGCGCCAAGCCAGGGGCAGGGTCACGCGCAGAAAAACAGCGCTTTCCGACAAGCCCAGCGTGCGGGCAGCCTGTTCCAATTGGGGGTTGACACCTTCAAACGCGGCGCGGGCGGGTTTGAAAACCAGAGGAAAGGTGACCACCATCGCGGCCAATACCGCGCCTTGCCAAGTGAAAATCAAACGGATGTCGAAGCTGTGGCTCAGCCATTGGCCGATGGCTCCGTGGCGGCCGAACAAAACCAGCAGGTAGTAGCCGAGTACGGTAGGCGGCAGCACCATGGGCAGGGTCAGCACCGTATCGAGCAGGTCGCGGCCGGGAAAACGCCGTCGGGCCAGCAGGAAACCGACGGCAATGCCCAGCAACATGTTGAGGAAAGTGGCCCAGAAGGCCACTTTTAACGACAAGCCGAGTGCCGGCCAAACATCTTGCCACATGTTTCAGGCTACCTGAAAAGGATTTACGGGCGGCTGAAGCCGTATTTGTTCAATACTTGGCGGCCTTGGGGCGACAGCACGAAGTTGAGGAAGCGTTGCGCTTCGGCTTTGTCGCGGCTGTCGGCGCTGACCGCAATCGGATAGGAAACGGGCGTGTCGAGCGCAATGGTGGCGGTCACGCGCACTTTTTCCGGCATCAGTGCCGCATCGGTGCGGTAGACAAAGCCGGCGTCCACTTCGCCGCGTGCCACATAGTCGAGGGAGTGGCGCACGTTTTGGGTGGTGATGATTTTCGGCTGCAGGGCGGCAAACAGGCCGGCTTTTTCCAGGGCGGCTTTGGCATAACGGCCCGCCGGCACGCTTTCGGGATTGCTCAAAGCGATGCGGTTGACGGCGGGGCGGTTCAGCTCTTGTAAGGAGGCGGCGGACGTGCGGCTGTTTTTCGGCACGATCAACACCAAATCATTGCGCACAAAAGTACGGCGGCTGGTTGCGTCCACTGCATTCTTTTCCACCGCCATGTCCATGGTTTTTTGGTCGGCAAAGGCCACCACGTCCACCGGTGCGCCTTGCAGCAGTTGTTGCAGCAGCGCACCCGATCCGGCGGTGTTCAGTTTTACATCCACCTCGGGATGCCGGCGTTCGTATTGGGCGGCGATTTCCTGGAAAGCGTCTTTCAGGCTGGCGGCGGCGGAAACGGTCAGGTCTTTGGCGTGCAGGGGCAGGGCGGCCGGCAGCAAGGCGGCCAAAGCAGTGATGCGGGGCAGACGGTTCATCTCGCGATCCTTGCAGTGGAAAAGAAATGGAGGGCGCAAGATAGCAAAAGCCGCAGCGGACAGCCATTGGCGGAAGGGATTAAACGGCCGGCTAATACTAAAGGATTAGTCATAACAGCCGCCCGATAGAACCATACCGGCCGCGCGGCAGGGCGGGGCGGGAGGCAGGTTTCAGGCTACCTGAAAAGCATGGGGCGGACAGGAAAAGCCGCCACGGCCTGTAGTCGGACAAGGCGTGGCGGCAGTGCCGTTTGCGGCAGGAGTTGCCAATTATTCCGCCGGCAGGCCCTCGGGATTGGCCAGCCAAGCAGATGTCCGGCCGCCGCTGTAGAACTCCTGTTTCCAAATCGGCACTTCGGCTTTAACGGTGTCGATAATGAAGCGGCAGGCGGCAAAAGCGGCATCGCGGTGTCCGGCGGTCACGCCCACCCATACCGCCATGTCGCCGACTTCCAAGCGGCCGTAGCGGTGGACGCACACGGCGTCTTCGACGGCAAACCGCTGTTTGGCCTGCGCCAATACCGCTTCCCCTTGTTTGCGTGCCAAGGCTTCGTAGGTGCTGTACACCAGGTAATCCACCCAGCTGCCGTCGTTCTGGCGGCGTACCCAGCCTTCAAAACAGGTAAAGGCACCGCATTGCTCGTTGTCGAGCAGACGCCGGCGCAAAGCAGCGGCGTCGATGGCCTGTTCGGTCAGATCAAAAAACATGTCAGCCTCCGGCAATGGGGGGGATAAAGGCAACGGTGTCGCCGTCTTGCAAAGTTTGCTGCCACGGGCAGAAGGTGTGGTTGACCGCGGCGCGCAGGCGGCTTTGCGGCAAGTCCCAACCGTATTCGGCGGCCAATTCGGCGTAGAGGGCGGCCGCATCGGCGGCACGGGTGAGCCGCTCCTCCCGTTCTTTGCCGCTTTGCTCGCGCAGGGCGGCAAAATAGAGAACAGTGAGGCGGCGGGGTTCAGCGTTTGAAGTCATGCTTGCCTCCGGATTTGTGGACCAGGCGGATTTGTTCGATGCGGATGTCGTGGCTGAGTGCTTTGGTCATGTCGTATACGGTCAGCGCCGCCACCGATACCGCCGTCAGCGCTTCCATTTCCACGCCGGTTTTGTGCGACACCGCCACTTCGGCACGGATGTGCAGGCGGTGGGCGTCGTCTTCATGGTTGATGTCCACCCGGCAGCGCTCCAACATCATCGGGTGGCACAGCGGAATCAACTGGGCGGTGTTTTTGGCGGCCATGATGCCGGCCAGACGCGCCACCTCGATTACGGCGCCTTTGGCGGTTTGGCCGTTGGCGGCCTGGATTTGGGCATACACATTCGGCGGGAAAACCACCCAGCCTTCGGCGGCGGCCACGCGGCGGGTGCTGGCTTTGCCGCCGACATCCACCATGCGGCTGCGGCCGTGTTCGTCTAAATGGGTGAGGGACATCCCATCCTCCGTTTTTTTCAGGTAGCCTGATTCGGTTCGGGCAATTCTTTCAGGTAGCCTCGGGCAGCGCTTGGGCGGCTGTCACGGCGTGTTCGAAATCGGCAGGCGTATTGAAATTGCACACCGTCTGCCAAGCTTCGGGCATGGCAATGGTTTGGCGGGTCTGCGTATCCAGCCAGGCGCTGACTGTGCGTCCGCCTTGTGCCAGATACCTTTGTAAATCGTGCCGCACCGCCGCCGGCCAATGCGACATCAGCGGATGGATGCGGCCGTTGCCGGCGTCGGCCAGCAGGGTAATGCCCTGTCGCCAAGCGGGCAGGCCTGCGCCTTGCGCCAGTAGGGCGATGACTGCTTCCGGTTGCAGCAGGGTGTCGCAGGCCAGCACGTAAATACCGGTGTCTCCTCGTCGGTGTGCCTTTTGCAGCGCCGGCAGAATGGCGGCGAGCGGCCCCTGACGCTCCGGCAGGGCGTCGTGGAGATAGTGTGCGCGGCCGGTATCGGGATAGGTTTGGCCGGCGGCGGCCAGCCAAACGGGGCGCCCGGGATGGGTTTGCGTGACCAATTTGTGCAACAGGGTATGGCCGCGGAAGGGCAGGAGGGCTTTGGGCGCGCCCATGCGGCGGCTGAGGCCGCCGCAGAGAATCAGCAAAGGCTCGTAGCGCACAGAAACTCCGCCGGCCATCTCAACCGCCGATCATCGACAAATCGCGGATCAGGCCGAATTTGCGCTCGTGCAGGAAGTGGTGCTCCGGTTTTTCCGCCATCAATTCGTGCAGGTGCCGGCGTAGGCCGTTTGGGTCGCCGCCACGCAGCCAAGGGCGCAAATCATAGGCAATGCCGCCGAACAGGCACAAGTGCATTTTGCCCTGCGCACTCACGCGCAGGCGGTTGCAGCTTTGGCAGAAATCTTTGCTGTAAGGGGCGATAAAGCCGATGCCGCCGGCAAAATCGCGGTGGCGGTATTCCCGCGCCGGGCCGGCATGCGCCGAACGCGGCACCAGCTGCCAGCCTTCGGCCTGCAGGCCGGCCTCTACGGCGGCGGCCGAAAAATGCTGTTCGCCAAAAAAAGCCGTATTGCCGCGGGTTTGCATCAGCTCGATAAAGCGCAGGGTAACCGGGCGGTGGCGCACGAAATCCAAGGCATCGGGCAAGGTGTGCGCCATATAGCGGCGCAGCAGCAGGGTGTTGACTTTGATGCCGTAAAAACCCTGCTCCAAAATGCCGTCCAAAGCGCGCACGATGTTGCGGCATTCGCGTTTGCCGGTGATTCGGTAAAACACTTCCGGGTCGAAGCTGTCGATGCTGATGTTCAGTTTGTCGATGCCGGCGGCGCGGTAGGCCGGAAACAGTTTGGCCAGCTTGAAGGCATTGGTGGTCAGCGCCACGCTCTCGATTTGCGCTTGGGCGCGGCAGATGGCAATGATGTCGGCCAAATCGCGCCGCAAAGTGGGTTCGCCGCCGGTGAGGCGGATTTTACGGGTGCCGCTTCGGGCGAAGGTTTGAACCAGGGTTTCGATTTCGGGCAGCGTCAGTTCGTCAGGCTTGGCTTTGCCGGCATAGCCGTCGGGCAGGCAATAGGTGCAGCGGTAATTGCACAAATCGGTTACCGACAGGCGCAAATAAGTGAGCCGACGGTTGAAAGGGTCGGTCAGCGGATTCATAGGAAGGCCTCGGTGAACGGTTGGACGGTCACGGTGCTGCCGGCCGGTAGGTTGCCGGATTCGGCCGACAAAACCATATAGGCGTTGGCCTTGCTGACGCCCCACACGCGGTGGGAGTCCTGCTCGTCGGCCGGCGCGGCTTCCCATGTGCCGTCGGCGGTTGGCGTGAGTACGGCGCGCTGGATGTCCATGCGGCCGGGCGATTTTTTCACCGCTTGGGTCAACACGGCCTGTATGCGTAAAGGCCGGGGAATTTCCTGCGCGCCGCACAGCTGCCACAGGGCGGCTTTTAAAAACAGATCGAAGCCCACATAGCCGGAAACCGGGTTGCCGGGCAGGCCGAAATACCAAGTTCGCAACATTTGGCCGAACACAAACGGCTTGCCCGGTTTGACGGCCACTTTGTAATGGTGGATGGCACCCAAGCGGTCTACCGCTTCGCGCATATAGTCGTAATCGCCCACCGATACGCCGCCGGAGGTGATCACTACGTCTGCCAGGCGGGCGGCTTCGTCCAGGGTATGCAGCACGCCTTCCAAATCGTCGGCTGCCCGCCCCAAATCCAAAACTTCCACCGGCATGGCCGCCAGGCGGGCCATCAGGGTGTGGCGGTTGCTGTCGTACACCTGCCCGTGGCCGGTGAGCGGTGTGCCCGGTTCGCGGAGTTCGTCGCCGGTAGACAATACCGCCACTTTGATTTTGCGGTAAACCGGCACTTGGCCGATGCCGAGGGCGGCCAAGAGCATGACGTCGGCAGGGCGCAGGATGCGGCCGGCAGTGAGAACGGTATCACCCGCCGCCACTTCTTCGCCGCCGTAGCGGATATTGGCACCGGCGGCAACCTCTCGGGTGAGTAGAATGCCGTCGCCGTCGGTTTCGGTGTGTTCCTGCAAGACCACACAGGCGCAAGCGGCCGGTACCACAGCCCCGGTCATGATGCGGATGCAGCCGTCTTCGGGCAGGCTGCCGGCAAAGGGTTTGCCGGCGGCAGATTCGCCCGCTATCCGCCAACGGCTGCCGGCTGCGGCGCCGGCAGGCAGGGCGTAGCCGTCCATGGCGGAAATATCGGCGGCGGGGATGTTGAGGGCGGATACCATGTCGGCCGCCAAAACGCGCCCGATGCTTTGGGCAACGGGGAGGCACTCGGTGTCGGGCAGGTGCGGGGCGCGGGTAATGTGTTCGCGGATCAGGGTTTGCAGTTCGCTGACGGATGTGAGTGCCATGGTGTGTGTCTCCTGCTGCGGGCAGGCTCCGACAGCCTGCCTGATCTTGATTGGTGCGGCCGTACCGGCCAGATGCCCGCATGGTAAAGCAGGCAAATTCAGATTTGAATGCATACAAAGCATGGCGAAACGGCGAAAAGACATAGCCGGACTACTACTTTCGGCGTAGCGGCCATATAGAAGGCTACCTGAAAACCTTAGCGGCGCGGAAATCCGCATGGCCCGTTTTCAGGTAGCCCGTATGGCACATGACTTGCCGGGGAGCATCAGCACTTGGCTTCGGCACCTTTGCGGGCGTAATACCACCAGTTCAGCGCCGCACAAACGGCGTAGAAGACGATGAAGCCGATCAGGGCGGCGTTCACCCCGCCGGTAAGGTTGATGGAAGTGCCGTAGCTTTTCGGGATAAAGAAGCCGCCGTAGGCCGCAAAGGCGGCGGTAAAGCCGATGACGGCCGCGCCTTCTTTGGTGGCGTCCAAGCGCGCCTGTTCTCCGCTCACTTTGCCTGCGTCGGCAAATTTCTGGTGCATATTGAGGAAGATCACCGGCACCTGCATAAAGGTAGAGCCGTTGCCGATGCCGGTGAGGGCAAACAGGGCCAGGAAGCAGACGAAGAAGCCCCAGAAGTTGCCGCCCTCGCCGTTATCGGGCAGGAAGAAGATCACGCCGCATACCGCCACAATCATGCCGATGAAGACGATTTGGGTAATCAGGGCGCCGCTTTTGATTTTGTCGGAAATCCAGCCGCCCAGCGGGCGTACCAAAGCGCCGACCAAAGGGCCCAAGAAGGCGTATTTCACCGGATCGATGCCGGTAAACTGGCTTTTGATCAACAGCGGGAAACCGGCAGCGAAACCGATGAAGGAGCCGAAGGTGCCCAGATACAGAATGCACATGATCCAGTTGTGCTTGCGGCTGAAAATCACGGCTTGGTCTTTGAAGCTGGCTTTGGCGGAAGCCAAATCGTTCATGCCGAACCAAGCGGCCAAGGTAGACAGAATGATGAAGGGCACCCAGATAAAGCCGGCGTTTTGCAGCCAGATTTGTTTGGTCACATCGCCTTTCACCCAGGTTTGCGGTTCGCCGCCGAAAGCGCCGAATACGCCGGCGGTAATGATGAGGGGCACCACAAACTGCACGGTGGAGACGCCCAGATTGCCCAAGCCGGCATTCAGGCCGAGCGCGGTGCCTTTTTCCGCTTTGGGGAAAAAGAAACTGATGTTGGCCATGCTGGAGGAGAAGTTGCCGCCGCCGAAGCCGCACAGCAGCGCCAGCACCATCATGGTGATGTAGCTGGTGTTCGGGTTTTGTACGGCAAAGCCCAGGCCGATGGCGGGCAAGAGCAGGCTGGCGGTGGAGATGGCCGTCCATTTCCGGCCGCCGAACACCGGCACCATAAAGGAATAGAAAATCCGCAGGGTGGCGCCGGACAAAGCGGGCAGGGCGGCCAGCCAGAAAAGCTGGTTTTCGCTGTATTTGAAGCCGATATTGGGCAGGTTGACCACCGCCACGCTCCACACCTGCCAGATGGCGAAGGCGAGCAGAAGGGCGGGAATGGAAATCCACAGATTGCGGGTGGCGATTTTCTTGCCGGTTTGCTGCCAAAAGGTTTTGTCTTCCGGCTGCCAGTGTTGGATGAGATGGGACATAAAAGGGTTCCTTCCGAGGGGGAAAGGCTACCTGAAAGCTCAGGCTGTACAGGAATGCGTTGTTTGTTTTCAGGTAGCCTGCGGTGCTTAAGATTGGCGGGCCTGCAGCGCTTTCATATCGCTGTCGCGTTTGGCTTTAAACGAGAAGTGCATCCAAATCAGCGAAACGCAGACGGTGCCGTAGAGCAGCATGAAAGAAGTGGAGCGGATGCCGGTCCAGTCTTCCAGCGCGCCGAACATAATCGGCAGCAGGAAGCCGCCCATGCCGCCGGCCAGGCCGACAATGCCGGATACCGCACCGATGTTGTCGGGGTAGTCGTCGGCCACGAATTTGAACACGGAAGCTTTGCCCACGGCGGTGGCCACGCCCACGGTAAACATCAGAATGGTGAACACGGTCACGTTCAGGCCGATGTGCATGGTGAGCGAGCCGCCGTCGGTGGTGCGGACGGACAAATCGGTTTGCGGGTAGGAGAGCAGGAAGAAGCACACCCAGCACACCCACATCACCGCCCAAGTCACCTTATACGCGCCGAATTTGTCGGACAGATAGCCGCCGAAAGCACGCAGCACGCCGCCGGGCAGGGAGAAGCAGGCCGCCAGGAAGGCTGCGGTTTGCAGGCTCATGCCGTACTCGCCCACATAGTATTTGGTCATCCACAAAGCCAGTGCCACATAGCCGCCGAACACCACGGAGTAATATTGGCTGTAACGCAGCACGCCGGGGTCTTTGAGCAGCGCCAATTGGTCTTTCAGGGTCACGCTGGAAGACACCAGATGCTTGGGATCGTGGTAGCTGGTGAACCAGAACACCACGGCGGTGGCCAGCATGATGGCGGAGTACACGGTGGGCACAATCTGCCAGGTTCCGTAGGTCACAATCAGCCAGGCGGCGAGGAATTTATTGATGGCGCTGCCGGCATTGCCCGCACCGAACACGCCCATGGCCATGCCTTGCTGCTGTTTGGGAAACCAGCGCGCCACATAAGGCGTGCCCACCGAAAACGAACCGCCGGCCAAGCCCATTAAGAGGCCGATGACCAGGAAATGCCAGTATTGGTCGGCATAGCTCATCAGGAAAATGGCCGGCACGGATACGGCCATCAGCGCGAAAAACACGATGCGGCCGCCGTATTTGTCGGTAAGGATGCCCAGCGGCACGCGGACCAGCGAGCCGGAAAGCACCGGCAGGGCAATCAGAATGCCGTATTGGGTTTGGTTAAAACCCATTTCCTCCTGCACTTTGATGCCGACAACCGCCAGCATCATCCAAATCATAAAACAGACGGTAAAAGCCCAGGTGCTGGTGAACAGCACCGAATAGCGTTTGTAAGTTTCCGAGGCCATCTCGCTGCCCCTTCCTTTCCGGTGGTTTGCCATAAGTTAATCGGATTTTTACGCCCTCTTAACTTACGCCTTCACCGGCTGCCACGCATTGCCCTGAAGCATGGAGGCGGCAAGGCATTGGCATAGTGGGCATTAGCCTGAAATAAGCAGAATGCTAGTTATTTGGAGGTAGGCCGGCGGAAACGGAGCAAACGGTCAGGCGGGCAAAAGGGCAAGGCTGCCCGAAAGGGTTTCGGGCAGCCTTGGGGCGGAGTCGTGCAGAGTGGTCGGGATGGGGCTTTCAAGCCTGCGGGCGGCTAAACCAATACGCCAAGCATGACTTGGTCGGCATTGAAAACGGCGGCGGCCGGGCGGCCGGGTTCCAGAGCGAGGGTTTCGCCGCTGTAGAGGGTGATGGTGGCGCACAGGCTGATTTCATCGTTGATGCCGAGCGTGACCACATTGTTGACCGAACCCTGCTCCACGCGCGTGACCGTGCCGGGGAGGCAGTTTTCCGCCGACAACACCATCGGGGCGAGATCGGCGGCCAGCACCACCGATGCGGCTTTGATCATGGCGATGACCGGGCTGCCGACGGCCAACTTCAAACGTTGCAGGCTGAAGCTGCTGATTCGGGCGCGGATTTCGATGCCGCCGGCACAGGCAAGGGTAACCAGGCACGAGCCGCCGCTGTGTTCGATGCGGATAACGGTGCCGGCCAACTGGTTGCGGGCGCTGCTTTTCATCGGGTGTTCTTTCAATGCGGAAAAAACGGTTGGAGAAGGGTTTCAGGTAGCCTACAGCGGCTGCGGCACATTGTGCTGGACGGCATAAACGGCGGCTTGTACACGGCTGGACAACTCAAGTTTGCGCAAAATGCTCTGCACGTGCACTTTGATGGTGGATTCGGCCAGATTGAGTTTGCGGGCGATGATTTTGTTGCTGTGTCCGGCCGCCAGATAGCCGAGGATTTCCAATTCGCGCGGTGTCAGCGCATCCAGCGCGCTGGCGGCGGGCGGAGTATTGGGCTGAATCAGGGACTGCACCAGACGGGCGGTCATTTCGGGAGAAAAAACATTGTCTCCGTCGGCCGCCTTGCGGATGGCGTCCACCAGAAAATCGGCATGGATGTTTTTTAGCAGAAAGCCGCGGGCACCCAAACGCATACATTCGGTCAAGTCTTCGCTGTCTTCCGAAACGGTGAGCATCACCACGGTTTGTTCGGGGCGGCTGCTGAGGATTTGCGCCAAGGCTTCGCGCCCGTTCATCACCGGCATATCCAAATCCAAGAGCACCACATCGGGGGCGGTTTGCTCAACCAGTTTGACGCCGCTGAGGCCGTCGGCGGCTTCGCCCACCACTTCGTAATCGTCCTGCCGCGCCAATAAGGCTTTGATGCCGCTTCTAAACAGGGTGTGGTCGTCAATGAGGGCGATGCGGATGGTGTTGTTCGGGTTCATATCAAAATTCTTTCTTGTTGCGGTAGGGTGAGGCAGACGCGGGTGTGGCCGCCGCCTGCGCTGGAATCCAATTCGAGGCGGGCGTGAATACGCAATGCCCGCTCCCGCATGATGTTGAGGCCGACATGGTTGCCGGACTGTTTGGAGAGGTCGGCGGGGTCGAAGCCGCGTCCGTCGTCGGTAATCGTCATCACAAAGTCTTGCCGGTTGTCAAACGCGATTGCCACATTGTGCGCATGGGCGTGTTTGCGGATGTTCGACAGGCTTTCTTGCAGGATGAAGATAAACTGCAATTGCTGTTCACTGTTGAGGCCGGGGCCGTCGCCTTGCCAACTGAGGGTAACCGGCACCTGGGTTTGCTGCTCAAACCGATCCGCCAAGGTTTGTACCGCTTCGGCAAATTCTTTACGGCTGATTTGGGTGCGGAAATTCAGCAACAATTCGCGCACGTCCTCATAGCATTCCTGCACGCCTTCTTTGATGAACTGAAGGTTTTCCGCCACTTGTTCCGGCTTGTCATCCTGCAAAGCGCTGTCAAGCATCTGGACTTGCAGATTGAGGAAGGTGAGGGTTTGCGCAATGCTGTCGTGCAGCCCTTGCGCCATCAGATTACGCTCCTGCAGCACGGCCAATTGGCGGCTTTCGTCCGCCAGGCGGATATTGGTGAGCACCAAACCGAGTTGGTTGCACAAGGCTTCCAGCAAATCGTTGCTGGCGGTATTGAGCGCGTATTCCTGTTCGAAATACAGCGTCATCATGCCCAGCTCCTGATCGTTGTAACGTATCTTGAAAATCTGCAGATAATGGAATCCGGCCTGTTCGCAATGGGTATACGCAGCGGCCGCCGCCGCTGGCGGACGCTGATAAAAGCGGATGGGCTGCCAGCCGCCTTGGCTGACACTGTGGCCGCAAAAGCAGTCGTCCAACTGACGGCAGGCCTCCGCAGTTTGCAAAGCGTCCGGCAGCCCGGTGTGGGCGATCAGATCCATGCGGCGGCGGCTGAAATCCAACAGGCGGATGCTGCCGGCCTTGGCGGGCACCAGAGCCATGATTTTTTGCAGGAACATTTCGCAGGCTTCTCCGGATGCCTGCGTCTGGCCGAGAAAACGGGAAAAGAAATACAGGGTTTCCAGGGTGTAGTTTTTGGTGGCCAAATCACGGGTTTTTTCCACCACTTCCTGCTCCAGGTGGGCATACAGTTGCTGCAGACGGCTGCTCATCTGATTGAAGCCGCGGTCCAGATGGGCAAATTCGGTCAAATCATCCACCGGCACCTGCACGCCGAACTGGCCGTCATGCACGGCTTTCACGCCGTTTTGCAATTCGTCCAGCGGACGGATAATCCATAAATACAGCAGCAGCACCATCACACAGGCGCTCAGCAGCACCATCACCATCAGGCAGCTTTGGAAAAGGCGCAGCCAGTAAGTGTGGCGGGCGTTCACGTCTTCTACCGCCGACACCAAATCGTCCACCGTGCCGACGAATGACTGCAGGCGGGTTTCGTCCACCCGGATTTCCGTGCCCGCCGCCTTCCAAACCATCAGCCGCACTTGCGCCCATTGGCGCTGCAGGGTATGCAGATGCCGCTTCACTTGCGGCGTATCCGGCAAAAACAGCGGGCGGGCGGGGTCGCCTTGCTCCAAACCGCGCAAGGTCGCATCGAATTCGGCCACTTTTTGCCGGACATCGGCGGCGGCATCGCCGTTGCGCAGCATCAGGCCGAGGCGGTAGGTTTGCATCCGCAGCCGGCCGGCATCGTTGATGGCGGCCGCGCTGCCTTCCAGCCGCCAAGACAAGAGCAGGGTCAGGATGATCGAACCCACTGCCGCAGCCACCCACAAAGCCGTGAGCAGCTTCAGCCGGGTGGAAAGGCTTTTGGGATAGAAAGAGGGCAAAATAACACTCCGCTGAATCACACGCCGTCCGGCCGCACTTTGCATGCCGGACGGGGCATACTATGCGGTATTCCGGCAAGGCGGAGAATAAGCCGCTCGCCGTAAGGGGCTAGTACTTTATAGTTAGTCCGCCCGATTCGGCAAGGCGGCTTATCGGATACACGCCAAAGTGCCACTTTGCAAATCGGATGGCCGAAATGCCTGAGGTTTATCAGCCGCCCGCAATAAAACAGGCTACCTGAAAACTTTTCAGGTAGCCTGTCGGAAGATGGGAAGGGGTCAACGGCGGCGGACCAGCTGCCATGCGCGGCCGAGATAGGCGACGCTGGCGAAGCCGCTCCACACGTGTACCAAGCGGGTGAACGGGAAAATCACAAACAAACCCATGCCCATCACCATATGCAGTTTGAACAGGAAGTTTACGTCTTCAATATGGCCGGCGGCTTCGCCGCGGAAGGTAACGATGTGCTGCGCCCAAGTCATCAATTTCACCATTTCGTGGCCGTCGGTATGTCCCATGCTCACGAAAATGGTGAGCAGACCCAAGCCTAAGGTAACGATAAGCCAAACCAATACCAGTTTGTCGCGCCATGTGGTGTTGGCGGCCAAACGGTCGCATTTCAGACGGCGTTGCAGCAGGATAATCAGGCCCGCCATTGCCATCACGCCGAAGATGCCGCCCATCACCATCGCAAAAATCTGCTTCGCGCCGTGCGAAATACCCAGCGCGTCCCACAGCCAAATGGGCGTGAGCAGGCCGAACAAATGCCCGAAAAACACGGCCAAGATGCCGACGTGAAACAGGATATTGCCCAAGCGCAACTGCCCTTCGTACAGAATCTGGCTGGATTCGCTTTTCCACGAATATTGCTCGCGGTCGAAGCGCACGAGGCTGCCGAAGAAGAAAATCGCGAGGGCAATGTAGGGGAAGATGCCGAAGAAGAATTGGTGCAGGGTATTCATGTTTATGCTCCTGTTTGAGCCGTCTGAAAAGCGGCTTTAGGATAAAACTGTACGGTTTCGATGCTGGGTTTCAGCAAAGGCTCGGTGCCGGAAATATCGGGGCCGAACGTTTCCATCGCTTCGTCCATATCGCGCACGGGCGGCTCGATGAGGGGCTGCGGCGCTACCGGGCTGAGGGCGGCAATGCCTTGCAGCAGCACGGCGTAGGGCGAGCCGCTTTTTTCCAGCTTGCCGCCGATGTGGGCAATCACATGCACGGCATCGCCGAGCAGCTTTTGTGCGTGTTCGGACGGCACTTGGCTCAGGTATTCCAGCAGCACGGGCAGGTAGTCGGGCAGTTCTTCGTTGCCCAATTCAAAGCCGTGGTTGCGGTATTCCTGCAGCAAATCCACCATCGCGCTGCCGCGGTCGCGGTCTTCGCCGTACACATGCTCGAAAATGTAGAGCGCGTGGTTGCGGTTGCGGTCGAACGTGGTCACATAGTTTTCCTGCAATTCGCGCAGGCTGTGGCCGTTCAGGTAGCCTAAAAAGCTGTTCAGACGGCCTGCCTGCTTTTGCAGCTCCGGCCATTCTTGCAAGGCCGTCTGAAATTCGGGCAAGGCTTCCAGCAGCTCGGCTTCGGGGTAGCACAAGAGCGCGGAAAACCATTTATAAACAGGATTCTCGCCCATCAGTGCACTCCTTCTTCACGGTTGTTTTCGGCATCTTTGCGCAGGCCGTGGAAGATAATCGGTGTGCCTTTGCGCTTGCCGAACAGGCTCTCTTCGCCGCCGCCGGAACAGCCGTTGCCGAAAGTGAAGCCGCAGCTTGATTTGTCTTCAAAACTGTTTTCCACCATTTCTTTGTGCGAAGTCGGAATCACAAAGCGGTCTTCATAATTGGCAATCGCCATAATTTGATACATGTCTTCCACCATTTCGGGTGTGAGGCCGGTGCCTTCCAGCGTTTGTACCGGGGTTTCGCCGTGCACCGTCTGCCCGCGTTTGAAACGGCGCATGGCAATCATGCGTTCCAGCGCGAATTTGATCGGTTCCACTTTGCCTGCGGTGAGCAGGTTGGCCAAATAACGCAAGGGAATACGCATTTCGTCCACGCTCGGAATGATGCCGTTTTCGCCCACCAAACCGTTTTCGATGGCCGACTGTATCGGTGAGAGCGGCGGGATATACCAAACCATCGGCAGCGTGCGGTATTCGGGGTGCAGCGGGAAGGCTACTTTCCACTCCATCGCCATTTTGTACACCGGCGATTGTTTGGCCGCATCCAGCCAGCTTTGGCTGATGCCTTGCTTCAAGGCTTCGCGTTGTACTTCGGGGTCGTGCGGATTCAGGAACACGCCCAGTTGCTGTTCGTACAAATCCTGCGGGTTTTCCACCGCAGCGGCCTGCTCGATTTTGTCTGCGTCGTACAGCAGCACACCCAAATAACGGATGCGGCCGACGCAGGTTTCGGAGCACACGGTCGGCTGGCCGCCCTCGATGCGCGGATAGCAGAACGTACATTTTTCGGCCTTGCCGGAAGTCCAGTTGTAGTAGATTTTTTTGTAGGGGCAGCCCGATACGCACATACGCCAGCCGCGGCATTTGTCTTGGTCAATCAACACGATGCCGTCATCTTCGCGCTTATAGATGCTGCCGGACGGGCAGGAAGCCACGCAGGTCGGGTTCAGACAATGCTCGCACAGGCGCGGCAGATACATCATGAAAGTTTGCTCAAACGCAGCGTGCATGTCTTTCTGAATGCCTTCAAACAGCACATCTTTCGCCCGTTTTTCAAACTCGCCCGCCAAATCGTCTTCCCAGTTCGGCCCCCATTCCACTTTGTCCATCTTTTTGCCGGTAAGCACGGAAACGGGGCGCGCGGTCGGCGGCGTTTTCATTTTCGGTGCGTTTTGCAGATGCTCGTAATCGTAGGTAAACGGCTCGTAGTAGTCGTCTATTTTCGGCATATTCGGGTTGGCAAAAATATTCGCCAGAATCTTCAGCTTGCCGCCCTGTTTGGGCACGAGCTTGCCGTCCGGCCTGCGTATCCAGCCGCCGTTCCATTTGTTCTGGTCTTCCCAGTTTTTCGGAAAACCGATGCCGGGCTTGGTTTCCACATTGTTGAACCACGCATATTCCACGCCGTCCCGCGAGGTCCACACGTTTTTGCAGGTAACGGAGCAGGTGTGGCAGCCGATGCATTTGTCTAAGTTCAGAACCATGCCGACTTGTGCTCTGATTTTCATGGTAGCGTTCCTTTTGGTTTGGTTTTCAGCCGGCCTATCTCGCGGGCCGTTTGAATATGGCCGTTAATGATGGGGCGGTAACGGCAGCTTGTTTTAAAAAGATTTTTGACGCTTAGGAGTGTAAAGCAGCGTAGGCAAGAAAAATATGCGCAGAAAGCGTAAGCAGAGGCAGCAAAATAAGGGGAAAAGGCTGGCTGAAAGAGTGAAAAGGGTTACTACTTTGGAAGTATCGAATGGAAGCGGAAAAACATGCGGTGAATGTGTTTTTGACCGCAAAGACCGCCGCAGCGCTTTCTGATGGCACGCCCTAGCCGCACAGCGGGCGTGGAGACTGGGAGGAAGCAGTGTATTGTTTCGGCATATCCCCATCCAAATCTGACATGCCCCGCAAAAAAGATTTGTCTTTGCCGCCGCCGATTTTTTTGTCCGGCAGAACCTTGCGGCGGCAAACAGAGCAGTTTGGGCAATGGCTTGCCCGAAAACAAACCGGGTAATCAGTCATACCGCGCTGTCATCCGACAGCGCCTTTTTCTTAGCTGCCCCGCACCGGCCCACCTTTATGCCCCTGTCTGCTTGACATTCCTTTAACGGTCAGTATTATCGTGCCGCATGTTTTTTTGTGTCTTCATCCCATTTCTATCCGCATTTCCCTGTTGCCATCATGACTGCTTCCGTCCCGCCTCCCGCACTTTCTGCGCTGATTTTATTGGCCCATTATCACGGCATCGCCGCTAATCCGGCCGATATTCTGCACCGCTTTTCCGCCGACGGGGCGGATTTGTCGCAAACCGAATGGTTATTGGCGGCCAAAGAATTGGGGCTGAAGGCCAAGCGGGTGGCACATAAACACATCGACCGCTTGTCGCTGCTGTCGCTGCCGGCCATGGTTTGGTGCGAAGACGGCCGCCATTTCGTGTTGGCAAAAGTGGATGAAGACCGTTTTTTGATTCAGGATGCGCAGGCCGGTCGGCCGGAGGTCTTGTCGCGGGAAGCCTTTGCCGAACGCTATTCGGGCGAGCTGATTTTGGTCGCTTCACGGGCATCGGTTTTGGGGCAGTTGTCGCGTTTCGATTTCACCTGGTTTATTCCGGCGGTCATCAAGTACCGCCACATTCTTTTGGAAGTATTGGCGGTATCGGTGGTGATCCAGCTGTTTGCCCTAGTCACGCCGCTGTTTTTTCAGGTGGTGATGGACAAGGTGCTGGTACACCGCGGCTTCTCCACCTTGGATGTGATTGCCGTCGCCTTATTGGTGGTGACCCTGTTCGAAGTGATCTTGGGCGGTTTGCGCACCTATATTTTTGCCCACACCACCTCGCGCATCGATGTGGAATTGGGCGCACGGCTGTTCCGCCACTTGCTGGCTCTGCCGCTGGCGTATTTTGAAAACCGGCGGGTGGGCGATACGGTGGCGCGTGTGCGAGAACTGGAACAAATCCGCTCCTTCCTCACCGGCCAGGCCCTGACCTCGGTGCTGGATCTGTGTTTTTCCTTTATCTTCCTGTTGGTGATGTGGTACTACAGCGGCTGGCTGACCCTGATCGTGCTGGTTTCCCTGCCGCTGTACGCCGCCTGGTCCGCCACCATCAGCCCGATACTGCGGGCGCGGCTGAACGACAAATTCGCCCGCAATGCCGACAACCAGTCTTTTTTGGTGGAATCGGTCACCGCCGTCGGCACCGTCAAAGCCATGGCGGTCGAACCGCAGATGACCCGCCGTTGGGATCAGCAACTGGCGGCCTATGTTTCGGCCGGCTTCCGCGTGACCCGTTTGGCCACCATCGGCCAACAGGGGGTGCAGCTGATTCAGAAACTGGTGACTGTGGCGACCCTGTGGCTGGGCGCCCGCTTGGTCATCGACGGCCAGCTCACCGTCGGCCAGCTGATTGCCTTCAATATGCTGGCCGGACAAGTGGCGGCGCCGGTGATCCGTTTGGCCCAATTGTGGCAGGATTTCCAGCAAGTCGGCATCTCGGTGGCCCGTTTGGGCGACATCCTCAACACCCCCACCGAACACCCGCAATCACGCCTGGCCTTGCCCGATATCCGCGGCGACATCCATTTCGAGCGCGTCTCTTTCCGTTACCGCCCGGACGGCGTTGAAATTCTGCGCGACCTCAGCCTCAGCATCCGCGCCGGCGAAGTGCTCGGCATTGTCGGCCGTTCCGGCTCCGGCAAATCCACCCTCACCAAACTGGTGCAGCGGCTGTATGTGCCCGAGCGCGGCCGGGTGTTGGTGGACGGCAACGATCTGGCACTGGCCGACCCCGCCTGGCTGCGCCGCCAAGTCGGCGTGGTGTTGCAGGAAAACGTCTTACTCAACCGCAGCGTGCGCGACAACATCGCCCTCAGCGACCCCGGCATGCCCCTGGAACGCATCATCCACGCCGCCCGGCTGGCCGGCGCCCACGACTTCATTATGGAACTGCCCGAAGGCTACGACACCGTAGTCGGCGAGCAGGGCGCCGGCCTCTCCGGCGGCCAGCGCCAGCGCATCGCCATCGCCCGCGCTCTGGTGGGCAATCCGCGCATCCTGATTTTTGACGAAGCCACCAGCGCACTGGATTACGAATCCGAACGCGCCATCATGCAGAATATGCAGGCCATCTGCCAAAACCGCACCGTACTCATCATTGCCCACCGCCTTTCCACCGTGCGCCACTGCCACCGCATCATCGCCATGGACAAAGGCCGCATCGTCGAAGCCGGCACCCATCAAGAACTGCTGGCCAAAACAGACGGCTACTACCGCTATCTTTACCGCTTGCAGAACGAATAAAGCCCGTCACAGCACCAAACCGATACATGGCAGTAAAGCAATAAAGGGCTACCTGAAAGCGTTCAGGTAGCCCTTTAATTGCTTTTATCGGCAGGCAGTACGGCAATCAGCCCAAAGCCGAAGCCACCAGCAGCGCCGGCTGCTGCGTCTCCGCCGGCGTGGCGGCCACCGTGCCGTTGCCGGCGCCGAAAGCCGCCATTGCATTGATCAGACCGTTGGCATTGCCGGCCACACGCAGCAGGTCGGTATGTTGCAGGGTGGCATCGGCAAAGACCAGGTTTTCTACCTGATAATGGCTGCCGCTGAAGAAATGGCGCAGATGTACCGAATCGCCTTGCGCATAACCGGACAGCACCAAATCATTGCCGGATTTGCGGAATTCGGTTTCCGACAATTTAATGCCTTCCATCAACAAGGTGTCTTTGGAAGAATCCGTGGCGTAATCGAAAACGGAATCCTGCCCATGACCTTTGGCAAACACATAAGTATCCGAGCCATTGCCGCCGGTAAGGGAATCATTGCCCGCACCGCCGATTAGGGTATCGTTACCGTGATAGCCGTTCAGATAGTCGTTACCTTCTCCGCCTTCCAAACGGTCATGACCGCCTTCACCGGACAAACTGTCATTACCTGCGCCGCCAATCAACACATCGTCTCCATCTCGGCCATATAGATAATCGTTGCCGTCCCCGCCATCTAGAATATCGATATCAGAAGAGCCGGTCAGGTTATCGTTGCCGCCTAAGCCATTCAGTGTGCTGCCGCCGGCATAGGCATACAGGTTGTCACTGCCTTCGCTGCCCTGTTGTACCAATTTCTTCACAGCGGTCACATCTAATTTTCTGCCGTCGGCAAAAATAATTTCATCTATTTGATAAGCACCGTTGCCATCTTGATGGAAGTAATTGATAACGGTTAAGCGGTCATTTCCCTCTTCTGCCGTAATAAACAGATTATTGCCATGGCGAAGTAAACGGAAATCATCCTGCATCGCATCGGTAAAGCGGATGGTGTCTTGACGGCCGGCAGACACATCGTAGTTATTTACCGTATCTTGGCCGAAGCCTTTGGCGAAGACATAGGTATCGCTGCCATCGCCACCGGAGAGGCTATCATTGCCCGCCCCGCCGATTAGGGTGTCGTTGCCACCGTCGCCATACAGCCAGTCATTTCCTTCACCACCTTCCAAGCGGTCATCGCCGCCTTCGCCGGATAGCACGTCATTGCCCGCGCCTCCAGCCAACACATCGTTTCCACTACGACCATACAGTGTGTCGTTACCACCTCCGCCGTTCAAAGAGTCGGCATCTGCGGAACCATACAGCGTGTCATCGCCGCCTAAGCCATTCAGTGTGCTGCCGCCGGTATAGGCATGCAAGTTGTCATTTCCTTCGCTGCCCTGCTGTACCAAGGCTTTTACCGCCTCGACATCTAATTTCTTGCCATCGGCAAAGATAATTTCATCTACCTGATAACCGCCGTTGCCGTCTTTAGCAAAGTAATTGCTGACAGTTACCCGGTCTGTGCTTTCCTTGGCGGCAATCACCAAGTCGTTACCATTGCGGACAATGCGGAAATCGTTTTGCACGGCATCGGTAAACTGAATGGTATCTTTCCGGCCGGCTGACGTATCGTGGTTATAGATGTAGTCTTGGCCGAAGCCTTTGGCGAACATATAAGTGTCATTGCCACTGCCACCGTGCAGTGAGTCATCACCTGTACCGCCGATCAAGGTATCGTTGCCGCTTGCGCCTTGCAGATAATCGTTGCCATCGCCGCCTTCCAAACGGTCGTTACCGTCTTCGCCATACAAATTATCGTTGCCAGATCCACCCGACAGCACATCATTACCGCTGCGGCCATACAAGGTATCGTTGCCGCCTCCGCCATTCAGTGTGCTGCCGCCGGCATAGGCATACAAGTTGTCATTTCCTTCGCTGCCCTGCTGTACCAAGGCTTTTACCGCCTCGACATCTAATTTCTTGCCATCGGCAAAGATAATTTCATCTACCTGATAACCGCCGTTGCCGTCTTTAGCAAAGTAATTGCTGACAGTTACCCGGTCTGTGCTTTCCTTGGCGGCAATCACCAAGTCGTTACCATTGCGGACAATGCGGAAATCGTTTTGCACGGCATCGGTAAACTGAATGGTATCTTTCCGGCCGGCTGACGTATCGTGGTTATAGATGTAGTCTTGGCCGAAGCCTTTGGCGAACATATAAGTGTCATTGCCACTGCCACCGTGCAGTGAGTCATCACCTGTACCGCCGATCAAGGTATCGTTGCCGCTTGCGCCTTGCAGATAATCGTTGCCATCGCCGCCTTCCAAACGGTCGTTACCGTCTTCGCCATACAAATTATCGTTGCCAGATCCACCCGACAGCACATCATTACCGCTGCGGCCATACAAGGTATCGTTGCCGCCTCCGCCATCCAAAATGTCAACATCAGCAGAGCCGGTCAGGTTATCGTTGCCATCCAAACCATTCAGTGTGCTGCCGCCGGCATAGGCATACAAGTTGTCGTTGCCGTCGCTACCCTGCTGTACCAGTACCTTGACCGCAGCCACATCCAGTTTGCCGCCGTCGGCAAACACGATTTCATCTACCTGATAACCGCCGTTACCGTCTTGAGCAAAATAATTGCTGACAGTTACCCGGTCATTGCCCTCTTTGGCGGCAATTACCAAATCGTTATTATTGCGGCTGAAGCGGAAATCGTTTTGCACTGCGTCGGTAAAGCGGATGGTGTCTTTGCGGCCGGCGGAGACATCGTAGTTATATACCGTATCTTGGCCGAAGCCTTTGGCAAAGACATAGGTGTCCGAACCTTCGCCACCGGTAAAGGATTCGTTACCTTTACCAGAAATCAGCAAATCGTCGCCCTTGCCAGCGTTTAGGGAAACATGGCCTCGGTTGGTAAAGGAAAGCCCCCATATCACATCATTGCGCTCGCTGCCGGATGTGCGGCTCAAGATATTCACGGCCTCTTTACCCAAGCTGTCCGTCCACTCCGCCAGTGTGCCGGCGGTTTTGGCCTCGTCAATAAAGCGCTCCATCAGCGCTTTGCCGGCCACCGCCCAATCGTTTGCTTTGCCATACGCCAAAAACTCGCCCAAATCCACAAAAGCCTTATGAGCATTTTCGGCATGGACTTGCTCAAACAGGGCGGAGACACCGCTGTAATCGAGTTTGAATTCGTTATTTTCCAGCGTAAAACCGATGGCGTTCAGATAAGGCTGCAAACGGGTTTGGAACAGCAGCCCCTGATAGAGATTGGATGCCAAGCTTTCGTAAGTGGTGCGGGCTACCTGAATAATGTTTTTGGCCTGATCTTCAGTGGCGTAAGCCAAACGGCGCGAATCTTGGCCGGTAAACGCATCCAAAATGCGGATTTTGTCTTTGAGCGCATTAAAATCATTCAGCGTCTGCTCGGACAACACCACCTTGCCCTCGCGGATGGCTTGGATTTGGGAAGGCGTCAGCGCCAAAGCCGGCGCGCCGTTGCGACGGGTATCGCCCCAGCCCTCATTCGGGTTGGCTCCCGTGCGGCCATCGCCGCCCCAATCCGGCAGCAAAGCGGTGGGCAGGCTTAAAGTGGGCGTATAGCTGCCGTAGCGGCTGTCGGTCTGCGCCCAAGCCGCCATCAATGGATCCAGCAGCGCCGTTTGCGCCGCCTTGGTCTCGGCAGCGGCATAAGCCGCCAATACGGCAGAGAGGCTGCCTGAAAGCGCAGCGGCCTCGCGCAAATCGCGAAGCCGCCCCATGCCTTGCAGATTCGGTGTCTGCCGCTGCTCGTCGGTCAACTCAATCGCTTCGCTGTGGCGGCTGAATAAGTGATCGGCAGCCAAATCCAAATCGCCCATTTGCGCCGTAGAGCCGTCAGTACGGATATAGCTGCCGGCTTGGGCCAAGAAATTGCCGTTGCCCAGATTGGTATTGGGCGAGGTATGCGTCAGATTGGGCGCCTGAACGCCGACCTCGGCCAGGGCAAACAATTCGCCGCTCTGGCTGATGCCGTCTTGATTGAGATCGCGCCAAACGCGCAGGGAAGAGAAGTCTTTATCGGCGGCATCTACTTTGCCGTCACCGTTGCCGTCCAACTCCGCCAAAGCCGCATAACCGTGTGCCGCACGGCTGCCGTCGGCAAGCAGCGTATTGTCACCAAAGAGTTCGCCGCCATCGTCAATAAACCCGTTGCCGTTGCGGTCGTAGACCAAAAAGCCGTCATCGGCGGCCACCCAGCCGGTGGCGGTGCGGATGCCGTCGCGGTTGTGGTCGAAGAGGCTACCTGAAAAGCGCCGGGTGCCGACGGTTTCGAGTCCGTCGCCGTCCAGGTCCAGGGCGAGTGGGTCGTAGGTGCGGATTTGGCCGGAGCGGTTGAGTTTGCACCAGTTGTCGACGCATTGGTAATATTGTTCAGAAGGAAGTTCTTGGTCATCATATAAGTTATTCAATAACTTCCACCATTCTTGAATGCCGCGACCAATATAATCCTCTCCTCCTTTCCAAGGGTTTGCACTATCAGGGACTAATGAATAAATAAAACGAGAAGCTTCCTCCAGCATTCCACTATATGACTTTGGATCCATGAAGAACCCCATGACTTTCTCAGGAGTAAAGTCGTCCGTATTTAATGTGGAGTCGCCTAGCCGCTCATTTCCATACTCCTTAATTTTAAATCCTATAATATTTAACTCATGCTGCAAAATTGTAGCGTTTTTTATTAAAACTGAATTATTTATATTTTTAAGATTTGATGTTATTTGATGAGGAATTTTATTATTATTTATAAGTTTGTCATTTTGGGTTTTTATATACTGCAACCCATCGCCAGCAGCAATAAAAACATCTCCTATAGCTTGTTGTATATCATTAGGCTTAAATTTTCCTGTATTATTAATATCATTAATAACATTTTTTAAATTATTACGTATATTATTTACAGAGGAAACTATTGATGCCGTATTAGTCAGCGAGTTATCACGGCCTATAGCACTCAAGAAGCTGTCAGCAGCTTGAATTGAATTCCCTAGAGCAATTTCCAGTTGACCTCTATCATTGCCGCCATTATATATGGCATCTGACATGCTTTTAATTGACGATAAAAATGAATCATATGCTTTATATGATAGCAATGGAGATAATGGCGTTAATTTTACTTGTCCAAATTGATTCATAACTTTTCTCTTTTAAAATAAAAAACACCTATAATATTTGGAACTACTCCAATAAATAGTGTAGCATTGGCAGGAATATATAAACCATCCATATAATCACGAATAATAAATATTGATGGTATTATTATTAGAAATAATGTAATAAATTTTACATAAAAATTATAGGGAATAAATTGGACAAAATTTCTAGATAAAAATAATGCTATCGTATAGAAAAATCCAAAGTGGATAAAATCTGATATAAATCTAACAATTAGAATCGATTGATTTTTTCCACTAAGAGCTGCAATTAAAATAAAGTAAGATAATATGAAATATATTGATGATATTTTTACAAATAAAATAAATAAATTCTTTTTAATCATTTCGTATTATTTTTACTTGCAAATATATTATGAAATTCAGCAATACTAAAATTACTTTCATTTTTGGCGGGGAATGTCTAATCTTTATAAATAAATCTTCATATTTTGATTTCTATATAAATTAGAAATTTATCATCTAGATTAGCTGAAGCTGGGCAGCCTTTTCGTTCTATTGCTTATTGTTGCCACCCATCTCTGCCGCCCCATGCTCTGCAGATTCAGCAGCTGTATCTGCTCATGGGTCAAAGATATCGTTTTGCTATTGCGACTGAATAAGTGGTCGGTAGCCAAATCCAAGTTGCTCAGTTATGACGGTGCTGCCATCGGTGCAGGTTGTACCCGCAGGTTGCAACCAAGAAATTGCTGCTGTCCAATCAGATTGCCGCAATATACATCGACTTTATCTATGCTGTAAAGTAAAAATAATGATAAGGTACTAGTTCTTTTTAAAT
>JAUMZB010000048.1 GCA_030528345.1 Eikenella sp.
GGGGGAGAAAATTGAACCCTTAAAGTCTGGGACTATACACCTAGGGGTACTGCTCGCTCACTTGCCTATCTGTATGATATGTCTGCGTTCGCTGCGCTGCTACGCCTTGAACTGCATCCACATCTGAGGGTTTTGTAAAGGTCTCAGCCTGGTAAAGCCGTGACTGATTTTGAGCATGGCAGAACCGAATACTTCGCTGGCGACTGCTAAAGACAAAAACAACCAATGCATCAATTTGCTCCCGATTTCTAAAGCGTGTAGCTGATTTTAGGCAAAATCGTCCGATTCAAGGCGAAAAGCGCAGCAAGATTGGGTATCTTGCGAGTATTTTTAACGCAAACGCGGGTGATTTTTTAAAAAGCCGCGCATGAAATATCGGTTTACTCCAGGCACTCAGGCCACGCCGTAGCGGTCGCGGTAGGCCTGCACCGGCGCCAAATATTGGCGGAACTGCGCATCGTCCTGCAACAGCGCCAACAAATCGCGCAAAGTGGCAATCGCCACCACCGGCAAGCCGTATTGCTGCGTGACTTCCTGCACGGCGGATAACTCTCCGCTGCCCTTTTCCATGCGGTCGAGCGCAATCGCCACGCCGGCAGGCTCGGCACCGGCGGCTTCAATCAGCCTCACCGATTCGCGCACCGAAGTGCCGGCGGAAATCACGTCGTCGATAATCAACACCCGCCCTTTGAGCGGCGCGCCCACCAATACGCCCCCTTCGCCGTGGTCTTTCGCTTCTTTGCGGTTGTAGGCAAAAGGCACGTTCACGCCCTTTTCGGCCAGCATCATGGCGGTGGCGGCGGCCAGAATAATGCCTTTGTAGGCCGGGCCGAACAGCATATCAAATGACACTTTACTCGCCAAAATGGCCTGGGCGTAAAAACGCGCCAGCGCAAGCGCGGCCGCGCCGTCGTGAAACAGGCCGGCATTGAAGAAATAGGGCGATTGGCGGCCGGCCTTGGTGGTGAATTCGCCAAACTTCAATACTTCGCGCTCCAGGGCGAAACGGAGGAAATCCTGACGGAATGCGCTCATGGTGCTTACCTTTGCAATCAATTTTCGAAAAGCGGGCATTATATCGCCAAAAGGCCGGCCAAACGCCTCAGCCGCGCCGAAACCCGTGCCACTTGTTTTCAGGTAGCCTTGTGGCCGCATGGAAGCAGCCAAACAGCGGGGATTTACCAATAGCCCAGCACTTTCCACCACAGGCCGCCGATAAACACAAACACCAGCAGATTGACCACGCTCATGGCAAAGCCGGCTTTCCACCATTCGCCCAGCGTGGTGTAACCCGAGCCGAAAATCACGGGCGATGTGCCGGTGGCGTAGTGGGTAAGCGTCATCATGATGCTGGAGGCAGCCGCCATCAACAGGGCGAACAGCATGGGCGGTGCGCCCAAGGCGATACCGGCGGCGTAGAAAGCGCCGAGCATGGCGGTAATGTGGGCGGTGGTGCTGGCAAACATATAGTGCGCGTACATATAAGCCAGCAACAGCAGCGTCGATGCGCCCACCCAACCCAAGCCGAGATGTTCGATGCTGCTTTCCAATACGCCGGAAAACCATGCGATCAGGCCGAGTTTATTCAAGAAGGTGGCCATCATCACGAGTGCGGCGAACCAAGTTACGGTGTCCCACGCGCTTTTTTCTTTGAGGATGTCGTCCCAAGAAAGCACGCCGGAAAGCAGCAGCAGGGAAAGGCCGATAAAGGCGGTGGTGGTGGCGTCCACCTTCCAAGCGTCGCCCCAAATCATGGCGGGCACGCCCGCCCACAAGATCAGCAGCAGCGCGAAAATGCCCAGCATGATTTTTTCGCCGCGCTTCATTTTGCCCAATTCGTTCAGCCGCTCTTTGGCAAACTGCGCGGCGTTCGGCGTTTCTTTGATTTCGGGCGGATAGATGAAATAGAGCACCAACGGCATCAGAAACATGGCGGCCAAACCGGGCAGCAGCATGGCCAACGCCCAAGTGCCCCAGCTCAGGTGGATGTCGGAATTTGTGGCTTTGGCGATAATGTCGACCACCAGCGGGTTGGGCGCGGTGGCGGTGATGAACATGGCCGAAGTAATCGGGTTGCTGTGGTAGTTTACCAACGCCAGATATTTGCCGATACGGCCTTGCGTGCCTTTTTCGGGGTTGGAATCGTAGCTGGAGGCAATCGCTTTCATCACGGGGTGGATGATGCCGCCGCCGCGTGCGGTGTTGCTCGGCGTAACCGGGGCGAGCAGCAGTTCCGACAAGGCCAGGCTGTAACCGATGCCCAAGGTTTTTTTGCCGAACAGGGAAATAAACAGATAACCGATACGCGCACCCAAGCCGGTTTTCAGGATGCCGCGCGAGATCATGATGGACACGCCGATCAGCCAAATCAGCGGGCTGGCGAAACTGCTCAAGGCATCTTTAACGGCATCGGCGGGCTTTTCGGCGGTAACGCCGGTAACGGCCACCAGCATAATCGCCACTATCGAAAGTGCGCCGATCGGCATGGCTTTGCCGATAATGGCGGCAATCACGCCGACAAACATCGCCAGCAGATGCCATGCTTGGGGCGTGACGCCCTCGGGCACGGGAATCAGCCACACCGCCGCCGCCAAACCGACGGCCGCCGCCATCGGAACAGGCTTGAAACCGAGTTTGTTGCTTCCGCTCGTTTCGCTCATCGCACACTCCTTGAAAATGCCGTTGGAGGCAGAAACCTTGGCCAACCGACCGAATGCCGATGCGCTTCCAAGTGCAATGCTGCGCCAAACAAAAATATACTATAGGTTGCATCGGCAAAGGTGTCGGGCTAGCTGAAATCTAGCAGGAATCCTGCAAATCGGGTTTGACCGGACGCAAACATCACGCCGCTTTTAGGGCAAACACCAACAACCGGCTTTCAGGTAGCCTGAAAGCCGGTTGGTTTTGCTTTGCGCCCGCCCTTACCGCCCTACCCCGCCGGCGGCGGCCGCATCAAAACGGCGGACTTGGCGGATAAATTCACGCATTTTGTGCGGGCATTTGATGCCGGGCGCGCTTTCCACTCCGCTGGATACGTCCACCGTGCGGGCGCCGGTTTGCCGCAGCGCCGCCGCCACATTGCCCGCATGCAGCCCGCCAGACAAAATCCACGATACGGCCAGGCTGTCGGGCAGCACCGACCAATCAAACGCACGGCCGGTGCCGCCGTATTCGTCTGCCACATGGGCGTCCAGCAGCAGCGCGCGGGCATCGGCATAACGGGCCGCCGCCTGCACAATATCGTCCGCTCCGCGCACCCGCACCGCTTTCAGATACGGACGTTCGAACTGGCGGCAGAATGCGGGCGGCTCGTCGCCGTGAAACTGCAGCATGTCCACCGGCACTTGCGTCAGCACTTCGCGGACATGTGCGGCCTCTGCGTTCACAAACAGCGCCACAATGCTGGCAAAAGGCGGCAGCACGGCGGCAATGTCGCGGGCGGTGTCGATGCCGATATGGCGTTTGCTGCCGGGATAAAACACCAGGCCGAGCGCGTCCGCGCCCAACCCGGCGGCGGTGCGGGCGTCTTCCGGTCGGGTAAAGCCGCAGATTTTGATGCGTGTGTTCATGCTTCAGGTAGCCCTTGTTGTTGCAAAAAGCGCTGTAAGGCGGCTTCGTCCAAATGCCAATGGCAGATTTCGGTGTCGCCGTGCAGGAGCACCGGCACCAGCTCGTTGTAGCGCGCTTCCAAATCGGGATCGTCGTCCACATCCCGCACGGCCACATCAAAGCCGTAGCGTGCCTGATAGGGCTGCAAAGCCGCCCGCATCTGGTGGCACAGGCTGCAATATTCCCGAAACAGCAAGGTCAGCGTCATGATTCTTCTCTCCAATCAGGCTACCTGAAACAGCCATTCTGGCACGGGCGGCGTGGGCACGCCCCACTCGGGCGGATAATCCACCCCGGTCAGATACAGGCCGTCGGGCATAAAGGTGGGCGGCGCCCGCACGCGGCTGCGCGCCGCCAGCAATTCGGCAAAGCCCGCCACGCTGAGGCGGCCGCTGCCCACATACACCAAGGCGCCCATGATGTTGCGCACCATGTGGTGCAGAAAAGCATTGCCGTGCAAATCGAGCGTAATCAGCGACGGCGTGCCGCCCAGCGTGGCGCGGTAAAGGGTTTTGACCGGCGATTTGGCCTGGCATTGGGCGGCGCGGAAGCAGGAAAAATCATGCTCGCCCTCCAATAAAGCCGCCGCCTGCCGCATTACCTCCAAATCCAAGCGGTAATGCGTCCACCCCGCCCTGCCCACCAATAAAGGGGAGCGCACCGCTGAAGACTGCAACACATAGCGGTAACGGCGGCCGCAGGCATCGAAACGGGCGTGGAAAGCATCCGGCACCGACTGCACCCGCCACACCGCCACACCCTCGGGCAGATGGGTATTCACGCCGCGCACCCATGCCTGATCAGGCCGCTCGGCGCGGCTGTCGAAATGTACCACCTGAGCCGTGGCGTGTACGCCGGTGTCGGTGCGGCCGGCCGCCACCACCGGCACCGGCTCACCGGCCATACAACTCAGCGCCTCTTCCAGCGCAGCCTGCACCGTGGCCACACCGCCGGCCTGTTTCTGCCAGCCGAAAAAACGGCCGCCGTCGTAGCTGAGCCATAAAGCGCGGCGTTTGAAGCCGTCGGGAAGCGGGGAAGAAATCATGTGCTCCATCGTACGTGAAAATTTAAAGGTGCAGGCTACCTGAAAGCCGGGTCGGACAACACCGGCCACCAATCTTGAAGACAAAACCAACCCGGGCGGTCAGCCCGGGTTGGCAGCGGCCGCACCGTCAAACGGTCAGCCCAATTCTTGCAGCAGGGCTTTGGCTTGCGCCTGGATGCTGCTGCCGTTGGATTCGTTAACCAATTCCATCAGAGTCTGACGGGCCGTGTTGGCATCATCGATCTCCAAATACATTTTGGCCAGCTCCAGCTTCGCTTCCAAAGCCTCTTGCGGCAGGGAGGCCGGTTGCTGAACCGCCTCGGCCCAATCCAGAGCTTCGGCTTCGAGTTTGGCCGAATCCGCCGCAGCAGTATCGAAAGACAGGCCGGCAGGCGCTTCGGCAGCAGCGGCCTCTTCTGCCGCCTGCACCGCTGCGGGTGCCGCATCATCCACAAAATTCAGGCTGTCCAGATTGAAATCCAAGGCATCGGGCTGCTCGTCGAAACCGGGCGCCACGGCCGGCTCCTCTGCGGCCGGCACAAAAGACTCTTCGTCCCGTGCCGGAAAGTCCAAAGCAGACGCATCGGCCGCAGCCGCCTCAAAACTGCCCGCCTCCTGCGGAACGGCATGGGCGGCTTGGTCGAAACCGGCGGGCACATCCACATCAAAAGACAGGCCTTCGTCTTCGCCAACAGGCGGCACGGCCGCTTCGGCCACAGGCGCTGCGCGTTCCGCCGCTACGGACAGATCGAAATCAAACTCCGCCGGCGCTTGCTCTGCTTGAGCCGGCTCGGCGGCAAACGCCTGTCCGCCTTGGGTGGGCGCCGCCGCTTCGTCGGCCGCTTCACCATCTTCCCACACCCAAACCGAATCGTCGGCAAGGGCAGCCGGCGCAGCTTCGGCAACCGGGGCGGTTTGCGCGGCAGGCAGGGCTTCGTCACCGAAATCCAGCCAGTCGTCGGACGATTTGGCGGCCACGGTTGCCGCAGCAGCAGCCGTACCGACTGCCGCCGCCGTAGCGGCAGAGCCTGCCGTATCGCTTGCCGGAGCGGGCGGCGTGTCATCCACTTGCTCTTCCAGCCAGCTCCAGTCGTCTTCTCCGGTTGCCGCTGCGGCTTCCGCCGCCACGGTTTCGGTGTCCGGCGTATTGCCCAAATGCTGTTGCACAGCCAATTGGTCTAAGTCCAAATGCAGATCGTCTTTTTTGACCGCATCGGCAGCCGCCACCGTTTCTGCGGCTGTTTTGTCTGCCGCAGGTGCCGGGCCGCCGATGTCTTCAAAGAACAGATCGTCTTCGTCATCAGCGGCAGCCGCACCGGCTGCGGCAGCCGGCGCAAGGGGTTTTCTGCGGCGCTTGGACAACAAATAGGCCAAACCGCCGAGCACCACGGCACCGCCTGCGCCATACAGCGCCCACTTCATCCAATCGGCTTGTTCTGTCTGGGGCGCAGGCGTTTCGACCGCCGGCACAGGAGCCGGCTCGGCCACGGGCGGGGCGACAGGCTCGGACACCTCGGCGGCCACGGCTTCGGAGGCGGTCGCTTCAGACGCCGCCGCCTCGGATGCGGCCACCTCAGCAGGCGCTGCCACCGGCTCGCTGACCGCCGGCGCTACCGGTTCCGCGGCTTCGGCAGGCTTCGCCGCCGGCTCGGGCGGAGCGGGCGGCGCTTGGGTTTCGGCGGCCGGTTGCGGAGCCGGTGGAGTGTGTTCTGCAGTTTGTACGGGCGGAGCCGCGGTTTCCTCCGCGCCCGGGCGCACACGGATCTGGCTGTCTCTCGCCAAACGGCGCAATTGTGCCGCATCCGGAATAATCAAAGTGGTGCCGCTGTACATCAAATCGGGGTTGCCGTTACGGAACGACTTGGGGTTGGCCCGCACCAAGGCATTGATGGTTTGGCGCAAAGTCATGCCGGCAGGCTGGACGCGCTGGGCAATGTCCACCAGCAATTCGCCGTCTTTGACCTGATAACGCGAACCGCGCACCACTTCCACGCGGCCGGATGCCGGTGCTTGGCGCGAACGGTTGCGCTCACGCTCGGCCTGACGGCGCGGCTGCTCGGCGGCACGTTCGCGGCCGGGCTTAGGCGCCTCTTGAGCTGCACGGCGCGCAGGCTGGGGCGCAGCGGCGGGCGTCTGATAATCTTTGGGGTCCAACATGGCGGTATATTGGCGGTTTTGGTTGCCCACCCCGAGCCAAAAAGTGATGACCGGCTCTTTCATCGGTGCGCTCGAGCGCAAACGGATAACGGCACGGTCACTGCTTTGTTGGACAACAGTCGCGGTCAGGTTGGCACCGATCACGGCCGGTTTCGCCGATCCGGCCAAAGCCCGCGCTTCGTCGCCGGTCACCACCACGGTGCCGGAAAAAGGCTCGTCCAAACTGGACTGTACCTGCAGGCCGCCCATGGCAGCCGAAGCGTTGAACGACGCCGCCAAGCCCAAAGAAGCCGCGATCAACTTCACTTTACACTGTTTATTAAACATTAAACCTCCCTTAACAGCCCGAATGGAATTTGCACCGACTTTTTCAGACGCGGCACCGCACCGGCGGGAACCGCTTATGCGGTCATTCGCACAAATACATCACGGTTAAAGTCCAAACAATTCGGGCATCATATCGTTTCTTAAACCCGTGTGCCAAGCATCTTAAACGGTTTGGCCCCGTTTCAGACACGAAAGTGAAACATTTTTTACAAAAACTTGCCGACGATTTTGTGAAAAGGCTACCTGAAAACCGTTTTCCGCATCCTGCCTGCGGCAAAATGGTGCATTCTTCCCTTTACACAGGTATGATTAGGGCGTTTTTAAGTTTAGAGCTTGCTCTTGATTAAACTCGGGTGCCGAGCCGATCTTTCCGTTGACCTTACCAATCGGCAAACCGCCCGTACAGGCATCCCCTGCAACGGGTTCGCCCCGTCCACCAAGATGAGGAACACCACACCATGCTGTTTATGCTGATGGCTTCAGATGTTGAAGACTCTTTAGAAGCCCGTTTGGCCGCACGTCCCGCGCATGTGGCCCGTTTGAAGGCCCTGCAGGAAGCAGGCCGTTTGGTATTGGCCGGCCCCTGCCCGCTGCCCGACAACGATTCGGCCTTTTCAGGTAGCCTGATTGTGGCCGAATTTGATTCGCTGGATGCGGCGGAAGAGTGGGCGGGCAAAGATCCTTATGTGGAAGCCGGCGTGTATGCCGAAATCTTAATCCGCCCGTTTAAGAAGGTTTTGCCGGAATGATTGCCGACACCATCCGCAGCCGCCTCGAGGCTGCCTTCGCGCCCACCACCCTCGAATTGGCAGACGAAAGCCACAAACACGCCGGTCATGCCGGCAACCGCGGCGGCGGCCATTACCGCCTGCTGATCGTCAGCCCGGCGTTTGCCGGCATGAGCCGCATCGCCCGCCAGCGCGCCGTGCAAGACAGCCTGCAAGACCTGTATGCGCAAGACATCCACGCGCTCAGCATCCGCGCCCAAACACCGGAAGAATACCGGGCTTAAAAGCGAACCGACCCATCTGAATTCGAAACCACCTAAAAAAGTAAAGGACAGCACCATGATGAAAAAAACCGCCCTTGCCCTCTTTCTCGCCGCCGCCCTGGCTTCTGCTTCCGCAACGGCCGAAACCGTGGTCACCGTCAACGGCACCCGCATCGACAGCAGCGCCATCGACCAACAAGTGAAAATCATCGGCGAACAAAGCAACGGCCAGATTCAAGACAGCCCCGCCCTGCGCGAAAACATCGCCCGCCGCTTGGTGACCCGCGAACTGATGATGCAGGAGGCGCGCCGCCTGAAACTGCACGAAACCCCGGAATACAAAAACATCATCGAAAGCGCCCGCAACGAAGCGCGCACTTCCGGCGAAGACCGCAAACCCACGTTTGCCAGCGACTGGGCCACTTTTGAAGGCAATGTCACCGCCCAAGCCCTGATTGCCCATATTCTGAACAACAACCCGGTAACCGATGCCCAAGTGCAACAGGCATACAACGAAATCACCGGCCGCTACCGCGGCACCCAAGAAGTGCAGCTGGGCGAAATCATCGTCAACAGCCGCGACAACGCACAAAAAGTGGGCGATGCCCTGCGCCGCGGCCAACGCTTCAGCGATGTGGCCCGCCAATACACCATCGACCCGCAAAGCAAATCCCGCGGCGGCATCAACCCCGAGTTCACCCCGCTGAAAGACTTGGAAGACGCCGCGCCCGAAGTGTATAACGCCGTCAAATCGCTCAACCGCGGTGCCTACACCCGCACGCCGGTAGAAGGCAACGGCATCTTCGCCTTTTTCTACATCAACAACAAACGCGCGGTGAACGTGCCGCCCTTCGCCCAACTGAAACCGCAGATCCAGCAAGACCTGCAAAACCTGCTGATCGAACGCGAAATCGCCCGCCTGTACCAACAAGCCACCATCCGTTAATCCGTTTTCGTAGGACATCGATTCAATGAACAAACGCACCACCGCCTTTGCCGTGGCCGCCGCACTGGCGGCCGGCTGGGCGATTGCCGCCGAAGCCCCCAAAATTGCCGATGAGCGCGTCGATATTCTGGTAAAAGAAATCGAGCAGCAACAGCGGGCCCAACAAGAAGGACAACCCGGCGCCCCCCAACCCGACACCGCCGCCATCCGCAAATATGCACTCAACCAACTGCAAAGCGTGGAAGTGCTGAAGAATGCGGCCATTGCCGCCGGCTTGGACAAAAAACCCGAAATCCAAGCACGTCTGGCCAACGTACAGGCGGAACTGTATGCCCACGCTTATACCGAACACCTGATCGCGCAAATCACCGTCAGCGACGCCGACATCCGCGCGCTCTACGACAGCCTGGCCAGCCAAGTGAAACTGCAGCACGTCAAATTCGACAACGAAACCACCGCCAACGAGGCGCTGGATCTGCTGCGCAAAGGCATGAGTTTCCCCGAACTGATGCGCCGCTACCCCACCGACAACGGCATCCAAGACGCTTGGATGAGCGTGCAGCAAATGCCGCCGGAAATTGCCGAAACAGTCAACGGCATGACACGCGGCCAAATCAAACCGGTGAAAATGCCCGACGGCAATTTCTTCATCTTCAAACTGGCCGACACCCGCACCGACCCCGATGCGCCCCCCTTCAGCCAAGTGAAGGACATGCTGGCCGAGCAAACCAAACAGCAACGCGTGCAGGAAGAAATCTTCAAGCTGCTGCGCGAGCACGGCGTGGATCCGACCATGTAAGGCAATATGGCCTGACACGCAAACCAAAGGCTACCTGAAAGCACTTCAGGTAGCCTTAATCCGTTTCCGTCTATCTGTCCCAACCAAACTGCGGCCAAACGGCAGGCAAACATGCTTGGCTGATTGGCGGCACGGTTTCAACGCCCGCGCCAAAGCCGAAATCCTGCGAACCTCATTGCCGAAACCGCAGATAGAGTTTTCTGCCCCCTGCTCCGCAAGGGCGGTTTGATCACCGCACCATTTTGCCGATCACACCACCCTCACGCCTTCACCGCCCGCTTTACCGCCCGCCGGCAACGGCGGTACCACCGTTTCTGCTCGGCCGCAGACGGCAGGCCGTCGGCATAATTCCAACGGCGGTATTGCTGCAACAAGTGCGTCAGCTCGGGTGTCAGCAGGCCGTTCTCGGCCAGCATCTGTTCGGTTTCCTGCGGCCCCAAAGCGGCCAATTCCGTTTCCTCCGCATCAATCAGACGGGATTTGAGCAGCGCAAAGCCGTCTTCCAAGGGATGGGCGCCGCGCCGGCGCTCACGGCGCCACCACAGCCACACCGGCCAGGCCGCCAAGCCCAATCCCACCGCGAGAAACAGCAGCAGGCTCGTCAAACCGAAGCCGCCCAAACCCAAACGGCGGAACAAATCATTTTGCGCGCTCTGATCGTAATTCACCACCCATTGCTGCCAATAATATTGGCTCTCGGCGGAAAACTCGCGCCACCACGCCCAGCTTTGGTTGCCTTCAATCAAGGCCTGGTCGTTTTCACTGAGGGCGGCATTCAGGCTGTGGTCGAGAAAATCCTGGCTGGCCGCGGCGGTGGGATCGATGCGCAGCCACACCTCCTGCTGCGGCAGCCACACTTCCGCCCAAGCATGGGCATCGCGGCCGCGCACCTGCCAAAAGCCGCCCTCGGCATTGTATTCGCCGCCCAAATAACCGGTGACCACCCGCGCCGGCAAACCGGCCGCCCGCATCATCACCACAAAGCTTTCCGCATAATGCTCGCAAAAACCCTGCCGGGTGGCAAACATAAAGTCATCAATGCGGTTGGGGCCGGTGGTGAGCGGCGGGCTTAAGGTGTAGGCAAAGCGCTGGCGGCGGTAGTAATCCAGCACCCGCGCAATATAGTCTTGCGGCGAGGCCGACTGACCGTACAACTGCTGCGCCAACCGGCGGATACGCGGATTGGCCGCGCCCGGCAATGCCGTCAGCGCCGCCCGTCGGCTGCCGTCCAGCCTTTCAGGTAGCCTGTCGCCCAAATCCGCCTGCAAATAAAAGCGGCGCAAACCTTCGTGGCTGCGCACCCGCACGGTATGGCCTTCGGCGTGGCGCATTCTGCTGCGCGACTGCGCGGCCTCAAGGCTGATGTGCGGATAATCCAAAGCCGGAATCCGCCCCTGTTCGTCGCGCAGAATCATGCTGTACGCCACGGTGGCGGCCGTGCCTGCGGGGCGTGCCGTGCTGTCGGCCTGATCGTCGTCGGCCCGCCATTGGCGGCCGTCGAAACGGCTCATGGTGATCGCGCGCCAATACAGCTGGTGCCGCTGCGGCATAAAGCCAGCGTCAAAAGTGGCGTTAAACGCCAGCCGGTTGCTCTGCACCAACCGGCTGATGCTGCCCGGCTGCATGGTGTCGGACAAGCCGGTTTGCGCCTGATGCTGCTTGGGCTGCGGAATGCGCCACAAAGGCTCGCTCAGGCGCGGCACGGCCACAAACAGCACGGCGGCCAAAGGCAGGGTGAGCAGCAGGGCGGTGGCGGCATGGCGCACGGCGGGGCGCGGCGGCATATTGAGTAGGGCGGCACAGGCGGCAAGGCCGAACAAACCCGCCAGCAGCCAGGCGCCGATCAGCAGGTTTTGGTTGAGCAGCACGGTGGCGCCGGTCAGGAACACCATGCCGCTGAGCTGAATGTGCCAATCGCGCAGGCGGCGGCTTTCATAACTTTTCAGCAGCAACAACAGTAACAGCAAAGCGCTGCCGCCCTCGCTGCCCACAATGGTGCCCAGCTGCGAAAACACAAAAGCCCCCACCGCCAGCCCTCCTATGCCCACCAGCCAAGGGGGCAGCGGTTTGGACGAACCGGCCAGCCTGCCCAGCTGAACGGCCCACAACACACCGAACACCGCCATCACCGGCCACGGCAGCGCAAACGCCAACGGCAGGCTCAGCCACAGCAGCAGGCAGATGAAACCCAAACGGGCGGCACGCGCGGGCGCTTGGTCGGCATAGGCAGGCAGGGTGTTCGACATAGGGCGGAAACGAAATCGGAAGCGGACGCTATTGTACGGGAGGCTACCTGAAAGCAAAACCGTTCCCTTCGGCCTGCCCCGGTTTTCAGGTAGCCTGCACGCAAAACGCCCCGCACGACATACAGGCATTCCTGTGCCGCGCGGGGCGTATGCTAGGTGTTTAGTCCCGCCATTAGCTAGCATGGATTTATTCTAAAGCGTTCAGGCTGGTCATTCCACTGTTTGCAGATGAAT
>JAUMZB010000049.1:0-1809 GCA_030528345.1 Eikenella sp.
TGTTCATGTGCAGTATCATCCTTCAATACTGTAAACAACGCGACTAATTTCTACAAATAATCCTTTTTCAGACGGCCTCATCGGGCAACGGCAGGCTACCTGAAAGCAGTTGGGGTAAAAGGGCATCGCGGGTTTCAGATAATGTGGAATTTTCTAAACGTTGGTTTATGATTTCTTCCAACAAATTTTCAAAAATAGAGACTACATGAAAAAAATGATCTTGCGGTACAACGCATTTCGCTTGTGCTAAATGCTCTCTCTTGATATGTCCCATTGTTACAGCTTTATCAGCAGCAATTCTTTGAAATTCGGTCAAGTGATGCCGGGTATAAAGGTAATAAAACCATTTAGGATAGTTTTGTGAGGTAACCTTAAATAAATGCTGATTTAAAGCAGCCCTCCCTCCACACCAAATGTCCACAACCAAAGACCCAGACCATGAAAATACTATATCGCCGTTGTCTATAATACATTTCGGGTTGATATTAGGAGAAGCTTTTTCTGTGTTATCTGCATAACCTTGTTTGATCTGGGCAATTTTAACTACAGGCAAAAAATCCGCTTCATTTTCGGGGCGGAATTTTTGCAGAGCCAAGCCATTTTGATAGTGTGCAATTTGATCTAATGCTCTTATATTCCACCCCTTTGGAATTTCCCCCAATTCACTATCTTCCATTTCACAGGGAAACAAAGCAGCGGTGGCGGCGAGTTGCCGGTAGGCTTCGGCTTGGGTTTGCTGCATTTCGTCCAGTTCGGCATCGTTCTTACCGGAAATAGCGCACATGGCGGCACGTTCGGCTGCTTGCGGGCTGCCGCCTTCGGCCAGCACGGCGGCTTTGGCTTTGACGGGATCAAAGTCGATAAACCAACTTTTAAACAGGGCTTGGGCAATGTGTTCGAGGGTTTGGTTGGTTTGGGTGTTTAGGCGGATTTTGTCGTCCAGGGTTTTCAGGTAGCCTGCGATTTGTTTTTGTACTTGTAAATCAACTAAAGGAATTTTTAAATCTTCTAACATGGATTTCGTTAATGCATTTCTAGTAGCCCCTGCACTAGCGAGTGATAATAAATGTTCTTGAGTATCTTTTTGAATAAGATAATATTTTAAATATTGGCTGTCTAATTTTGATTTATCCGTTCTCAAAATAGCTACATGTTGATTTACTCTTGCAGGTAATATTTCTACTGGCGGTGAAGACACCCTTGCAACTGAATCACCTGTAATGTTAATTAATACATCGTCTAATTCAACACTTACCCCCTTTAATCTTTCTGCATCAGAATCACTGATGTAGGCTAATCCCTGAATATTAAATCCATTGTTGTGAATATTTTGACTACGAATTAAGCTGAAATTACCAGATTCCAAATAAACGCTATTTCCGCCCTTTGGGGTTGAACCACTGCCTATTTTGATACATAAATTTTTTAATTTTTCATTCTTTATCATATTCATACCCATTTTCTGCTTTTTTAGTAGCCACAGTTTGAGTGCTGGTATTTGACTATCCGCCTGCCGCCCAACCTTGCAGACGGTCTGATCCTGCCGTCGGATTCAACAACCCCGCTGCCGCTGCAACACCCTTCCCCCGCAGGCGGGGGAAGGGCGGGATGGGGGCGGCTGCCGCACACAAACGGCCAAGGCTACCTGAAAACCGCAAACCCTCCCCCAACCCCTCCCGCGAGCGGGAGGGGGGAGACGGAGAACCGCCCCGCCCGACAAACCGCAGGCCGAATGCCCGTATCCGACCATTCCTCCGCCTGCCGCCCAACCTTTCAGACGGTCTGATCCTGCCGTCGGATTCAACAACC